>JANXUC010000075.1 GCA_025352065.1 Acidobacteriaceae bacterium | reverse complement strand
CTACCAGCTTGGGACGATCGGTACGGCACCGCGCGGTGCTTGCTTCGGTCCGAAGAACGTCAATACCGACTTCGCTTTCTACAAGAACTGGAAGACTCCTTTCTTCCAAGGCGAGAAGCTGCAAATCCAGTTCCGTGTGGAAATGTTCAACGCCTTCAATCACGCCAATTTCCGCGCGGATCGAGGCAACAACCAGAACGATTTAATGTCTGGAGGTCACGTTGCCTGCGGTGTTGCAGCATGCTCGGCCAGTAACAGCGTGATCACGAGCATCGTCGATTCGAACGGTTCATTCGGAAAATCAACCTTGACCCACGGTCCGCGAGAAATTCAGTACGGGTTGAAGCTGATCTTCTAACTTCACATACACACCACCAACCGCCGGGCCTGACGAGAGTCAGGTCCGGTTTTTCATTCCCGCTTTCGTGGAATAATTGATTGTGTCCTGGAACCGCCTCCCCCGACTCTTCTTAGCGCTCATCCTGACATCCTCATTCCTGATGTCGGTGACGGTAATTGGGCAGCCCCAGAAGGAACCAGCGCCACTCGAATCCCCGCCTTCCGCTGCAGTGGCCCTGCAATCGCGCCTGGAGGCTGCCAGAGCCGCCCAATCTTCCGGAGACCCTCCGGGCGTCGCTGACGCCAATCGTCGCCTGGCGGCCCTCGCCCTGCGACAGATGGCCAATCTACGAGTGCTCCAGGCTGCCTGGCCTCAGGCGGTGGAACTTTACCAGCGTTCCATCGACTTGGAAGACATTCCAGATACCCATGTCGACCTGGCCATTGCCTACATGCGGGCACTGCGGGCTGATGACACGCTGAGCGAGACTGCCAAGGCCATCCTCACCGATCCCGGCAACGCCCGCGCCTGGCACGTGCAGGGTAAGGCCTGGATGATGAAGAACGACGACCTCAAGGCCGTGGAGTCTCTGACCCAGTCGATTACGTTGCAAGGCGATCTGGATGCGGCCTACTCGCTGGGGATTTGCCTGCTCCACACCAAACAGAAAGAGAAAGCGGCGGCGCTGTTCCAGGAAATGCTGACCGTTGGCGGGGATCGCGCCGTATTGCACGTTTTGTTCGGGCGCGCCTACCGCGACACGGAGATGTTGGACGACGCGGAGCGCGAATTCAAGCGTGCCATCGAACTCGACCCGAAAACCGCGCACGCGCACTATTTCCTCGGTTTGGCCTATCTGATTCGCGCCGAATGGGGCCGCTCACCGGAGGCGCGAAAGGAATTTCAATCTGAGATCGAATTCAACCCTCGAGACTTCTTCAGCAACTACTTCCTGGGCGTGATGGATTCGGGCGAAAAGGAATACGCGCGCTCCGACAAATATCTGAGAATTGCCTCCGAAGTGAACCCGAACTGGCCCGAAGCGTGGCTTTATCTCGGGCTGAACGCATTCGAGCGCGGCGAATTTAGCGTGGCCGAGGAGCATTTGCGCAAAGCGATCGCCCTCACCGGAAAGCAGGAAGACCGTAATAACTACCAGATTCGGCGCGCGTACTATGCGCTGGCTCGCATATTAGCAACGGCGGGCAAGAAGGAAGAGAGCGCCGCCACACTGCGAACTTACAGTTCGATGGAGGAAAAGGCTCGCGCCAGCGGGCGCGCCAAACTCGATTCCATCCAGGCTGGCATGGGATCGGAAAGGGTCATGGATATTGAAGTGGAGCACAGTGCCGACGCGAATCTGGTTCGTGCGGGGTCGGTTCTGGATTCCACCGCACAACTGACGCCGGAGTTGCTGGCCCGCGTGAACATGAGCGATGAGGAAATGCAGCAGGCGAAGCTGCAGGAAGCTCAACTGCGCTCGATTTTGGGTAGCGCCCTCAATGACTTAGCGACGGCTGAAGCGCGTCAACAACGCTATGAAATTGCCCTGGCACACTTTCACGAAGCCGCACGCTGGCAGCCGGAGACTCCAGGATTGGCCCGCAATACGGGCATTGCCGCAGCGAAGCTGGAGAAATATCCGGAAGCTGCCCAAACTCTCCGAGATGTGGTGGCGTCGAATCCAGACGATGATTTGGCGCGATCTTTGCTAGGGGTAGCTCTCTACTCTACTGAGGCGTATGCCGATGCGGTGGCTACTCTGCAACCTATGGAAACACAGCTGCGGGCAGACAGCGCCCTGAGCTATATCTATGGCGCGGCTCTACTTAAGGCCAACCAGACGGTTCGCGGCATAGAAGTACTGAAGGGTATTGACGCAAACAGTCCAAATTCCGCGGATGCACATTTCCTGGCGGGGCAAGCGTATGAGCAGGATGGCGACGTCCCCAACGCGCTCCTCGAATACAAGCAGGCACTGGCGCTGAATCCTGCAATGGGGGAAGTGCATTTTCGCGCTGGATTGTTGCTGTTGAAAAAGGGACGCAGGGAAGAGGCCGCCGACGAATTGCGCGCTGAAATTGCATTGAATCCTGCCAGCACCGCGGCAAAATACCATCTTGCGCTCGCCTTGATTGAGTCGGAAAAGAAGGAAGAGGCGCTCAAACTCCTGCTGGAAGTGCAGCGGGACGAGCCCAATCGAGCCGATACCTACTACCAGATGGGAAAACTGCAATTGGACCAGGGAGACGTCAAGGGCGCGATCACGAATCTGGAAACCGGCGAGCGGCTGGACCCGGATCAGTACTACTTTCACTATCAACTCAGTCTTGCCTATCGGCGTGACGGCCGGGCGAGCGAGGCTGCGCGCGAAATGAAGACCTACCAAACGATCAAAGCGCGTGCGCGCGGACGCAGCGAGCCAACTTCGCAGTAGAGCACAGTTTGCCCGGAGTCGATTGAGCAGGGAGGATGCACGAAATGCGAGGGTTCTTGATCACGATCTTGGTGTTGCTATCGGCAATGTTTCTGCCTCAATTACGTGCTGGTGCTGCAGCGCAGTCGTCGCATGCTGCGAAGGACCCAAAGCAGGTCGCGCCCACAGTCGGCTTGCTCAAAATTCATCCCAACTTGTGGCCAGTCGGGCATTCGATTGTAAAGCGAGACCCCGCCATGGAAGCCCGCATCACTCGACTACTTGCTCGCATGAGCGTTGAGGAAAAGGTGGGGCAGGTGGTTCAGCCGGAGTTTAAGTCCATGACCCCGGAGGATGTGCGGACCTATCACATCGGCTCCATCGAGAACGGGGGCGGGTCTGTGCCCGGCGGCAACAAGCATGCCTCCGCGAAGGATTGGGTGAATTTGATCGAGCCTTATTACGAGGCTTCGGCCGACCCGAAGGCGCATAAGAATGTGATTCCGCTGATCTGGGCTTCCGATGCCGTTCACGGACACAACAATGTGTTTGGAGCGACACTTTTTCCGCACAATATTGGGTTGGGTGCGGCGCATGATCCGGAGTTGATGAAGCGAATTGGCGCTGTGACCGCGGCAGAAGTCCGCGCTGTGGGCATGGATTGGACTTTTTCTCCAACCATCGCCGTGGCGCGCGACGACCGTTGGGGCCGCTCCTACGAAAGCTATAGCGAAGACCCGAAGATCGTATCCGCCTATGCCCGCGCCGCGGTGGAAGGGATCGAGGGTACGGGCACGAGTTTTCTCGACAAGGATCACGTGATTTCAACCGCCAAGCATTTTCTGGGCGATGGTTCGACCGAAGGTGGCCGTGACCAAGGCGATAGTTTGGCCTCCGAGGCCGACCTCGCGCGGCTGCATGCGGCGGGCTATAAGAGTGCGATTGATGCTGGCGTGCAATCTGTGATGGCTTCTTACAACAGCTGGCACGGCGTCAAGATGCATGGCAATAAGGCGCTGCTGACCGGAATATTGAAAGATCATATGGGCTTCGATGGCATGATCATGGGCGATTGGCTGGCTCATGGTCAGATACCGGGCTGCACGAATTCAGACTGTGCCGCTGCCTTCAATGCTGGGCTGGATGTGTTTAACCAGCCGCAAGATTTCAAGCTGTTACACGCGAATCTTGTGCGCGACGTGAAGGGGGGAGTCATTTCCATCAGCCGCCTTGATGACGCCGTGCGGCGTATCTTGCGCGTCAAGTTTCGCGCTGGAGTGTTTGACGAACCTGCACCGAAGGATCGGCCCAATACATTTAAGCCTTTGGGTTCGCCCGAACATCGTGCCATCGCGCGTGAGGCGGTTCGCAAGTCGTTGGTGCTGCTGAAGAACAACACAGCGGAAAACCAGAAGCCACTTCTGCCAATTCGGGCTGGAGCGAGAATTCTGGTGGCGGGCGACGGCGCCGATAGTGTAGCTATGCAATCCGGGGGCTGGACGCTGTCGTGGCAGGGCAAAGACAATGGGCCGGAAGATTTTCCCGGCGCAACTTCAATTTACAAGGGCATCTCCGACGCTGCGAAAGCGTCCGGCGGTGACGCGATCTTAAGTGTCGACGGTAGTTTTGCGCAAAAGCCGGATGTCGCTATCGTCGTTTTCGGCGAGACTCCCTACGCTGAATTTCAAGGCGACCAGACCGATGTGGCCTTGCATCACGACAACGTGGAGAGCCTGGAGTTGATCAAGAAGCTTAAGTCGCAGGGAGTTCCGGTCGTTGTTGTGTTGCTGTCCGGGCGGCCACTTTATATCAACCCGCAAATCAACGCGGCGGATGCCTTTGTTGCCGCATGGTTGCCGGGATCGGAAGGCGAGGGTGTTGCCGACGTTCTGCTAGCCGACGCGACGGGGCACGCACGGTACGATTTCCAGGGGCGCCTCAGTTTTTCATGGCCCAAGCGTCCGGATCAAACGCCACTCAATGTTGGCGATGCCCACTATGATCCGCAATTTCCCTACGGTTTCGGCCTGAGCTACGCGCACCCGGCCAACACTCCGACCTTGAACGAGGTTGCGATCGCAACGCGCTACGGCGAACGAAATGTCTATGTCACCGCGGGCGAGGCGTGGAATGGGTACGGCATGAGCATCGGCGACAGCAATGCTCCGCACATGGATTACGTGGGAACACGCACTACACTCTATGGGAATGCTTCGCTGACGCTCAGTCCCACCGACAGCAAAAGCCTGCGTCTGGTGTGGAATGGCAAATCCAAAGCCTGGTTTGAGGTGGCGGGGAAGACGTCAACCGACATCAGCCGCGAAGCGAACGGGGCCATGATGCTGGCTGTGACTCTGAAACTCAATGGGGGCGTTACATTTTCAGAACGTAAAGACGCGGTGAAAATGGGAGTTGGCGCCGCGATGATCGACCTGACGCAGAGGCTTTCCGCGCTTCCAGTTGGATCGGCGCAGAGAATTGCTGTGCCCTTGTCCTGTTTTGCCAAACCGCAACATCCAGAAGGTCAGGACTTGAGCCACACTGCGACGGTGTTGCGAATTGAGGGCAAGGTTCCGCTGGATATTGATTTGATCGACGTTCGCTTGATTGAAACGCTGGGGAATGCCCAGTGTCCGGCGGATTGAGGAATACATCGGATCCCCAGGTTGAAAGCGTTCAGAGACAAATGGCAGGCCTTCCGAGAGGCGTCGCGAAGCTGGGGCACCCGGCGGTGTTGTATAAAAGGGCATCCCTTTCGTTAAGTTCTGATGTTGAATCAGAACTCTGCCGAAAGGAACGCCCTTTCTACAGCAACGCCTTTTCCGCCGAACTTAGGCTAGGTCGTAGCGATCAAGGTTCATCACCTTGTCCCACGCGGCTACGAAGTCCTTCACGAGCGCCTCTTTCGAGTCGTTGCAGGCATAAACTTCCGCGATGGCACGGAGCTGAGAGTTGGAACCAAAGACCAGATCGACGCGCGTGCCGGTCCACTTAATTGCTCCCGTTGCGCGATCATGCCCTTCAAATATGCCTTCCGAAGTAGAAGAGGGCTTCCACTCCGTATTCATGCTGAGCAGGTTGACGAAGAAATCATTCGTCAACGTCTCTGGCTGGTTGGTGAAGACGCCGTGTTTGGACTGCATGGAGTTCGCATTTAGCACACGCATGCCTCCGACGAGAACGGTCATCTCGGGAGCAGTCAGGTTCATTAACTGCGCCTTGTCGATGAGCAGCTCTTCCGCCGATCTTCGGTGTCCGATCTGCTGTCCGAGACGCAGGTAGTTGCGGAACCCATCTGCGGTCGGCTCGAGTGGGGCGAAGGAATGCACATCGGTCTGTTCTTGCGAAGCGTCCGCGCGACCGGGAGAGAAGGGAACCTTGACTGCGTGCCCAGCCTTTTTCGCAGCTTCTTCGACAGCCGCGCAGCCGCCAAGAACGATGAGGTCAGCTAGCGAAACCTTCTTTCCTCCGGACTTCGCGTCGTTGTTGAACTCCTTCTGGATGGCCTCCAGCTTCGCGAGGCTCTTTGCCAGTGCGGCCGGCTGGTTCACGTCCCAGTCCTTTTGCGGTGCAAGGCGGACGCGAGCGCCATTGGCTCCGCCGCGTTTGTCAGAGCCGCGAAAGGTCGCCGCCGAAGCCCAGGCCGTGGTGACCAGTTGGGAGATCGACAGTCCGGATGCGAGGATCTTCGACTTGAGAGCGACGATGTTCTGCTCTCCGATCAACGCATGATCCACGACGGGAACAGGGTCTTGCCACAGTTGGTGCTCCTTTGGAACGAGCGGGCCAAGGTAACGGGAGACGGGACCCATGTCGCGGTGCGTCAGCTTGTACCAAGCCTTGGCGAACGCAACTGCTAACTCCTGAGGATTCTCCAAGAAGCGTCGCGAGATCTTTTCGTAAGCCGGGTCGAATCGCAGGGAGAGGTCGGTTGTCAGCATGGAAGGCGCGTGACGCTTGGACGGATCGTGGGCATCGGGAACCGTACCGGCGCCGCCGCCATTCTTCGGTGTCCACTGCTGCGCGCCCGCCGGACTCTTCGTCAGTTCCCATTCGAACCCAAATAGGTTTTCGAAGTAGTTGTTACTCCACTTCGTAGGTGTGGTGCTCCAAGTGACTTCCAGGCCGCTGGAGATCGTGTCGCCCGCGTTGCCCTTGCCGAAGCTGTTCTTCCAGCCGAAGCCCTGTTCTTCGATTGGAGCGCCCTCGGGTTCGCGTCCTACATACTGCTTGGGATCGGCAGCGCCGTGGGTTTTGCCGAAGGTGTGACCACCAGCAATGAGCGCAACTGTCTCTTCGTCATTCATCGCCATACGGGCGAATGTCTCTCGGATATCTCGTGCCGCGGCGAGTGGATCCGGCTTTCCATTCGGTCCTTCCGGATTTACGTAAATCAGACCCATCTGCACGGCGCCGAGAGGATTGTCGAGCTGACGATCACCAGTGTAGCGCTTGTCCCCCAGCCACTCGCCCTCCGGGCCCCAGTTGATGTACTCCTCCGGCTCCCATACATCCTCGCGCCCGCCGCCAAAACCGTAGGTCTTGAAGCCCATCGAATCCAAAGCCACGTTGCCAGCAAGAACGATGAGATCGGCCCAGGAGATTTTCCGGCCATATTTCTGCTTGATGGGCCAAAGCAACCGGCGTGCCTTATCGAGGTTTGCGTTGTCAGGCCAGCTGTTGAGAGGCGCAAAACGTTGTTGGCCTGACCCCGCGCCGCCGCGACCATCGCCGATGCGGTAGGTGCCAGCGCTGTGCCACGCCATGCGGATGAAGAGGCCTCCGTAATGGCCAAAGTCGGCGGGCCACCAGTCCTGCGAGGTCGTCATCAAGGCATTAAGATCCTTGACGACGGCATTCAGGTCGAGGCTCTGGAATTCCTTGGCGTAGTTAAACTCCTTGTCCATGGGATCGGACAGCGGGGAGTGCTGGTGAAGTATCTTGAGGTTCAGTTGATTCGGCCACCAGTCCGCATTTGACCTTGCTGTTGTGTGTGTTTGAGCGCCGCCCATTACGGGGCATTTGGATTCTTTGACGACCTCGGGTTCTGTATTGCCGGGGCCAGGAACGCCAGCCAGTACTTGCTTGTCTTCAGACATAGAATTCCTCTTTCGCTTATGAAGTGGTTTTTCGGTTTTGGCAGCGCGGACAGAGGCCAAATACCTCGATCAGCGGCTGGGTTAAGTCAAAGCCGCCCGGCACATGCCGAGCCAGCCGTTTGAAGTCAACGAAGTCTCCTGCAATGTCCTGCACAGACTTGCAGCGGGTGCAGACCAGGTGATGATGGGGTTCAAGGTTGCCGTCCACGCGCAAGGTGGAGGAATGAGGAGTCACCTCCTGCAACAGTCCATTTTCCACGAAGAGCCGCAAATTTTTGTAGATCGTGGCGAGAGAGACCGAGGGCACGCGCCGTTTGACGACGGCGTAAATTTGTTCGGGCGAGTAGTGTCCGGGAGCGGACACAACGGCCTTAAATATGATCTCGCGCTGGTGCGTGGCTGCCATGCCGTGCTTCCAGGCCAGTTCCCGGAACTGTTCATGACTCAGTTGCATGATTGATAGATGAGAATAATTATTAAACGATTTATGTTATTTAGCAATTGATATTGCGAGAAAAGCATACGACATTCGTGCAGTACCTCTTAACTAATGTAAATAGCCCACTGACACTTAAAACTCTACACCAGCGATTTTCGATAGTCTGAAAACGATTCGGTTGATCAGATTTAAGTGATTGCTTTACAATGAGATAGCCTCCCAAAGCCGGGATGGCGGAACTGGCAGACGCAGCGGACTCAAAATCCGCCGGGCTTCGGCTCATCGGGGTTCGACCCCCCGTCCCGGCACCAGCATTGAGCCCACACGGATTTGGGTTACATCCAGCTCTGGGTTACATGCAGCTTTGGGTTACATCCAGCCTGATTGTGTCAGCGTGGTTTTGAAGGTCTCGAATTGTTGGTCGAGCTCGGCCAGCAGGCCTGCGGCGCGGGTCCAGTCTCCTGCAGTTCCCGCCAGCTGAATCTGGAGACTGAGATCGTTGACGGCTACGGCCGATACTGTGGCTGCCGCCCCCTTGAGCGCATGTGCTTCTGCGGTGACGCGGCGCGAGTCGCTCTGCTCGATGTGTTTCTGCAAGCTTTTGAGTTGTTCGGGGACATCGTTCACGAAGTCGGCTAGAATCGTGCGGGCCAAGACTTCGTCGCCGGAAAGTCGTGAGGTGAGTCTTTTTTCATCGAAAATTGTTTCCCGCGCAGGCTGAGCTGAGCTGTCCGACGGGATCGCCGCTGGGGTCAGGGCCGGTCGAGGGAGCCATTTCAGAAGCATCTCGGCCAGCTGACGAGGCTCGAGGGGCTTGGCTAGATAGTCGTTCATCCTCGCTGCAATGCACCTTTCGCGGTCTCCCTGCATGGCGTTCGCCGTAACGGCGATGATGGGGACGGCGGAGTTGCGGGTTCCGGCGGCTTGGCTGCGGATGTGTTGGGTGGTTTCGAAGCCGTCCATGAGGGGCATTTCGCAATCCATGAGAACGATGTCGTAGTCGGATTGCTTGAGCGCTTCGAGACCGGCCTCGCCGCTGGCGGCGACTTCCGCCTGGTATCCGAGCTTTCCTAGGATTGCGCGAGCCACTTTCTGGTTCGTTGGGTTATCTTCCACTACTAGAATTCGTGTTTTGGCGGCATCGAGGCGACCGGTGACTGGAGAAATGCCGGGAGGGTTCGCTAGGAGACTGCTCCCGACTTCTGGCTGGCTTCGTTTTTGCAGAGCCAGGGTCAACGCTTCTTGCAGGGAGAATTTCCAAATGGGCTTTGACAGCCTTCCGGTGAATCCCGACTGTTGCAGGGTCTGTCGGTCGGTTTCTTGTCCGAGGGGAGTCAAGAGCAAGAGAGTAGTTTCCTGCCACTCGGTGTCAGCCAATATACGCTTGGCTAACTCATGACCATTGACTGCGGGCATTTTTGAATCTATTAAGGCGACCCGGAAAAGCTCGCCGGAGCGTCTTGCTGCCTGCAGGGCGGCCATGGCAGTGCCTGCGTCGGCTGCTTCTTCGCTGTGGCAACCTAAGTCTGTGAGCAGGGTGTGCAGGATTCCGCAGCTGGTTGCGTTGTCGTCCACGACGAGAATCTTTGGAGCTTGCACTCGGATATACAACTCGGTCGATGTGTTATCGCATTGCGCCTGCTTTTCAAAAGTCAGGGTGAACCAGAAGGTAGCGCCGTGCCCGATTGAGCCGTGGGCTCCGATTTGTCCTCCCATCAACTCGACCAACTGGCTGGAGATGGCAAGACCAAGACCTGTTCCGCCAAACTTTCGGGTGGTTGATCCGTCGCCTTGTACGAAGGGTGCAAAAAGGGATGAAGCCTGTTCTTCACGAAAGCCAATGCCGGTATCTTTCACGGCAAACCGGAGGGTGACTGCGTTCTCGTGCTCAGCCTTGACCTCAACGCTGAAGTTGATTTCTCCCTCTTGGGTAAACTTAACTGCGTTGGACAAGAGGTTGACGATGATCTGACGTAAACGCCCGGGGTCGCCTTTCAGAAGCGCGGGAACTGCGGGGTCGATATAGCAGAGCAGTTCGAGCCCCTTTCGGTGTGCTTCGAGCGCGACGATTTCAACCGCTTCCCGGAGCGGCGTTTGCAAACCAAAATCGAGCAATTCCAGAGACAGTTTTTGCGCTTCAATTTTGGAAAAATCGAGAATATCGCTGATGATGCCCAGCAGAGTTTTGCCGCTGGCATGGACAATCTCTGCGAATTCGCGCTGCTCGGGGGCCAGAGGTGTATCCAGCAGGAGCGCGGTCATGCTAATGACGCCGTTCATGGGCGTACGGATTTCATGGCTCATATTGGCCAGGAAACGGCTCTTGGCGAGGCTGGCGGCTTCGGCCGCATCGCGGGCCTTGCCCATCTCGTACTCGGCCAGTTTGCGCGCTGTAATATCGATGCAGGCACCTTCCACCTGCGAATAGCCACGCTCGCTCTCGAGCCAGCCGGCGTTGGCCAAGACCCAAACCGGCGAACCGTCTTTCCGTTTGAGGCACAATTCAAAATTGACTAAGTTCTTCTCCTGGCGCAAGAGTTCCCATTGGACTTCAGCTTGGTCGGCGTCGAAGAATGTATCGCCACGGCTTAGTCCTACGACCTGAGCAGGCGATGAATATCCCAGCATGCTGGCGAAGGCCTGGTTGACCTCCAGGATGGTTCCGTTCGCTGTGTAGCGGAAGATTCCGGCGAGGTTACGCTCCCACAGACGGCGGTGATGTTCCTCCGATGTTTTGAGAGCTTGTTCCGCGTGTTTGCGGTCGGTAATATCGAGGACCGACGCGATCAATCCGACGACCTCGCCAGTGTCGCGGCGAAACGGAATGTAGTTTTCAAGCCAGTACTGTTCCTCCTCTTTCCCGGGACTGATTCCATGCATTTCCACGTTGAGAACGGGGATTCCCCGATGGAAGACCTGCTGCCAAATCTCGATCATTCTTGCGGCCAGATCGGGTGGCACGACTTCCGTGATTTTCCTCCCGATGATTTGTTCGGTGGGCATGCCGCAGAAACCCGCCAACTGCTCATTGATACGGATCACGCGGTAGTCCCGGTCCATAAAGGCAAGCCCAGCGGGGGCGTACTTATAGATCTGTTCGATCTCGGCGAGCTTGCTGTTGATTTCCTCGGCCTTGGTTGCCAATTTTTGCTGAGCAACCTCCCGCTCGCTGACGACGGCTCCCAAACAAATTCCGGTCAGTCCTAAAGCCAACATGGCGAGTTGCAATTCGGGGAGTGAGCCTTTCTGTGCCTGAGTAACCCAGGCGGCGAAGGTCATTGCGGCGCTTATGCCGAAATTGGCCACGACGGCTCCAGGCAGGCCATGCCGAACAGCGATCCAGATAACGGGGAGGAATAGAAGGTAAAAAGGCTGATAGGGAATGGCCAGAGCGTAACCGAAGACGAGCCAGATGACGAAGGCCACAAATCCAGATTCTGCGGCAAACTCAAGGATCTCAGTTGCCGAAACACGGCCTCGCCATGTCGTTAGTTGGCGAACCCAGCTTTCCGATCTAAGCCAGCGACCCACGAGTGGAGCTACATACAGCAATAGAAGGGGAGTGAAGGTGATGACCGCGAGCACATCGCTGACCCACCAGTCGACCCAGACGTGAATCAGGTTGAGCCGGTTGATCGTTCCGTCTCCCAGAAGGCTCAGCGTTCCTGCCACTGCACCACTGGCCCCTCCGCAGAAGCAGGTGACGATGTACAGTCCCACATCGTTCAGGGTTGCCTGTCTCAGATCGAAACGCGAGCGCCTCCGAAGGATTGCCGCGCCAGCCATATATCCAAGGTAGATGGCAAAGGCGCCGGGTATTCCACGCCAGGAAAGGATCAGGACCTGGTAGTTGACGACCGCCGCAATCAGGCTGATGAGCAAGACCACAGGTGCAAAGCGCATTCCTCCACATAAGAGCAGAGCGACGGTCAACCCCGATGGCAGGTACCAAGGCGGCGCGCCTTCCCACCCGAGTGAGGCCGTTGATGATCCGTCCAAGATGAGGAATACGGTGGCAAAGGATATCGCTAGTAAGACCTGCTTGTAGAGTGGAATATCGTGCCAGTCCGAATCGTCGACAATGGGGCTACCTGGAGGCATGGATATTCGCTGGACGGTCATGGCGTTCGCCGCTTCGGCGTCAGCGTAATTGGATTCGAATCCATATCTAAGGAGCGCCGCAATTCTGTGCAGATGGCTTCACTCAGAACTTTGATGTCTACACTCGGTTATCATCGGCGGCGCGTACGATTGGCTTTAGCTCAGAAGGGCAAATGGAGAGTCGTATCATTTCGGATAGGCCGCCAAGGGGTCCTGTACCTTGGCTCAAGATCTAGATCAGACGCGACAAAGCAGCGCCGCCCGCGATGCCAGCATCGGCACCGTAGTGCGCCTGTAGGAGGGGAATTTCCCGGCAGCGGGAATTGACGCAGCAACTGGGTAGGAGATTGCGAATTTCGTCGAAGAACGGGCGCATCATGGAAGAGACGCCGCCTCCTATAATCAGCACGTCGGGGTCGATTAGATCGATCATATTTCCGAACCAGAACGCTAACAGCTTCACAGTCTCTTGCAGAACTTCTCGGGCAACCGGATCTCCGGTGAGATACGCCTTGCCAACGATCTCACTGGTAACAGCATCGACGGAGCCTCCGGCAAGGTCGAGAAGAGTGGAAGCCGAACTTGGTTTTGCAGCCAACAGGGCTCGGGCACGAGCAGCGATGGCGGGGCCTGCAGCGAGAGTTTCGATACAGCCACGCTTGCCGCATGCGCACACCGGGCCGCGGTAGTCGATGCTGATGTGGCCACCTTCGGCGGCGGCTCCGGTATGCCCGTGGTAGATGCGCCCATCCAACACGATCCCCGTTCCAATTCCGGTACCGAGTGAGGCGTAGAAGACATACTTGTAGCCGCGGCCCGCTCCCCAGATTGTTTCAGCTAGAGCGGCGGCGTTGGCGTCGTTATCCACGCGGACCGGCACCTGGTAGATGCGAGCGATTTCGGCGGCGAGGGGGAAATTCTTCCAGCAGGGAAGATTGGGAGGATTGATGACGATGCCGGTGACTGGATCCAGCGGACCGGGGGAGCAAATACCGATACCGCGCAGCTTCCCGAATCTCGTGGCACTCTCCGCAGCGAGGGCATCAATCGCAGTCGTCACAGCGGTGAGACCAGCGGCGGCAGTACCATGCGCGGCCATCGGCGTGCGGTGCTGCTGCTGAATCTTACCGGAGGAATCGACGATGCCAGCGGCAACTTTCGTGCCGCCGACGTCGACTCCAACCAGGAATCCTTCTAGTAACGGAACGCCGGACGCGGACAATGAATTTGTCATGCAGCTAGGCTGTAGCGGTTACCGTTGGCTTGGAACCCCTGAAAGCATAGTAAACGATGTAGAGATAGCAAATGGCAGGCAGGATAAAGGCATGATGAATGCCAACGTGGTCCGCGATCCAGCCTTGCGCCGGAGGAATCAAAGCGCCCCCGAGGATGGCCATGATCAGGAGACCCGATCCGTCGCCGGTCAACGGGCCTAGTTCGGCGATGCCCAGCGTAAAGATGGTAGGGAACATGACGGAATTGAACAAGCCAACCAGGATGATGGACCACATGGCGAACTGACCGAAGGTGAGCATGGAGATGCAGACCAGCAGAAACGCGGCCATTGCGGCTAACCCGAGCACGGTACTGGCTCGAACCTTCTGCATTACTGCGGAGCCCAGGAAACGGCCAATCATGGCACCAAGCCAGTAATACGAGACGTAGCGGGCGGCGGCGAATATCGTAATATTTCCAATATCGGGCTGGTTGATGTAGTTAATCAGAAAACTACCAATCGAGACTTCCGCGCCGACGTAGACAAAAATGCCTAGCGCTCCAAGGATCAAATGGCGGTGTCGCCAGATGCTGTCGTTTGTTTTGCCATGGCGTTCTGCGCCGGGCATCGGTGGAAGTTTAAACATGGCCATTGCAACTGCCATCGCGAACAGCGCGATGCCTAAGACCATGTAAGGCAGCTTGACCGAAGAGGCTTCCTGGATACTGTAGGCTTGGCGTGCCTCGACGGACATCTGGCGCACAACTTCCATAGCTTTCGGCGCGGCTGTCAGAATGAACATGCCGCCCAGATAGGGCCCGATGGTGGTTCCCAGGGAATTAAATGCCTGGGCCAGATTCAGACGACTGGAGGCGGTTTCCGGGGGACCTAAGACCGCGACGTAAGGATTCGCAGCGACCTGTAGAGCCGTCATGCCAGCCGCGAGTATCATCAACGCGCCCAGGAACAACGGAAACGACGGCACACTAGCGGCGGGTATAAACAAGAACGCGCCGATGCCCATGGTGACCAAGCCGAGGACCATCGTCATTTTGTAGCCCAGAGTGTCTACAACCTTGGCCCAAGGCTGCGCGAAAATAAAGTACGCGGTGAAGAAGGCGAACTGAATCAGCATTACCCTGGTGTAGCTGAGGTCGAAGATGGACTTCAGGTGCGGCACCAGGACGTCATTGAGAACGGTGATGAAGCCCCACATGAAGAACAGCGTGGTCACGACCGACAATGCGACTCGATTCGTGGAAGAAGAACCGCCGACTGGAGAACTGGATTGGTTGACGCTGGGAATGGCCATAGTTTTTTCGGTCGCGCGACTGGGACCCTGAACTCAATGGATGCAGATTCGAAGCGACCCTGAGAATAGTCGATTTTCTACGGCTGGGCAAGGGTTTCCTTTCGTCATTTCTTCTTGACAAGCCTCGTTGTCGTAGATCAGACTGCCTTCCATTCCTTGGAACAATTGCGATCTGAAAACTCCGAAAGGTAAGGCATCCAAATTCCGTGGCTAAAATCTTCGTCTCCTTTCTTCTACTTACGTTGTTGCTAGCGGGTGCGCCCTCTTTCGCGGCACAATCCCCCGTCGTCGTGTTCAGTGAAGCGGGGTTTCCTGCTGCAGATTCGCCGACTCCCGCAGCTGGACAATTGGAGAGCCTGCTGCCCGGAGCGCAGTTTGTGAATGCGGAACAACTTTCTGCGAAGCTGGCCGATCCTTCGACGCGGCTGCTGGTGCTACCTTATGGCTCAGCATTTCCCGAGGCGGCTTGGGAGGGGCTTTATCAGTATCTGCAACGTGGTGGAAATTTGCTGGTGCTGGGCGGAAGGCCGTTTACACGAGCGGCCTACCACGACGCGTCCGGATGGAAGTTGCGGGATTATAGTGTGCGTTTCACGCGTCCTCTGATGATTGATCAGTATCAGGAGACGCCGGGGTCGAATGGAGCGGAGTTTCAGGCTAATCCCGAATTGACCGTGCAATTGCCGCACTTCGCATGGACGAAAGGCTTCAGCCCGATTATTCGTTTGAGCGCAGTGGATCTTTATCATCGTGGCGGGGCGGCGGGGTCCATCGATGCGAGACTGGATGCGTTTGCCTGGGGAGTCAAGGATGGCCGCAAGATGTCGGCTCCGGCAATTCAAATCGATCATCTGCGGAATGGCTTTGGGAATGGCCGCTGGATTTTCGTGAACGCGGAGCTTGGATCGGAATTTTTCGCGAGTCTTGATGCAGGGAAGATTGTCGGTGCGCTGGCGGAGCGGGCGCTGCAAGGCAGCGAGGAATTTACGGTGCGTCCGATCTTGCCGCTGTACTTGCCGGGAGAGCCGGTACAGTTGGAGGTACTTTGGCATGGAACGGCACAGGCACCGTTGACGGTGCAGATCAAGATTTTTCCGGAAGAGCAACCCGCGCTGGCGAAAGTTTCCAGCGCGACTCTTCCTGCGACCGAACCGGTCACGCTACCTGCTCCCACCGCCAAAGGGTTGCAAATTGTTGAGACGAAGTTAATGGAGGGCGACCAGGTTCGCGCTATCTATCATTCCGCGTTCTGGATTCGCGACGAGGCTTATCTCCGATCGGGGCCTCGGATGGCGGTCAACAAGGACTATTTCGAAATGGACGGCAAGCCGTTGGCAGTGATTGGGACGACCTATATGTCTAGTGAAGTGCAGCGCCTGTATTTTGAGCATCCGAATGTTTATGTTTGGAATCAGGAACTGGGGCAGATTCACACGGCTGGCCTGAATATGATTCGCAGCGGCTGGTGGACGGGTTGGGATAAGTTTTGCGATGAGAACGGACAGCCCTATGAGCGGACGATGCGTACGCTGGAAGCGTATCTGATGACGGCGCACAAGAATGGGCTCCCAGTGCAGTTCAACTTTTTCGCGTTTCTTCCAGAAGTGCTGGGCGGAGTGAATCCGTACCTCGATCCGGATGCGGTCCGTAAGCAGCGGACCCTGGTATCTGCCGTAGTCACTCGCTTCCATGATGTTCCCTGGCTGGCCTGGGACTTCATTAACGAGCCCAGCATTGGCCAGCATTTGTGGACGATGCGGTCGAACAACGATCCCATTGAGTTGCAGGCATGGAACGAGTGGCTGAATCAGCGTTATCCCGACCGGGCCGGGCTGGCCGCTGCGTGGAATGTGCCAGCAAGCAACCTGAGCGGGATGGTTTCCGTTCCTGACGACATTGAATTCAACGCACGGGGCATGTACATCGGCCGCAATTCGCTGAAGACATACGATTTCTTTTTGTTTGCCCAAAATGTTTTTAGTCATTGGGTGCAGGGCATGTACCAGGTCGTGCATGACGCAGGGTCGGAACAACTCGTCACCGTTGGACAAGATGAAGGTGGTATTCAAGACCGCCTATCTCCGGCATATTGGGGGCAATTTGTCAGCTTCACGACCAATCATTCGTGGTGGCAAAACGACTACGTGTTGTGGGATTCATTGCTGGCGAAACAGCCTGGGCAGGCAATGCTGATTCAGGAAACGGGGTTGCAGCGGGAATTGAATCTGGATGAAACCGCGCGCCGCACGCCGGAAAACGAAGCAGCGCTTTTGGAGCGCAAGATCGCGTCTTCGTTCGTGCAAGGTTCCGGCGCCATTGAGTGGTTGTGGAACGCGAACTCCTACATGACGGAGAGTAACGAGACACCGATCGGCGCCGTGCTTCCCGATGCCACCGAAAAGCCGGAAGCCACGCTTTTGCGCAACTACGCCTCGTTTTCGAAGGCGCTGAGTCCTCATCTTCGCAATCCGGAACAGCCTGCCATTGCTATTGTGACTTCGCAGGCGGCGCAATTCTCCGTCATTGGTGATTTGCAGCTCGAGGCACAGCGTAAAGCCGTGCGAGCGCTGACCTACGACGATCACCTGGCACTCTACGCCATTGCAGAAAATCAGATTACGAAGCTCGGAACGCCGAAGCTCGCCATCCTTCCGTCGCCGCAGGGTCTAACTGGAGAGGCATGGCAGGCTCTGCTGAAGTACGTCAATGATGGAGGGAATTTACTTATTACCGGGCCGGTGGACCATGACGAGCATTGGCGCCTCGCAGCGCGTAGTGCGGATGTAAAGCTCGACGCGCAACTTGAGCCATTGGTTTATCACAACGCTTCAGTCAATCTTGGCGGAGAGATCTTGTCTCTATCTTTCGATCAGCAAAAACAGACGTGGCTGGATTCGCTGCGCTTTGCCGATGGCTCAACATTTAAGGAAATTGCCTACGGGAAGGGGCACATTTTCTGGGCGGCGTACCCGGTGGAGCTTGCAGAGGGAACTGCGGCTGCCGCGGCTCTGTACACGCACGTTGCGTCTAAGTTGGGCATCGCGAGCGAGTACGATCTGGCGTCCCCAGTGCCGGCGGGAGTGCTGATTTATCCGGTCGTTCTGGAAGACTCCGTGCTGTACGTGATGGAGTCGGACAGCGCGGACGATGCGAAGATCGATCTTCGCGACAAGCGCACCGGAGCACACGTCACTTTGCGGCTTCCGGCCCAGCATGCCGCGCTTGCTTTGGTTGGGAAGCGGGCGAAGTCGGTCATCGCGAAGTACGGTTATTGAAACCTCGCGATTGCTGCAAGTCAACCTTTGCCTACCACAGTGGCGTCTATTCATTTCATTGTTTCTCCAAACAAAACATGAGCGATAGTTCACCGGTGGCCGTTTGTTCAATTGGGCGCTAAGTTTGTTGTTTGCAGATGCTTACCTGCGCTCCCTCAGTGGGGGCACATCCGGCCCCAAACGTGATTACCTTGGTAATGCGGTGTTCATGCGGTTCCGACCTAGAATTAATCGGTGCGCGTGTTTCTCAATTCGCGGGAGAAGTTCTGGGCTCTTACCGCTGCCTTAGTGTTTCTCGAAATCATTGTTTCTTTTGCTGTTCCGCACAGCTATTTCCTCACAGCGTTAGGCGACATCACCCAATGCGCCGTCTTGCTGTGCACCGCGCTCGTGATGTTGGCCAACGCAATGCAATCCGAACAGCGCTCGAAGCTATTCTGGATGCTCATGACTTTGGGCTGCAGCGTCTGGGCCGTCGTGCAGTTTCTGTGGACCTACTTCGAAGTCTTTTTGCGAGCTGACGTCCCGAACCCCTTTGTTGGCGACGTTGCATTGTTTCTACATCTGGTTCCGTTGATGAGTGCGCTTGCGTTGCGCCCCGATCTGGCGCAGGACAAGTCGGTAGCGCGGCTTGGCGGCATAGATTTCACGTTGGTGCTGACCTGGTGGCTTTATCTGTACATGTTTGTTGTGATCCCCTGGCAGTATGTTTCGGAAGACACTCTGCGGTACGGCCGAAACTTTACGACCCTGTACTTTGTGGAACATGCAGTTTTTCTTTTCTGCGCTGCTACTGCGTGGTGGCGAAGTTCGGGCGTCTGGAAATCTATTTACGGACATGTGTTTGGTGCGGGCTTGCTATATTGTGCGACGTCGATTGCCGCCAGCGAAGCCATCGATCACGGAACATATTACACTGGCAGTTTGTATGACGCGCCGCTACTAATCTCAATGCTGTGGTTTTCTGCAGCAGGATTGCTGGGGAACCGCTGGGTTTGCAGAACGCGCTCCCACAAAGCCACAGCAGGCAAACGCGGCCTCTGGGTTTCCCAGCTCGGCATGGTAGCAATACTTTCGCTACCGATCTTGGCCGGTTGGGCGCTATACCTAAGCCAAGCGCCATCCAGGGTGCAGAATTTCCGTCTTTTGCTCACCTTGGCCACGATGATGCTGATGGGAGCTCTGCTGTGGGTCAAGCAACATTCTCTGGACAGAGAAATTGGACGCAGCCATCAGCAGCTGCGGGACGACTCACATACGGACCTGCTCACCGGAGCCAAGAACCGTAGATATCTGACTGCCACCATCGAAGCGGACGCAGAGCGCGTAGCCCAGGGTTATTCTGCAATGACCAGTTCGCCCGGCCAGCGAAACCCCGACTTGGTTTTCTACCTCATCGACTGCGACTACTTCAAAGAAGTGAACGACCAGCATGGTCACGAGGCTGGCGACGAGGTGTTGGTAGAGATTTCCCGGCGCATCAGTTCCGCAATCCGTTACTCCGACGTGTTGATCCGCTGGGGTGGAGACGAGTTCCTTGTGCTTTCGCGTTATACCAACCGCGAGGACGCCGACATTCTGGCTGCACGCGTTCTCGAATCCGTTGGAGGGGGGCCGTTCACTCTGAAGAGTGGCCGCAAGGTGGGGTGCACTTGCTCGATTGGCTGGTCCGTATTTCCGTGGTTCGTGCGCGAGCCCGAAGCGGTTGGATACGAAGAGATCTTGCGTTTGGCGGACTGTGCGCTCTATGAGGCAAAGACAGATGGGAGGAACCAGGCAAGGGGAATGTTGCCGACGTGCGAGCAGCCCGAATCCTTCATGGAAGCCCAGATGGCTGAGAAAGAGGTTGGGTTCGCCGAACGTCTGGTGGCGCGAACTCAGGTAACCAAAGGGCCTGAGCCCATGGCCCGATCCGCCGGCGCCAATAGCAATCCTGTCTAGGGGCTCGCGCCTCCCGAATGGCAGTCGCTACAGGTCACCGCGGTCATATCGCCTAGATCGACAGGGTGCCTGAAGTCGAGGCCGGGGGCGGAAGCCATGCTGCCCGCGCCTTCCCGCTGATCGAGGACGGTGTGGCAAATGTTGCAATCCTTGCGAATGACCTTGCCCTCGGCGCTGACGTGGTTGCCGTCATGGCAGCGGAAACAGCCGCTGAAATAGAAGTGACCGATGTTGTTGGGGTGGGTCCGCCAATCGAGTTTCATCTCCGGAAATATGCTGACGCGGTAGATGCGCTGCGTTTCATCGATGGCGGCGCGAATCTCGTGCTCCTTCTCTTTTGCCACGTCGGGATACTTGCTGCCATAGTATTCGTAAATGGTTTTGGCGATGCCCTGTATGGCGGCGTCGGTTGTCGAATAGCTGGCAGTGAGGGCAGCCACGGCTTGCTGCTTGAGGAAGGGCAGCGTGATGTCGAGCCGGTGCGAGGTAAACGAGCGGTCGACAGAAACATCCGGTGGGACGTAGATGTGGGTGGGACGATTGTGGCAATCGACACAATCCATGCGGTGAAGCAGCGTTTTGGCGATCTGGTCTTTGTTCGCGTCCTTGGAGTAGTAATCGGTGACGCGGCCCTGCTTATCCTTGACGTGGATATAAGTGATGTTTTGGCGCTGTGCGTCCGTGGCGATGTAGGAGATTTCGTTGGCGATGTTCATGTGTGAATGAATACCGCCTGGCTCACCTGTAGCGGGATTACCGCCGCCGGTGTGGATGAGTAGACGAATTTGTCGCGGCGTATTCTTTTCGTCGCTGGCGTAGTGGTTAAAGACCTTGAGCTGTGAGCCGTAGAATTTTTCCGGCCAATGACACTGTTCGCAAGTTTCCTGCGCTGGACGCAGGTCATGCACAGGAGTTGGAATGGGGCGCGGAAAGGTATTCAAAATTGTTTTGAAGACTTGGCGCGTGCCGGAGAGTTTTGATTTGACATACCACGTGGCGCCAGCGCCGACGTGGCATTCCACGCAAGCGACACGTGCGTGCGGAGACTGCTGATAGGCCGTGAACTCCGGAGCCATCACGGAGTGGCAGAGCTGCCCGCAGAAGCTGACCGAGTCGGTAAATTCGTAAGCCTTGTAGCTGCCGATGACGCTCATGCCAATGAAAATGACCATGAAGGCCAGGAAGAATGCAGCCACCCCACGCTCTGCAGGACCGGAAAAGTCCAATCGCAGGTATCCGGGGACGCCGGCAGATTGGCGCTGTCGTCGACGATAGTAGAAGGCCCCCAACACAACTAGCGCGAGACCAAAGATCAGGAAGCCTGGGGCAACCATGAACGCGAGAATGCCGACGTATGGACTGGGGTGCGGGTTGGTCAGATCAATGAAGAAAAGAAAAAGAATGTTTCCCAGCGCGACTACAGAAAGGGCGAGGCCAACCAAAGAGATCGGATTGCGCGTGAGTTGGCGCAGGCGAGCAATGCCAGCAAGCTCAGGCGGTGCGTTTGGTTTTGAATCAGGCATGATTGCGGAAAACCTCCAGCTTTCGAATCTTATGAAATGTAACGCCTACAGCAAAATCGGACTGACAAATCGTAGTGATCTTGAGCGGCACTCACGTACGGAATCGTGCTAGTTCTTGTGTTCGGCGACCTCCACTTCCTTCGCTTCTTCCGTAATTGTCAGAGGAGCGGAAGTTTCAGTAGTTTTTGTGTTTTCGGAACGCGAAGGCTCGGCGTCGGCTGGCTCCGCGGTCAACAACGTCTCGCTATCCAGTCCATGTTCTTCGCGGTAGTGATGCAAGGACATCCTGCCATCCCACCATGCCCAGTTCATGGGATAGGTATCGGGGTCGAAGATGACCGCGTAGAAGTGCCAAACCACAATTGCGAGCGTCGCTAACACCGCTTCGTAGAAGTGGATGGCGGTGGCGACATCCAGCCACCAGCGCGGAACCAGGTTGCCAACGGAGACCTTAGCCCACAGCATGAAGCCTGTCCCGGCCATGATGAAGGTGCCCCAGATAAGCGCCCAGTACTCGGCTTTGTCGGCGTAGTTGAAGCGTTTGAATTGCGGCTTTGCGGCGCTGAAGCCGAGGTAGTAGCGCATGGCTCCAAGAACGTCGGTCGCGTCTTTCGGCTCGGGCAGAAGATCAAGAATCAGTTTGCGGCCCTCGCGGGTGAAGGCGGCATAGAGAATGTGGTACGCCCCAGAGCCGACCAGCACAAGGGCGGCGATGCGGTGGACGATCCCGCGTGCTTTTTCTCCCATGCCAGGGATCATGGACAGCCAGGAGTCGGGATACTTGAGGGCGAAACCGGTGACGACCAGCACGCAAAAAGAAAGGACGAGCGCGAAGTGCTGCCAACGCTGCGTCCTGGTCATGCGAAGGACCGTGCGGGGGTGGGCGTCGCGCAGCAGAATGGTTTTCTTGCGCCAGACGATGAAGTTGTGGAAAAGCATTCCGCCAATGACGGCGAAAATCAAGCCGAGGTACAAGCGGCGCACCCAGCGGACGGCCACGCTGCCAACGTCGGCGGAGAGTGGAGCATCGACATGGACCTTAGCAAGCGCGAATTTTTCGGTCACACCGGGATGACACTGGCCGCAGGTATGGACCAGGTTCGCACGGCTGATGGTGGACCGTGGATCGGTGGAGGGAAGGATGTTATGCACGCCGTGGCAACTGGCGCAATTGGCGACGACCTGCGATCCCAGCCGGGAAGCAAGCCCGTGATAGCTAGCAAGGTACGTCGTAGTGCGGCCACCTTCGATTCCGAATTCCTGCGAGAGCCGGACTCCTTCGTGGCAGTGTGCGCATGTGGTGCGAGATAGATTCTGCGCTGCCACCGACGAACTGGCATCAAGGTGCGATTTGATGGAATGGATGCCGTGGCAATCGGTGCAGACAGGTGCCAGCGAA
>JANXUC010000080.1 GCA_025352065.1 Acidobacteriaceae bacterium | reverse complement strand
CCGCTGTCAAGAGGTTTTTGAGCAGAACTCTCCGAGGACGCGAACACAAGCGCCATTTCGCTCTCTTCGGAAGGTTTTGACTTTGCCGACCAAGGCTCGTCTCCTAAATCTTGCAGTGGAACGCTAGGCCCCAGCATCCATCTCTTCGGCACGTGCTGCCATGATTTTTGTTTCGAACTCCCCGCTCATCGGGGAGGCGGGCTGCTCACTCAAACAGTCGGATGATTCGTTCCATCCACGGAATGACTCGGGCTCGCCCGCACAACGGCCTGGCACAGTTGCGCATAATTCCAGTCCTCGCGCAACATCTTCGGAAAACGCTCCTCTCGCAGCAACCGCAAAATCAGCAACGCATCCCGACGATCCGTCTTCTGCTGGCGCACTTCCGAGGCCCGAATCTTCGCCGCATCTCCCAACCACAACTCGTGCCCCAACTCTTCCAACAAGCGCTCGAACCACGGATAGTGCCCGCACGCCTCCATCCCCACCCGCACCAGTCCGTTCAGAGAACGATAGAACCGTTCCGCCTCTTCCCGGTGCCCCAAACGTAGTTCCCGGATCTCTCCGGTTAAGTTGTCAAAGATCGCGACTTGCTGAAAGCCAGGATGAAAATCGCAGCCTATCATCAGCATGACGTTGGCTCCTTCTCGAGCCCTTGGTCGTTTCGTCACTTCCAATCTACTCGTGACCGCGAGCCAGCGTCGTTATCTAATCAAACAGTTTCATCGCAAGGAATCTGCTTCGAGCCGGATAAAGCCTCTTTGGGCTTCGAACCGGCCTTTAATGCGGACGATTCTTCTTGCCTTTACTCCGAACGCGCTTTTCAGTCGCCTTCTTCCAAAAGGGTTGTGGCTGATTCTTATCCGGCGCTGCACTACCAGCACCCTCTTCAGACCGAGGCTCTCTCTCCCGCACCGCGTTCTTGGGGCGGAACTCTTCTCGGGCCTTGGGAACCCGTGGAGCCGGTCGTTCTATGGACGCCGATACCCCCTTGACCCATTTTCCCGGCTTGTCGCTGGGCCGACCGCTGCGCGGAGTCCTACTGATGGGTCTCGCGCCGGGCCTAGCACTGCTGGGAAAATCCGCACGGGGCGCGCTGGGCTTCTTCCAGTCCGGGCGTTGAGGACTAAACTCCGCACGCGGACGCGAGCCGGAATCGCTGCCCGCTCTGCTAGGTCTCTCAAAACTTCTGCCTGTCGGGCGAGCACTCCGGGGTCCACCGGCAGCAGGACGCGCGCTCCGAGGACGATCCTCGCGAGGACGGAAACTATTCGCCCTCTGCGCACCCCGAGGGCCCGCTCCTTCGGACGAGGCTGGCCTGCTGGCCCATTTTCTGGGAGGCCCCGTGCTCGGACGTCCCGCACTTGGACGCTCCGCAAACTTTCCGCTGCGTGGACCGCTTGGCTTCTTCCAAGCGGGGCGTTCGGATCGCCCTGCGGTCCGACTCGGCGCGTCCTCGGACGTTCGGCGTTGCGCCTGATCCGGACGAAAGGACGCGTTCCTTGGCGCGCCACTCGGAGCGCTTCTGGGCCTGCTTGGCGGATACGAGCGGACAGGCGCGGCACCTGTCGCTGCGCGAGTTTTTCCCAAGCTCGGCTTGGCGTTCGGGCTCGCTTCCCGAGCTTCAGCTCTGCGCGCATCGAATTTGCGAAAGTCATTTCTCTTGAAACCGTCTCGTCGTGGCGACTTGGCATCACGCGGTCCGCCAGCGCGAGGCTTGAATGACCCCGCCTTGAAGGGTGCCGACGTGAAGGACGCGGCGGGACGAGCGGCGCGGCCTTTGGACTCCTCAGGTTCGCTTTCAACAGTCGCTGAACGCTGGCTCCGGACCGGCTTGCGCGGTGGAAGCCTTGGCTTGGAAGGCTCCAGCGCACTATCCAACTCATCTTGAAGATCTTCGCGATTCGATTCCGCCGTGCGAGTGTCGCTAGCTATGTGAGCATCCAGCGTGACGCGCGTCTCTTCCGGTGTCTGGGTGGGCGTGCTCGCTCCGCGCTGAATGGCGGCTCGCAGCTGCTCAACTTCTTCAGAATTTAGGTAGCGAAATTTACCAGGATGTACGTCGAGAGTGAACGGTCCGTAGCGGACGCGCTTGAGTTTTTCAACGTGGTGGCCGGTTTCTTCGAACATCTTGCGAACTTGCCGGTTGCGGCCTTCGATCAAAGTGACTTCATACCAGGGGTTCTCGGCCTTGTGGACCAACTGAATCCCGGCAGGCGCTGTTCGCGTCTGCATCCCCTTGCGATCCGGCAATGAAATTCCCAGCCGCAGCCGCTCGATTGCAGCCTCGTCGGGCTGGCCGTCAACCTTAACAAGATACGTTTTTGGAAAATGCGATGCGGCTTTGGTGAGAGCGTTGGCCATCTCGCCGTCGTTGGTAAGCAGCAAAAGACCTTCGCTAGCATAGTCAAGGCGTCCCACCGGATAAACCCGGGCTTTGACCCCGCGCAGCAAGTCAACGATGGTTGGACGGCCTTCAGGATCGCTGAGCGTGGTGACGTAGCCCTTGGGCTTATTCAGAAGAATATAGACGTGGTGATCCACGCGCTTGATGAGTTTGCCGTCAACACGGATGTGGTCCTTTTCAGCGTCGGCCTTGGCGCCAAGTTCGGTTACGGTTTGTCCGTTCACTTGCACGCGACCCGAGGTAATAAATTCTTCGGCTTTGCGGCGTGAAGCGATACCCGCGGCAGAAATGATTTTTTGCAGGCGTTCCATAATTAGGCCTTCCATTCTTTGGCGCGGGAGCGTATTAAGACTTAACTTGTTCCGTGGAAGCCGATTCGTCCTGCAGGTCTGAAGCTGGATGTTCTGAGCCTTCGGACTCCGGAGCCACTGGTTGCGATACCTCAGCGGCCTGGGTCTCGCCTTCAAACAACTCATTCTGGAACGACTCGCTCACCAATTTTTCGAATTCTTCCATACTGGGGAGTTCGCTGACTTCGTTCAGACCAAAGCGCATCAGGAATTCCTTCGTCGTCTTGTACAGTATCGGACGTCCGATGACTTGCTTGCGACCGGCAGTAGTAATGAGCTTGCGATCCAGCAAAGTCGCGATCACGCCGCCCGCATCCACACCGCGAACTTCGCTAATCTCCGGCACAGTGACGGGCTGCTTGTATGCGATTACGGCTAAAGTTTCCAGCGCCGCCAGTGAGAGACGAATCGGTGGCTTCAGGCTCTTGGCGAAGCCACGCATCAAGTCGTGATGTTCCGGCTTTGTGGCCATACGGTAGCCGCCAGCGACCGACCGAATTTCAATGCCATGAGTTTCAGCCGCATACTCGCTGATCAATTCCTCTATAGCGACCTTCACGCGCGCCTTGATGGTGGGATCGTTGGCAGGGGTGGCAGGGGTGGTAGGCGCGGCGTTGGGCTCAGCAATAACTCCGGCAGTGCTAGCTTCTGTCGCACTGGCGACAGCTTCAGCCGCTGCGGTTTCGGATGCTGCATCCGAGGACGCAACCGAATCCTTCACAAGAGCGGTAATCTGCTCCACTGTGACGGGAGTTTCGGTAGCGTAGATAATAGCTTCGATTTTAGCTTTCAGGCTCATGTTAAGTTTCTATTTCCAATCGTCGCGAACGGCGGCTTGCTGAGCCATGACCGCATCGAATTGCGCATGTTTCTTCAGCAGAATATCGCCAAAGACACGCTCCTGCCGCAACAAAATGGCTTGCAGGCGTACTAGCTCCAGCAACGCGAGAAACATGCAAACCAGCGCGTTGCGCGACTGCACATTGCGTAAAATTTGCTTCAAGCGCACCGGCTTATCTTCCAGGGTCAAGCGCCGCCGCAGGTAGTCGATCATCTGGCCGACTGTGACTTGCTCTTCGTCCACCTGCAGAATCGGACGGTTCTTGGCGCGATCCAGAATCTGGCGGAAAGTGCGAACGAGATCAATGACATCGGCGGCAAGCTCTGCCTCCGCTCCTTCATCGTTGAAGAATTCCTTCAACACCGGGTTGCTGACTACCGCATCTTCCAACTGCTGCTTTTGCTGCAACATCTGTGCTGCAGACTTAAATTTCTCATGCTCCAGCAGCCGGTTGACCAGCTCTTCGCGTGGATCATCTTGCGGATCTTTCGGAGCATCCGGATCACGCGGCAACAACATGCGCGACTTAATCTGAATCAGCAACGCCGCCATGTAGATAAATTCCGCCGCAACGTTCACATCCAGATGGCGAATCTTCTCTACATATCCCAGATATTGCGCCGTGATTCGCGCAATCGGAATGTCGTAAATATCAATATCTTGTTTGCGAATCAGATCGAGCAGCAGATCGAGCGGGCCATCATAAACCTGGTCTACGGAAACGGAGAAAGACGACTCACTCTCCTTTTCTTTCTTGACCGCATGTTCTTTCTTGACCGCATGCTTTTCGTCGGCGGGAGCCGCTGGCACGGGCTTCTGCTGAAGCGGTTCGACTGGCGGCGCATCAGCCTGAACCACGGGTTGTGAATGCTCGGTCATCAGCGACAGTTACTTGTCCTCCGGACTTTGTGGCGGCTCGTAATCCAGTGAAATCAACATGGCATTCCGCACATCCTGCATGGTCGCGTCCGCAACTGCGCGTGCGCGAACACAGCCCGCCTCAAGAATATCCCACGCCAGCCGGGGATTGCTCTCATATTTCTTCCGGCGTTCCTGGATAGGATTCAGAATCTGTACCAGAGCATCTGCCGCCCAGCCTTTGCATTCAATGCAGCCGATCCCAGCCGACCGGCAGCCTTCGTTCACCTTCGACATGGTCGCCGCGTCGCTAAAAAGCTTGTGTAAGTCGCCGACCGGGCAAACGTCTGGATCGCCAGCATCCGAGCGCCGAATGCGTTTGGGATCGGTCACCATGGTCTTGAGCTTTTGCCGTACCACAGGTTCAGGGTCGGTCAGCAAAATCGTGTTCCCGTAAGACTTCGACATCTTGCGACCATCGGTGCCGGGAAGCCGCGGAGAAGGAGTAAGTAACGGCTGAGGCTCCGGAAAAACTGGTTGCTGCTTTTTATAGAAATTAGAATGAGGCTTGGGATAGAACGAATTGAACCGCCGGGCAACCTCCCGCGTGAGTTCCACATGCGGAACTTGATCGTCGCCGACAGGAACAAAGTCACCCTTATAAATTAGAATATCGGCCGATTGCAGCAACGGATAGCCAAGAAAACCGTAAGTCCCGAGATCTTTTTCTTTGATGTTGTCGCGCTGTTCTTTATAGGTAGGCACGCGCTCCAGCCAGCCCAACGGCGTAATCATCGAAAAAAGCAGATGCAACTCCGCGTGCTGCGGCACATGGGACTGAATAAACATGGTGCAGCGCTCGGGATCCAGCCCTGCCGCCAGCCAGTCGAGCGCAACTTCCAGCGAATTCCGCTTGATGCCCGAAGTATCGGCGTAGTCGGTCGTCAGTGCGTGCCAGTCGGCGATAAAGAAGAAGCAGTCGTACTTGTCCTGCATACGTACCCAGTTGTCGAGCGCGCCAACATAGTTGCCCAAGTGCAGCTTCCCTGTAGGGCGCATACCACTGAGCACGCGTTTGCGTTGATTGGTTCCAGCAAGCATTTAGAATCCCGGGACAATGGAATCAACATCTGAGGGTGGAGCTTGGCGGAGACAAACGGCCGCTTCTTTAAGAATACCACGTAAAATCGCGCTATCTGCGGATCAGGGGCTCGATTCCCTGTCTTGGGCAACGCTGCCGAACCCGCTGTTTTAGCGACTCCTATATAATTTGCGCCTTCACATGGAGTCAGGCTCATATGCGCAATGATCCGCTGAAATTCCGACTGAAGTCGACTCTGCCGTCAATACTGCTCTCCCTTCTCCTGGCTGCTGCGGCGCCGACCGCGGCTCAGCAGTCCTTCGACACCGTCCTCACCAACGGACACATTATCGACGGCACAGGTTCGCCGTGGTACAGCGGCGATGTCGGAATTCGCGACGGCAAGATTGCCGCAATCGGAAATCTGTCAACGGCATCGCGCAAGCAGACCATCGACGCCAAAGGGATGGTTGTCGCTCCCGGATTTATTGACATGTTGGGTCAATCCGAACTGACGATTCTGGTCGACCCACGCCTGCCCTCGAAAATTTATCAGGGCATCACGACGGAAGTCACGGGCGAAGGCGGCTCCGTCGCGCCGCTGAACGATGCGCTGATCCAGGCCGACCACGACAGGTACGAGCATTTCAAGCTCACTGCAGACTGGCACACGTTGTCAGAATATTTTGCGCGCCTTGAGAAGCAGGGCATGGGCATCAACCTTGCGACCTACGTGGGCGCGACCCAAGTGCGCCGCATGGTTTTGGGCGATGCAGATGTGCAGCCGACGCCGCATCAGCTTGATCAGATGAAGGAACTTGTGCGTCAGGGCATGCGCGAAGGAGCTGTGGGAGTTTCCACCTCACTGATGTACGCACCGGCACCCTACGCAAAGACGGAAGAACTCATCGCGCTAGCCACAGAGGCAGCGAAATTCGGCGGCATCTACGCCAGCCACATTCGCAGTGAAGGCGATAACGTCCTGGAGTCACTGGACGAAGCCATCCGCATTGGCCGCGAGGCGCACATTCCCGTCGAAATTTGGCACTTCAAGGTTGGCGGCAAAAAGAATTGGGGACGCATGCCCCAAGCTATCGCTAAGGTTGAGGCCGCGCGGCAGTCGGGAGTAGACATCGCTGCCGACACCTACGCCTACCCGGCTTGGTACAACAGCATGTCTGCCTTCATCCCGCCTTGGGCACACGATGGCGGCACAGAGAAGTTGATCGGGCGGCTGAAGGATCCGGCGACACGCCAGCGCATTCGCAAAGATATTCTTGCTCCGGAACACCCTTGGGATAACGAATGGGGAGAAATCCCTGGGCCGGAGGCCGTTTTAATCGGAGCGGTGCACAATGCAAAGTTAAGGCCTTTGCTCGGAAAAACGCTCGCGGAGATCGCTGCGATTTGGAACAAAGATCATCCCGAGAAAGACGCGATGGATACGCTCTTCGATCTCCTCATTGAAGACGACGCCTTCACCGAAGTCGCGGTTTTTGCCATGTCCGAACCCGACGTCGCACTGGCGCTGCAGCAGCCCTGGGTATCCGCCGACAACGACTCGGAGGGAACTGCGCCGGATGGGCTTCTTGGCCAGGATCATCCGCATCCGCGAGCTTATGGAACATTTCCGCGAATCCTGCGAAAGTACGTTCGCGAAGAAAAGAAGTTGACCTTGGAAGACGCGATTCGCAAATTCTCATCGCTGCCCGCACAACGAATGCGGCTGACCGACCGTGGCGTGCTGAAGGCGAGAATGTGGGCCGATGTCGTCATCTTCGATCCGGCGACGATTCGCGACCTGGCAACGTTTGAGAAGCCAAATCAGCTATCCGAGGGAATGCGATTTGTTCTCGTGAACGGAACGCCTGTGATTGAAGAGGGAAAGATGACAGGTTCTCTGCCTGGGAAAGTGCTGCGCGGACCGGGCTATCAGAAATAGTTTGGGAAATCCTACTTTTGTTGCACCGTTAGCACATGCGCTCCTACAGCCGCGTTATCAATGCGATCGGGCAAAGCAAAGCGGGAATCGATTCCAAGTTCCGGATGCTTAGGTTGGATGAATTTCTGCGCGAACAAGGCCAACGCAAAATTGGGAACTTCCACACCGTCGAGTGAAACTGAATCGATGTGAATGCTAGCCTGGCCGTGCGTCGCTTCTCCATGCGCAACAGCCACGACATCATGCAATCCACTGAAAATTGATAAAAGAGGATTCATGGAGCGGCTTCCAGCGCGAACTCCGTCGAAATCCACTTTTGCATACGTCGTGATCACGCCCGGCGAACCTTCAAATCGCAGAGACTCGACGCCCGCGGGCAGTTTGAGGCCTCCGCCTGCGATGAAGGCATTGATTTCTTGTTCAGTAAACTGGACAGGCCGTGGCTTTGGTCGCGGTTGCTGGGAGTTCTTTTGAAGATAGGCAAGCTTTTCTTCCATGCTGGCTTTGGGTGAGACAGCTGGAAACAAAGCCGTATAGCTGAGCAAGAGTACCGCGAACAACATACACAATCTTCTGAGCATAGCAAACATCTTCTACTCTTGTGCTGCCGCGGACGCCGCGGCAAGCGCCTCTACGTGAGGCGCTTCCAACATGCCGGTGGCTGCGATTCCGCCCGCCGCTGCATCGTCGCGGCGCATCTGCAGATCGAGCTTGCGTCTCAACGAAACCACTCCGCTGAGGGAATAGATGCCGCGTGGGCTCTGGAGTTTGCCTTCAGAAAGCGCAAGCAGCGAATTTCCCAGACTCACTTTCACCTGCAAGCGGCGAAACTTCATTGGAACGCTCGGGGCAGTCAGGTCAAAGTGGGTTATTGCGCCGTCATGAGCATCAAGTTCAAGCTTCCCGTGAGCAGAATTTTGAAGAGTCGCCGCGTCCCACCCGTTGAGGCTGAGTTCGTACTTTCCATTGGCAGTTCCGGTGAACCAGGTTGCACGCGCAAACTTCCCTAGCTGCGAAAGAGAAACATTTTCGCAGGTTCCCGAGCCGGAATAGGCGGGGACAGGTTGCGTGAAATCCGCCGTCCATTCGCCAAGATGGCGCCCGCCGAACACACTCCCCTTAGCGTTCTTTGCCTGGAATATTCCACCGTCGAGAGTGATTTGCGAGACTACATCGCCAACAACAAAATCGCGCGCCGCGAAACGATCGACTTGCAAAGTGCCTTTTACGTTCAGCTTCTGCAATAAGGATCCGGCTTGGCCGCCTCCAGTCAAAATTCTGTACCAAGGCCGCTTGCGAATGTTGGAGTTTAGGAGCTGATTGAGCTTGTCAATGGAGATTTCATCGGCATGCAAATCCACCGTTGTCGCGCAGGCTGCAGACCCCGGGCAGATTCGAGGCCGAATAATCGCACCGGACCAATGAATACCACCCGTCGTGGCTGAGAGTTTGTCCAGCTTGACGGTATCCGACGAGAGCGTAACATCCGCAGCCCCGATCTCGATGGGAGAGTTCAGACCGGCAAATTCCACGCGAGTGTTGTGCAGCTGAATCGTTCCAGTAGTCTGCGGCGCAGCGAAGCCACCCCAGTTGCCGCGAGCATGCCAAGCGAACCTTGCGGCTCCTTCCAGGGCTGGGTGAATGGCCGTAACCCCCGCCAGACGCCCGATCTGGAGGAGGCGTTGCATCGGTCCTTCTCCAGCAAAACTCACGCTGTAAGCCTCGCCTGAGAACCAGCCGTGGAAATCGGATACCGGCTGATCACCCAAGGCTATCTTAGCGGGGCCGACTTCAATGGAGTTTTCCGGCACGGCATCGAATCCGTGTATGGCGTTTACTTTGATTTTTTTCGACCGCTCTTTCGCTCGTCCACCAGCCTGAACCAACGCCTCTGCATCATCTCCCTCCGAGCCAGCGTGAAATGGAACACGCCCGAGACTCAGCGGATCTTCACCCTCGGCAGTTCGCAACGCTGCCGAACGCAGGACTAACGCGCTAGCCTCTCCAGCCCCGGACCACGTCGTTTCCACGCCGTCCCTGCGAAAATTAAGATTCGCATCAACGACTCCCGACGCAGAAAAATCTTCCGGTAAGCCCAACTTTACTCGGCGTGCCAGCCCTGCCAAAGCGTTTGCCGGGTACTTAATGGCCATCAGGTGAAGGTCATACAACGGCGGCTTTGCAAATGTGACGCGCCCAGTAAGCTGCAATCCGCCAGCCCCCGCGGGCGAACTGCAACGGATTTTTGACAACTCGTGCACGGGACCGGAGTAGCGCGCTCCACACTGCGCGGCTAGCCGCAACGACTGTGCGGCCACGATATCGTAGCGGCGAAAATCGTCTACCGAAGCTTCCGCTTGAAGTTGTAGGTCCTCGACTGTGCCCTTGAGATCAGCGGAAGATCGCAGCGTGCCCCGCCAACCTTTGTCGGTCCCGTAAATCAATTTCGAGAACTGTCCAAGCTGCGCGCCCTCAAAGCGTACGTTGAGGCTCAAAGGCGTTTTGCGCAAATCCGTAGCACGTCGCCAGGAGCCATCCATCCGAAGCAGCCCCGTGTCCGTGAGGCGCATATCCGTCCGCACGGGTTGCCCTTTCAGGCGAACGCCCCATTCGTCGTCCGATTGCAACCAAAGCACCAGATCGGCACTCGTCAACGCAAAAGGAGTTTTTTCCAGGCCCAACTTGAAGTTTACGCGCCCGTCCGTAACCTCGATGTACGGAAAACGGGGCCGCAGACCGGAGCTTTTGTTTCCCGTAGGCGCGGTTGGCGTATGCACCGCTCGTTCCAAAATTGGTTCGAGATTCCAGACGCCGTTCGGGCGGCGCACCAGATTCAAACTCGCCTCTTTGAAGCTTAAACTGGCAATTTCAATACGCCAGTGCCACAGTGAACTGGGATGGATAGTCGCGGAAACTTCATCGGCGCGCAGGATGGGCTCCGAGCTGAACTGCGGATCGTCGAGAATCGAAAAACGGTAAAGATCAAAACCAGGCTGTGGCAGCACTTTCAGGCTCACGTTCCCGATTTCAACCTTGTGCCCCAGGGCCGCGCTGAGAGACCACTCCAACCGGGAACGAAATCGATCCGCACCTGGGCGCCACAAAAGAAGAACAAGAATCAGAGCTGCGGCGGCCGCCAGAGCGATCCGCCGCAATCGCCAAAAACTCACCGTACTACCCTAAGCGTCCGGCGCCACCGAGTCTTGTCAAAGATGTGAATTGCAGTAGTGAAAAAAGATTTGAGCCGATCCCCAATCTCGGTCTGCAGGTATTCTCCGTCAAAAGACCAGTAGATCAGCATGGGACGGCCAATCAAATTTTCTTGCGGAATGAAGCCCCAGAAGCGGCTGTCGAGGCTCACGTCGCGATTGTCGCCCATGCCGAAGTAATGGCCTGGGGGAACCACTAAGTCCTCCCCTTGAATGAATTGCAATTGCGCAATCGCCCAGTCCGCATTTACATCATTACCTTCCGAAGGCGGAACAGCGGGGAAGTTATTCCCATACGCCGATGTGTACTCCGGATGCTTGTGCATTACAAATTTCTGATCCAACATTTCGCCGTTGCGGTAAACCACCTGATCCCGCAGATGCAAACGGTCACCCGGCACGCCAATAATGCGCTTCACAACGAACAGCCCCGGCTGCACAGGAGAAACGAACACCACAATGTCATCGTGTCTCGGAGTCCGATACGGCAACAGCTTCCCTAACCAGTTCGACGGTGGTGCAAACTGCACGCGGTTCACAAACACGTGATCACCAATGAGCAAAGTATCTTCCATCGAGCTCGACGGAATCACAAACGATTGCATAACAAATGTGATGATGAACAGCCCGGTGACCAGCACAGACGCGAGAGACGCCATGAACTCGATCGGAGTCTCTTCGGGCTTTTTGGGTTCGTCCTCGTTTTCAGCGGCTGCTTTTGCTTTCTCTTCTTTCGCCACAGGTAATTCCCTTCTGCCTAGCGAGGAACGTGGAATGTCCGGTCCCAGCGAGTCACTTGAAACAAATGTGTAAACACATACAGGAAGTGAGCGATTCTATCACCCAGCGTCGTTGTAGCCTGCAGATCGCCGTCGGCGTTGCGAATCGACCAGTAAATCAGAAGCGGCCGCCCAATAATGTTTCCCTCCGGCACGAAGCCCCAATAACGGCTATCCGAACTATCGTCGCGGTTGTCGCCCATCACGAAATAGTGGCCAGGCGGGACCACCAACTCACCGCGATCAATGTGCTCCCGTAAAGCTAGAACCCAATGCGCATCAATCCCCGCGCTCAGGAAATCGAGCCGTGGAAAGTTATCGCGAAATACATCTTCGGGAAGGCCTTTGATGAGCACATAGCTCTCGTGCAACGGCGCGCCATTCACCCACACCTGTCGATTCACCAGGCGGAGGCGGTCTTTCGGGACACCAATCACCCGCTTCACAAAATGCTTGGACGGGTCGATGGGATAATGGAACACCACAGTGTCGCCGCGCTGCACCTGCCTGTAGGGCACCAAAGAACTGGCGTCGTTAATCCCGCCGAAATGCAGCTTATCCACCAGCAGGTAGTCGCCGATGAGCAAGGTCTTTTCCATCGATTCCGAGGGAATTTGGAACGCCTGCACCAAGAAGGTGATGACGAATACGGCAATCACCACGGTCATCGTCAACGATTGAATTGACTCCATCCAATCGGAGGACCCTTGCCCGGTCGGTTCAGTCGCTGCGGACACCAAGGTGTTCTCGGTCGATGTGTTCTCCGGCGATGGGTTCCCCATGGATGTCGACATCGGCTAGCGAACCGCTTTCGTGGTTTCCGGTTCCCGCTCGACTGGATGATTGGTGCGGCTATGCAAGTGTTCCAGAATCTGCCGCGCCGCCTCTTGCTCGGCCTTCTTCTTGGTAGAGCCCGCAGCGCGCCTCACGGATATCGCCGTCCCCGGAGAACTCGCATCGAGCAGCCGAACTTCCACGGTAAAGCTCTTTCTGTGCTCCGGACCGTCTTCCCCCACCACAGTGTAGGAAAGATGTAGGTGGGAGTTTGCCTGAATGCGCTCCTGCAGCGCGGATTTGTAATCAGTGACCAGCAAAACCTCTCCAGAAGCGTGCAGGCGCTCCAATTCAGGAGCAAGAATCGAATCCAGAATCAACTTCCGCGCGGCCTCAATCCCGCCATCCAGATAGACGCCCGCCAAAACCGCCTCCAGAGCATCGCACAGCAGCGCTGCCTTATTGCGCCCGCCACTCTTTTCCTCTCCGCGCCCCAGTTGCAGGTACTCACCTATCCCAAAACGCAGCGCCACCTGCACCAAGTACTTCTCGCTCACCACTTGCGCCCGTAATTTCGAGAGTGTGCCTTCTTCAAAATGCGGGAACCTCTGCACCAGTTCCGCGCTCACCGCGAAAGAGAGAATCGAATCTCCCAGGAACTCCAGTTGCTCGTTATCAGGAAATGGCTCTCCGGCAGTCGCCGCCTGCATCTCGCGCGCATGCGAGCTGTGCGTGAGCGCCAGCCGGAGAACTTCGGGCCGCCTGAATCGGTAACCGAGAGCCTCCTGCAGCGGTGTCAAATCATCGGGATTCATGTTTACTTGATGGAATTGGCGGTTAGCTGCTTCAATCGATTCTGCTCATTGCGCGACGCGTCACCGACCGGCGTGCCCGCCTGCGTTAGACCGACAGCTTTGGTGGCCTGCTCCAAGGCATCCGTGTATTTCCCTTGCTTATCGAGGGCAACCGATAGGCGAAATACAGATAGAGGATCGGGCTGCGCCGGCAAAGCGTCGATCGACTTGCGCAAATTCTCTTCCGCTTTGGGATAGCTTTCCTTGGTGTCCTGGTTCAAGAAAATTGTGCCCAAGATATAGTACGCAGTAGAACGCATCCCCGCTTTGTACAGATCGAGCTTGTCCTGCGGAGTGCCCGAAGGCACAACCACGTCTGTATCAATCGTCTGCAGGGCTTTTTCCGTTAGCTTCACGCCTTCAGCGCGCTTTTGGTCTTTGTCCAAATCCGTATCCCGAGTGCGCTCGGCTAGGAATTGTGCCACGCCCAAAAGCGCTTCCGGTCGATCGCCGTCCAGCGTCAGAACCTTACGCCCCATGTCTGCCATCTTCTCAGCGTTATTAGCCGACTGGTACATATTCATGGCCTGCAGGTAGAGCAGGATGCGTATCTCACTCTCCGGATACTTCTGCGCAAAATCATCGGAAGCCTTTTCCATGGCGGCGGGGTCGATCGCGGCCGCCGCTACCTTGTAAGCGTCAAATTCAGGCTGCGTCTTCGCCTGTGGGGGTAGTTTTACTTGGGCAGGCGTCGCGGCCGCAGGATCATCTTTTTTCGCATCCTTCTTATCCTTCTTATCCTTGTCCTGCGCGGCCGCCGTAGCGAAACTTACCGCTGCAAAAACCAGCACTGCCGTTAAGATTCCTGCTCGTCTCATTGCCTTGGTCCTCTTCATTCGGTCACTTTCTTTGGATTACTTCCCTTGAGATATTTTTAGGGCAAATTTCTCTCTTCGGATATTTTACTGCTGCTTCGGCTGCGACGGAGGCTGGTAAGCCTGCTTTAATCCTTTTTCCGCCGCTGTTTTGATTTCCGGGCTGGGGTCCATCGTCTTCAAAGCCGCTTGGTACTGCTCCATCGCGCTCTCACGATCTTCCTGCAAATCGTAAATGCGGCCGAGGTAGACGTGCGACCAACCCACCAATCTGGAATCCTTTGAGACTTCCAGCGTGCGCTCAAAATAACTGCGCGCACCGTCCAGATCGCGACTCATGCTCGACGCTCGCGCCAGAATAAACAGCGCGTAGCCCGTATCTTCCTTCTTATCATCCAGCGCTTGTTGCGCCAGCTTCTGCGCCCCAGCAACATCTCCGGTCGAAAGCTTTTGCTCCGCCAAACGCAGCGTGGGCTGGGCTGCAAACTTCCTCTGCCGGGGTCCCATCACCAGCTCCGGACTCGCCTGCGAGGCAAACTGAACGTTCGATGCCCGCCGAGTCTCCCTGCCTAGATCGATCTGGTACAGCATGTCCGGATAGCTATCCCGCAAGCCCGCCGGGTCTTTCTCGAAATCCGTCAGCGCCTCCGAAAAATACTGCGTAAGGATATACCCTTCTTCCATCGAGCTCTGAAGCGCACCTTTTTGATCCTGTTCAGATGCCCTGCTGGTTCGAATCTCAATCGCCCGAATCAAGGACTCCGTCAGTAACAAGGCAACATCTCCCTTGAAGCTGTCATCCATCGGCGCCGTCTTCACCACCTCCAGCAGCGGCTGCAGGCGTTTTACCGTACTGAAGCGCTTCATCGCCATCGGATCCAACACGTAATGAAGATACGTGTGGCGAATCTGCTCAATCGGCAAGCCACTCCCCGTCGGAGTCAGCACAACATAATAGTTGTCGCCGTAGTTGCGCGCATTCACCTGCCCCGGCGCGCCTAAAGGCTCAATGTAGACCACGAACTGTCGTCCCAAGTATCCGCTCAGCGCCAGCTTCAAATAGATGTCAGTCGTAAACACCATCTTCGCCACCGACTCGTGGTAGCGCTCCACCAGAGCGTTGTACTCGCCACGATGCTTCATCCAAAGCGAATGCAACTGCGCTTTCTCGTAGAAATCGGTGACCAGCGGCAAAAATCCGATCACATACAAGGCGTCGGGAGGCAGCTCCGCCTCCTTCATCGTCAACTTGAACCTGGGCGGACCATCCACAAACAACGCCAGCGAAAGATACTGCGCAAAATCGTGACTTGAATCCCCAGTCTGATGGTCGCGGTAAAACTCACACATCGAATTGGTGAATTCGGTTAGCTTCTCGGAACTCTGCACGGATTTGTTAATTTCATCGCGTAGCTGCGCCCGCAGCGGATCGGACGACTTCGAATCCGCCCCAAAACCACATGCATTCAGCGCGGCAGCAAAGCTAAACAAAGTCTCGCTGGTATCCAGATTGACCTTAGCGGTAGGCGCAGGAGCCAGTGCAGGACGAGCCTGCGTAGAGACAGGCACCTCGCCTGTCTGCTTTTGGCCAGCCTCACCTGCAACCGAGCGACCCGATGGAGCGGTGGGCGTCCCGCCCGTAGGCTTTTGGCCACTGGCAGCCGGAGCCGGATTTGTCAAAGCAGAAGTTTCAGGAGCTTGCGCATCAGGTACCTGCGCCGGGGGCGTCTCAGCCACAGGACTCTGCGCGAAAGAACCCCGAACACAGCCCAACGCAAGGCCGAGTCCTACCAAGGCGAAAACGCCTTGCCTCAAAATAACCCGATTCCAGAAATGACAACCACAGAAACCCAGGAGAAACCTCCGGCAGGGCAGGCAAGAAAACCGCAGACCCCACTTAGTTTACGGAATCGCGCGGCTGAGGGTCAAACCACCGCCAAGAGGGTGTAGTTGCAACGATAAAATGTCGTATTAACTGCAACGATAAAATGTCACCCCCCTTTTAGATTTCAAGAAGTAGCAGCGAGGGCGGGACGACCGCCGAGGTTATAGATGCGAGGCATCTTGGGTTTGCGTTTGAGAGCCG
>JANXUC010000114.1 GCA_025352065.1 Acidobacteriaceae bacterium | reverse complement strand
CCCCGGCGCTGGTGGTACCGAGTCGCAGGACTGGGCAGAAATGCTCATGCGCATGTACCTCCGCTGGGCAGAGCGCAACGGCTTCAAAACAGAGATCAACGATTACCAGGACGGAGAAGAAGCAGGCATCAAATCGGCGACCTTCACCATCACCGGCGAATACGCCTACGGATTGCTGTGTGGAGAGATCGGCGTGCATAGGCTGGTCCGCATCTCGCCGTTTGACCAAGCGAAGCGGCGGCATACTTCGTTTGCCAGCGTGTTTGTCTCGCCGGAAATCGATGACAGCATCGAGATCATCATTAAGCCGGAAGATCTTCGCATCGACACCTATCGTTCCAGTGGCAAGGGTGGCCAACACGTCAATACAACCGATTCGGCAGTTCGAATCACGCATCTTGCCACGGGCATGGTGGCCGCCTGCCAAAACGAGCGCTCTCAGCATAAGAACAAAGACCGCGCCATGAGCATGTTGCGGTCGAAGCTCTACGAATTTGAGTTGGAGAAGAAGAAAGAAATTTCAAAGAAGCAGGAAGACTCCAAACTCGATAGTGACTTCGGGTCGCAAATTCGTTCTTATGTTCTGCAACCATATCGCATGATCAAGGATCACCGCACTAAGGTCGAAGTAGGTGACGTGGATCGCGTTTTGGACGGAGACCTGCAACTGCTGATTCGCGGCTATTTGCTGGCGCGGCGGAATGAGAAGACTCAGTGAATTCCAGAGCTGGGCTCGTTCGCAGGGGCCTTTATCTTGAATCCCTTACGATAGCCTGGAACTTCCTGGAGGCAGTCGCTGCGATAGTTTCGGGACTCATGGCGGGAAGTGTCGCGCTGATGGGGTTTGGGCTGGATTCAATGATTGAAATGGGTGCGGGAACTGTGCTGATATGGCGGCTACGCTCAGATTCCGATAACGGAAGACGGGAACGAGTCGAGCGTATATCGCTACGAATGGTTGGTGTGAGTTTCTTCGCGCTAGCGGCCTTTGTGACTTGGGAGAGCGTCTCCAGTCTGCGGAGCCACGAGGTGCCGTCCCGAAGCAGGTTGGGCATTCTGGTGGCAGTGGCCTCTCTTGTGGTTATGCCTTTGCTGGCACGCGCCAAGCGTCGCGTCGCCGCGGAGTTGAACAGCAGAGCCCTACATGCGGACTCTCGCCAGACAAGCCTTTGCGCATATCTCTCCGCGATTCTGCTCGGAGGGCTAACTTTGAATGCGGTCTTTGGATGGTGGTGGGCCGATCCCATAGCAGGACTTGGCATGGTTCCCCTGATTCTAAAAGAGGGTGCGGATGCCATACAGGGCAAAACATGCGCCTGCGCGGAAATCGGTTCGCATGAGTGAATCGGAAAAACTCGACCACCTCGGTCGCAATCTGGGAGCCCGTTTTGAAGGAGCGCTGGTATTCGCCGTCCGCAAACACAGCGGCCAGACTCGCAAGCAGAGCCAGATCCCCTACCTCGCGCATTTGCTCAGCGTTACGGCGCTGGTGCTGGAAGCTGGAGGCGACGAGGATCAGGCCATTGCGGCCGTTCTCCACGATGTGGTGGAAGACTGCGGTGGTGCCCCTGTTTTGGCTGAAGTCAAGGAGCGTTTTGGCGCCCGGGTGGCCAATATTGTCGAGGGCTGCTCGGACACAGATGCTGTTCCCAAACCGCCGTGGCGTGCCCGCAAAGAACATTACCTCCGTCACTTGCGGGAGGCTGGGGAAGATGTTCGTCTTGTGTCAGCGGCAGATAAATTGCACAACGTCCGTTCCATCGTGGCGGACTATCGCTACGTGGGCGAGGCCGTTTGGGAGCGGTTCGCGGGCCGCCGCGAAGGGACTCTTTGGTATTACCGCGCGGTGCTGGACATTCTGCAGCAGGGTCCTGGTAGCCGCCTGGTGGATGAGCTGGAACGTTTTGTGTCGGAATTGGAACGCATCGCAACACGGCCGTGAAATTCCGGCCTGAGGAATAGGGATTCAGCCATGCCACGCATGCTCGATCTGATTAAGGCGTCAGCCGTACCTGCCAATCTGGTGCAGGCGGCGGCGCGTGGCGCTCTTTCTGTACCTGCCGAAGAGATTCTTGAGATCCTGGTTTACCTGACCCACAAACCCCTGTTCCGCGAGCATGCGCAGATGACTTTAGCGGGTTGGGACGAGAAAGCGTCGATGCAAGCCGCGCGTGATCCGAAAACGCCGGTTGAAGTCCTGAATTATTTCATTGCGCTGGAGAACCTGCGATCCTGTCTGCTGCCCGCTCTGCTGGAAAACCCAGCCATACACGAGGAAGTGCTAATTCCTCTTGCGGCGGACGGATCTCGCGATGTGGTCAGAGCCTTGCTGGCAAGCGCGCGGGCACGCGAGTCGCAGAAGATACTGCATGCATTGACGCTGAATCCTCAGATGACCAGCCAGGAAACGGGACAAGTGCGGAACTGGCTTTCCGGTCTTGAAATGCGTGTCGTCGGGGGTACGGAATCGGGTTTGGAAGCGGATTCCGCGCAGAGCGGTTCGCTAGGCCCCTCCTGCACTCTCGAGTCTTTGGCCCCCGAGGATGATCTGGAATCGGAGTCTCCCGAGGTTGCTGAAGCGGTGCGAGCATTTGAGCGCGAATACGCCGCCGACATTGCCGCAGAAGAAGGCACTCCGTTCCGACCCCTGGGCGGGACTTATGGTCTGGAGAGCGAAGAAATCGAGGAACTGCCTGCGGATGTTCTGGATGCTGTGGCCACGACTGCCGTGAGCACCGGCGTGGCAGCAGCGGCACCAGCCAAGAAGAAGCCTAAGCCCGAAGCAAGCCGCGAGAGTGTTCTGCAAAAAATTGCCCGGCTGGACGTCAAAGGCCGCGTCAAACTTGCGCTCATGGGCGGAAAAGAAGAGCGCTCTATCCTGGCGCGGGATGGTACGAAGATTGTGGCGCTCGCGGTGTTGGATTCACCGAAGATTTCCGACGGTGAAGTCGAGAAGTTTGCCGGCCAGAAGAACGTTCTGGAAGCTCTCCTGCGCGGTATCACCATGCGACGTCGTTTTATGAAGAACTACAACATCATTCGCAACTTGACCTTCAATCCACGTACCCCAATTGACATCACGCTTTCGCTTGGCAAGAATCTGATGACGCAAGATTTGAAGAACCTTTCCAACAACAAAGAAATTTCCGATACCGTGCGCAAGATGGCGCTTCGCATGTACAAGCAAAAGATGAGTACTTCCAAGAGCAGCTAACTTCTCTGTTCCAAAACCATGACCGACCCTATTTCGAACCTCCTCCAAAACTCCAAAACTATCGCTGTCGTTGGCATCTCGGATAACCCGATGCGCCCAAGCTACGGCGTCTCTGAATACATGCAGCAGCACGGCTACCGGATCATCCCCGTGAACCCGCAACTACGCGAAGTCTTAGGGGAAAAATGCTATGCGACGCTGGACGAGATTCCGGACAAGATCGACATTGTCAACATCTTCCGTAGACCTGAATTTGTACCCGAGATTGTGGAGGAATCGATCCGACTGAAAATTCCTGCCATCTGGATGCAGGAAGACGTGGTCCATGAAGAGGCCGCAGCAAAGGCCCGCGCCGCAGGCATTTTCTTGGTGATGGACAAATGCATCCTGAAAGAGCACTTGGCGCGGATGCGGTAGTCTCTTCGCTCCGTGCAGTGTGGACGCCGCAAGAGCGACGGGCAGGAAAGCCCGCCCTACACGGAGCCTCTGCGTTTCTTGATCTCTTCCAGCCGTTCCCGAATTCGTTTCTCAATTCCTTCATTCGTTGGATGGTAGTAAACCTTGCCGCGTAGGCTCTCCGGGAGGCACTGCATCTTAGCAACTTTGCCGTCCACTTCATGCGCGTATTGGTAGCCTTGCCCATAGCCGAGACCCTTCATCAAACTAGTCGGCGCGTTCCGTAAATGCAGCGGAACAGGGTCGGCGGCAGTCTGTTCCACATCTTGCGTGACGTTGCCATAAGCGGTATACAGTGCGTTCGACTTCGGAGCGATCGAGAGATAGACCACAGCCTGCGCGAGCGCAAGATTACCCTCGGGGATCCCGATAAAGTCCACCGCATCGCGAGCCGCCATACAGAGTGCCAGCGCTTGCGGATCAGCCAGACCAATATCTTCCACTGCCATCCGAACCACGCGGCGCGCTACGTACAGAGGGTCTTCCCCCGCTTCCAGCATACGGCCCAGCCAATACAGCGCCGCGTCGGGATCGGAATTCCGCACGGACTTGTGCAGCGCGGAAATAAGGTTGTAGTGTTCTTCGCCGGATTTGTCGTAAATTAGAGTCCGCTTCTGCAGCGCGTCTTGCGCAATCTCGTCAGTGATCGTGGCCGGACCTTCATGAATACCTTCGACTGCCAAAGACGCAGAGACCTCGAGCACGTTGTAGGCGGCGCGGGCATCGCCATTTGTATAGATGGCAATTTTTCGCAGAACTTCATCGTCTGCCTTAACCTGCATTGCGCCGAGGCCGCGTTCGCCGTCTTCCAGCGCTCGGCGCAGAAGCTGCACAATCTGATCTTCCGCCAGCGCCTTGAGCACGTAGACGCGGCAGCGCGAGAGCAACGCCGCATTGATCTCAAACGAAGGATTTTCCGTTGTCGCGCCAATCAAGCGGATGTTCCCTTTTTCCACATGGGGAAGAAACGCATCCTGCTGAGCACGGTTGAAGCGGTGAATTTCGTCGATAAAAAGAATCGTTTGCGTGCCATATTGGCGAGCGCGTTCAGCATCCGCCATCACCTGCTTAATTTCTTTGATGCCGGAAAGCACCGCAGAAAATTCAATGAACTCCGCACGGCTCATACGCGCGATAATCTGCGCCAGAGTTGTCTTGCCAGTCCCGGGAGGTCCCCAAAACAACATGGAGCCGCTGTCGTCGCGGTCAATTTGCAAACGCAAAGGCTTACCTGGACCAACGAGATGCTCCTGTCCTGCATATTCGTCGAGTGTGCGCGGTCGCATGCGGTCCGCCAGTGGACGCTGCGCGTCCTGCTGCGCTTGATCAGGCGGGATGGGTTGAAAAAGATTCATAGCTTATGTGGCGCGGACACTCTTGTCCGCGAGCCTTTTACTGACCCGTTTGCTATTTTATGGAGCCTGCGGCTTGCTTCTTCTTTGCCGTGCCGCTTCATACAGAATAATGCTCGCGGCAATGCCCGCATTCAGTGATTCCACTGGTTTCGCTTGCGGTATTGCCACAAACTCATCCATCTGCGGCCCCAGATCGCGGGGCAGCCCCGCTCCTTCGTTCCCAATGAAGAACGCCGCAGGTCCCGCCAACCGCGCCTGATCCAGCGGGGTCCCTTTGTGTGACGATGTGGCAAACAGCCGCACCCCGTTTTCACGTAGTTGCGGAATGACCTCTGCAAGTTTCGCTGCAATCGCAGGCAAACGGAAAATCGACCCTGCCGTCGCCCGCACCGTTTTCGGATTGTAGACACTCGCCGTGCCCTCTCCGAGCACGACCCCGCCCGCTCCAAATGCTTCCGCTGAGCGCAGTATCGTCCCCAGATTTCCAGGGTCCTGCAAACCCGCCGCGACTACCAACAACGGGGGTTGCGCTGCGCCTAAAGCATCCCCGAGTGACGTCTCTTTGCGATACACCAACGCCGCCACGCCTTGCGGAGATTCGCTGGTTACAGTCTCCTGAAACAACTTGGCCGGAAGCAGTAGCGTATCCACCTTGTGGCCAATTTGCTGCAAGAGCCGGTCTTTTGATGCGGCCGCCAACCCAGTCGCCGCATCGCTGAAAAACACAGCGCGAAACTTGACGCTGCTGCGAATGGCCTCCTCCATCAGGCGAACGCCTTCGATGGCGTAGCAGCCATCTTCGGTCAGCATTCCATGAGCGTAGACGGCGCGCAAATCCTTCAGCAGCGGGTTATGCCGACCGCTCACTGGGCGGAGACGCTGACTGGCACTCGACGAGGTAGGGGCTTCGGGCATGGTCTATCGAACTGCGCCGCCATTAACGCGTTCATGTGACGGCTCGAGAATGATACGCCTTTCATAAGCTGCTCCGTGTTGAAGAGGGCCTCCGGCGTGGTATGGTAAGTGTCTTGGTTTTCTTTGACTTCGTCTAGATCGAACTCCCTTTGCGAGGCACCTGCGTGCGGGCAGAAATTCTAAAAATCAACAGTGAGAATCCGGAAGAGCGGCTCATTAAGTATGCAGCCGACCAAATCCGTGCCGGCAAAGTGCTGGGCATGCCGACCGATACATTTTACGGGCTGGCCGCCGACCCCTTAAACCTGCACGCCGTCGACAGCGTCTACGACATTAAGACGCGCTCGCGCCATAAGCCCCTCTCGCTCCTGATTGAAAGCGTGGACCAGGCGGAGGAGTTGGCGTTCCTGCCGGATGCGTTTCACGAACTCGCGCGAAAGTTCTGGCCCGGGCCGCTGACCATGATCGTCAAAGCTTCGTCGCGCCTGCCGCTCAAAGTGACGGCGAATACTGGCAACGTGGCGCTGCGTGTTCCAGCGGCGAAAATTCCGTTAGCCGTCATCAAGGCAGCGGGCATTCCCATCACGGCAACCTCCGCTAATCTGAGCGGAGCTTCCGAATGTACCAGCGCCGAGCAGGTACGGGAACAGCTCGACGGACGTATTGAAATCATTGTCGACGGCGGCCCCTCGCCGCGCGACGTCGCATCCACCATCGTCGATCTCAGCGACCCGTCCGGCTGGCGCATCATGCGCGAAGGCGCTATCGCTTCCGAGGAGATTTCCAAGCTTCTGGACCGGTGATGACAACCGCTCCTGATCCTCCGTCCGCCACGGCCGCCAGATCTCGTCGGCGCTTCTGGGTTCGTATATTTTTCGGCTTCTGTTTGTGGCTGACTGCGGAGCTGGCCTGGACCTGCTGGCGCATCACCGAGCAAGCCTCACGGGAAGAATTGCATCCGGCCTCCGCCATCGTTGTTTTTGGAGCTGCCCAATATTCCGGGCATCCGTCGCCGGTGTACAAAGCGCGCCTGGATCACGCCTACGAACTCTATCAACGTGGATTCGCGCCTCTGGTGATCACTACCGGCGGCTCCGGCGGCGATCCAAGTTACAGCGAAGGCGGCGTCGGCATGGAATACCTGGCCCATCGCGGCATTCCAGAGAGCGCCTTAGTCGCAGAAACCCACGGCACAGATACTGCCGAATCCGCCCAGCGCGTGTCGCTCATTCTGCATCGCAACGGTTTGCAGACGTGCTTGGCCGTGAGTGACGCCGATCATCTGTTCCGTATCAAGCAAGTGCTCGGCGCCGATGGAGTGACGGTTTATGCTGCGCCGCGTCCCAATCTAGTTCCGCAAACCCGCTGGCAACGTGCGGAAGCCGTTTTGCGAGAAGCGGGCAGTTATTTTCTGTGGCGGCTGCACATCACGTAAGGAATTGCTTTAGCCGAACCGAATCTGTAGCGATTACCAAGGTGCTACGCCACGCGTTCTAGCCTGCTAAAGATGCCCCTAATCCTGCTATGCTCCCCATGGGAGTGACCTTGCAGGGATTTGAAACAGCTCCGTCGGCGTTGCAGGCCGACTTGCAGGAAATGCTCAGCAAGCCCATCCGTGATTTGGGCTTGAAACTCGAGGGGTCTCCACTCGAGCGCTTCGTCGTGCAACTTTACAAAGAGTTAGATCGCAAGGGCATTGGCCGATTTCACCCGCGCTGCTACCTTAGCGATGAGTGGGGATGCCCGTCCGGAGAGCCGGTTATCGGCATTCCGTTTTATCTGGCGAACCCGAAATTGCAGCAGCTGGAATCCGAGATGAACGACCTCGAAGACGCGCGCGAAATCATGATGTACCTGCGCCACGAGGCGGGTCACGCCTACAACTACGCCTACGAGCTCTACAAGACTCCGGAATGGCGGGAGTTGTTTGGCCCGTTTCGCCGCCCCTATCGCGATAAGTATAAGCCTGTTCCGTTTTCGCGCAAATACGTCCGTCATATGGCGGGATGGTATGCGCAAAAGCATCCCGATGAGGATTTTGCGGAAACTTTTGCAGTCTGGCTTACTCCGCGCTCGAATTGGCGGGAGAAATATAAGCACTGGGGTGCGCTGGCCAAACTGAAGTATATGGAGCGCACGGCTAAGCGCTTCCGGAATACAGACCCCATTCGTACCGGCGACACCGATATCACCGTGGAAGAAATGGACACGACCGTCCATGAATTCTATGAGCAGATGGCGAATCAGGAGCCAGTGCCGGAAAAGCTGGCGCTAGATACCGACTTGATTGACATATTTCTTGTATCGAAACGCCGTCGCACAGGCGTGCGCCCCGCAGCGGACCTGATGAAAGAAAATCGCAAGCCACTGATCGACAAAGTCGCTTATTGGACCGGCGTGCAGCGGCCGCTTATCAAGAATCTAATTGAATCCATTCTCTCCCGTGTACGTGAACTGGAATTGCTGGCAGACGTAACCCTGGAGCGCCAGTATCTGACGGAAATCTCGGCCTACGCCACCGTAATGGCCATGAATTACTTAACGAGAGGGAAGTTTATTCAGCGCTGAAATCGCTGGGAGACAGTTATGCATGACATCAAGAAGAAGCTGAAAATCGCGATCCTGTACGACATTTGGGAAGAAGATACTCCCGAACCGGAGCCCGAAAAGAAGCCAGAAAAAAGAGTTGGCAAGAAGCCGCGCCGCAAGAAGAAGGTAGAGAAGCACGACCGCGAAGAGATTTTCGAAGCTCTGGAAAAACTTGGCCACGAACCAATCTATCAAGTGCTAGATGGCAAGAAGCAATCGCTAATTTCGCTGGCTCGCTGCAGTGCCGACATGATTTTCAATCTCACCGAGTCCTACGCTGGCGACGACACCTGCGACACGAAGCTCGCCGCCTATCTCGATTTGCTGGGTTTCCCCTACACTGGATCCGGTCCGCAGGGGCTCTACCTCGGCCAGGATAAAGCTGTTTCCAAAAAGATTTTCAAATTCCACGGCATCCGCACGCCAGATTTCGCTCACGTCTATCGCGGTACACTCGACCATTCTCATGACATCAAATTCCCTCTGATCGTGAAACCCGCCTCCGAAGACGGTTCCATCGGGATCGACGTCGGCTCCGTCGTCGGCAGCGTGAAAGAACTCATGGAGCGCATCCACTACATTCACGAAGAGTTCGACTCTCCCGTTCTGATCGAAGAATATATCGAGGGCCGCGAAATCTACGGTGCTGTGCTGGGCAACGAGAATCCCGAAGCTCTACCCATGGTCGAACTCGATCTCTCGAAGCTGCCCAAAGGCACGCCGAAAATCGCAGGCTCCGAAGTAAAATGGGAAAAAGACACCGACGCCTACAAGATGACGAAGTCCAGCGTGGCGGAAGATCTCGATGAAGAGACAACGCAGAAATTGAAGGACACGGCCCTCAGCGCCTTTCGCGCACTCAAGCTACGCGATTACGGCCGCATCGATATGCGCGTCAACGACAAGGGTGAAGTCTACGTGATCGAGGCCAATCCGAACCCATGGCTCTCGAGCAGTTCGGAATTCTTCATGGCCGCGAAAAAGTCCGGACGTTCCTACACGCAAATGATTGAAGAAATCGTAGAATTCGCCCGACAGCGCGAGAATACCTAGGTCGAAAACTTTAAGTTTGTCATTCCGAACGGCTCTATCGTGAGGAATCTGCTCCTAGGTCGAGGCAGGCGCCTCGCGCTCCAAGAAATTACCAGCTCTTCCGCTTCCGCAACTCCGTAACATGCGCCACATGGTGCCGTCCATGCCAGTCGTAAAGCGCGAGCACCTGTACCAGCCGCCGTGTTCCATGTTCAGGATGATTGAAGGTGCGCGCCCAATCACGCTCTTGCATGGCCCGCATCAGCGTGACCCAACGGTGATGCACTTGATCGATAATCCCCAGTGAAGGCTCCAGCGGAAGGCTCGAATCCGCCAGCTCAGCCCAGCGATCTTCCGCATACGGCTTGATGGTCGGATTGTCTTCCGTCAAAGCCAGCTTGAACCGGATGTACGCATTCATGTGACTGTCGGCGACGTGGTGGACGACCTGACGAGGCGTCCAGCCGCCATCCCGGTAGGGTGTGTCGAGCTGCGTATCGTTCAGCCCATTCACGGCGGCGCGTAGCTTAGCGGGCGTTTGGGCGATTTCCTCTATGAACTGTTTCCGCTGCTGTGCGGTAACTGAATCTGGATTGGAAAACTTACCTTCGGGATAGCGAGGATCGACTGCGGCGGCATTCGTCACGAAAAAAACTCCTTAGCGGAAGAAGACTGCGATTTTGGATATTGTAGCTTGTCCGCGGAAGATTTAATCTAGGTGTCCCTGTAAAAGGAGAAGCTTATGGCTCGTCGAGGATTTCTCTCACGGTTGGCGCAATTCGCAGCGTACCTTTCATCGCAACCGCGGGTTCCCGCGCAAATCCTTCAAGATCATGATGAAGAGCGCATGGGGTTCCGACGATCCCACCAAGGCCGCGTTCCCGTTCTCGCATGGCCTTGCACTCACGGAAGCCGGACACGAAGTGCAAATTTTCTTGCTGGGAGAAGCGGTCGTTCTCATGCGCAAGACGGTCGCCAATGCGGTGACCCCAGTTGGCTGGCCGCCGGTTGGCGAAACGTTGGACAAGCTCGCTGCGAAGCACGTACAGATCTATGCTTGCGGAGCGTGCTCTCGCGCCAGAGGCGTGACCGAAGCGGACCTGAGTAACTACGGAGCGAAGTTTGGCAACCCAACGATTTTCGTGTCGCTAGTTGAGTGGGCCGACCACGTGATTACAGAGTAGGAAGCTACGCTAGTCTTGTTTTGGAACTGGATGGCGCAGAAGGTGTGATCTATTCAGCCATCGCCGTCAGCCGCGCCGCGTTTTCCACGCTGCCGGGAGTATGTTCCGGAGCGACCAGGATCAGGCTGCCTGATTCTGGGATGGCATTCAGGTTCGCGATATTCGTCAGCTGATAAACGCTGTGCCGTGATGCGTAAGTGTGGGCCGAACGAGGCAGTATCTGCTCGGGACGATCCGAACCAAGTCCCAGCACAACGCGGCCTTCCACTAGAAATTGCGTAGCATCCTCGGAGAAGCCGGGCAGGGAAGCTGCCGGATTCTTGGAATTTCTTGACTGTGCAGGCTGCCATCCCGTGCGAGCCACCACAACCGCTCCCAGCGGAATCTGCCCGTGTGCCTGTTCCCAGCGTGCGATATCTTCCACCCCAATCTTGTAATTCGGGTCGTTTGCAACGTTGCGCTCCACATTCATTACGACTAGGGGAGCACGCAAGCGCTCGGCGGGAATCTGGCTCACGGTCCACAGCCCCGGAACCAGCTTCGCGGGCGACTCAATCCGCGTTACCGCTGCGATTGTGCGTCCCGAGGAACGGTCTGGTTCCTGAAGTTGTGCGTAGGTTTGTGGCTCCAGAGAGATGTCGACGGCACGGGTCAAATCCACCATGCGCTTGAATCCTAAATGCTGGACGGACATGGGCTCATGCTGCGTCGCCACAAAGAGCGCCAGCGCCAGAGAGTACCCAATCGCAAATGTCCTAAATCGCATGAGGTTCGTGTTCTATCTAGTGCTACCAACGCTATTGCTATCTACTGCTATCCAAGCCCGCCGGAAAACACCGTAAAACAGGCTCAAATATTGCTTACAGCCATTTAGATGCAGGCCAACTCCACCCGAACCTCTATTTTCTGCTTCTCCCGGAGTTAACTCAAGGGCCAAACGTACATGGCCATCCACCCAAATAGACCCCGCCGCGACCCCAACAGTTCACGGCGACGACAAGGAGCGTTACGCAGAAATTGCAAATCCGCGACAATTCTGTGACAACCCGCATCCCCTCGCCTTGCACAATGAAAGTCACTCCTCGGACTCGTTTTCACGTCTTTTAGGTTCGTTCTTGCAGGGGACGTGCCACACGGAGATGGAAACCTGTCCGAGGCTTTTTCTCTCTAGTGGAGTCCTCCCCCAGTACGACAGAAGCGTGAATACATAGGGCCCAGGCGAACCAGCTTGGGCCGTTTGTGCTTACGCCTAAGGGTTTCCTCGCGATCTGCGAGGCCCTAGGACGCTGACCCTCAAACGCCAATACAGCCCCTAGTGGCTGCAAGCCACCCACCCCATCCCATCGGGTTTTATCCAGCGGTTCCTCAGGTCTGTTTGCTTACGGATGGTGCAGTTGTAGGCTAAAGTGGATGTGTAAAACCCGACGGAGCAAGCTCCGTCGCCACACGAAACGACTCAAAAAGGTGATGCCATGGCAGCTCCCACTTGGTCCGGCTATCTTACGTTTGGATTGATCTCCATGCCCGTGCGCTTGTTCTCCGGCGCACGCAGCAACGGCATTTCTTTCAACATGCTGCATCGCGACGACAAGTCGCGCCTCAAGCAGCAGTACTACTGCCCCGTCGATAACCGCGTCGTCGAGCGCGACGAAATCGTCAAGGGTTTCGAATTTAGAAAAGATGAGTACGTTATCATCGAGCCGGACGAGATCAAGAAGATCGAACCGAAGACCGCCAAGACGATGGAGATTTTAGAATTCGTCAAGGCCACCGAAGTCGATCCCGTCTATTTCGAGTCGTCCTACTACATGGTGCCCGAGGAAGCGGGACGCCGCCCCTACGCGCTGCTGAGCAAAGCTCTCGCAGAAAGTGACTATGTAGCCATCGCCAAAATCACCATGCACAACCGCGAATACACAGTGTTCCTGCGCCCTACGTCCGGCGGCTTGATGCTGCATACGATGTACTACAAGGAAGAAGTGAAGCAGGTCGAAGGCTTCGGCGCGCCCGATGTCGAACTGAAAGTGTCTGAGTTGAAAGTTGCGCACCAGTTGATCGAAGCGCTGGCCGGAAAATTCGAGCCGGAAAAATATACGGATTCATTCCAGGAAAATCTGAAGAAGCTGATCGAGACGAAACTAGCAGGCGGGGAAGTGGCGGAAGTGGAACAACCGCGAAAGCTGGCTCCTGTAGTGGATCTCATGGCCGCGCTGAAGGCCAGCCTGGAACAGATGGAAGGGCGCAAGAAGCCGGTGGCGTCGGCGGACGAGGGGCCAGCGGTGGCAGTTCCGAAAAAGAAGGCTGGGAAGAAGAGCAGCTAAGCCAAGCTCGCTAAAGATTCGTAGCGCGGGTAGTCCAGTCCGGAGTTCTACTGGGACTTCGCACGTCTGCTTGTCGGATTTCCGCGCAGGGGATTGCCCCGTCAGCCGCCGCTGAAACCCCCGGCGTTCCTGCAATCTCATCTTGACATTCCTCTCTTTTCGCGTAGAATTTCGCTTACTCGCGAAACACTGACGAGGGGAGTTACTTCTCTAAGCTGCTCGCAACGCCTGACATCGTGGGCTGTATTGCTCACCGTGCCGGGAGGCCTTCCGACTACAAAAAAATCAGGGGGAATTATCGATGCGCCACATCGTCCGCACTTCTCTGGCCGTAGCTTGCCTTTTGACTGTCCTGTCTCTTTCCTCCGCCGCGCAAACGCCGGATTCGATGCAGCCTAGTTCCACAGACTCCACCCAGGGTCCCGTTTCGTCGAGTCTCAGTTCCTCCAGTCCCGGCAACGATTTTGCCTTCTGGCGCAAGGCCCAGCACCAGCGGCCTCTGAATGTCGTAAAGATGATGCCAAAGGGCGTCGTCCCGCGCAGGTTCAGCAGTTCCCCCTCGGGCGCCCACCTGACTTACTACGGTGGTCCAGTAATCTCGAACATTGAGGTCGTGGTGGTTTTCTGGGGTTTTGGCACCTATGACCCTACCGTCCACAGCAATATTTCAAGCTTCTATTCCGACATCACCAACAGCAGCTACATGGAAATGCTGGGCAGCGAATACAACACGTTGGGTGTTTTAGGCGGCGGCCAGGTCGGTACGCAGACTATTGGGCGCGGCACTTTGGCCTACACCCGCACAATTCAGCCAGCCGCATCTCGAAATGGCAGCACGATCTCCGACTATTCAATCCAGGCTGAACTGCAGGCACAGATCAGCGCCGGCGTTCTACCGCAGCCCCTCAACCGATTCCAGTGGAAACGTCAATACGATCTACATGGTCTACTTTCCGGCGGGGAAGACCATCACTCAGGGTGGATCGCAGAGTTGCGTTGGCGGCGGCTTTTGCGCTTATCACGGAACCTACGCCACCAGTAACGGCCTCGATATCCCCTATGGCGTGATGCCGGATATGTCGGCGTCCAGCGGCTGCTTTACTGGCTGCGGCACGGGTGCAACTGTGTTCAACAACGAAACCTCCGTTTCTTCGCACGAGTTTGCTGAAGCTATCACCGACGAAGCTGTAGGATTGGCTAGCGTCCTTGGCCTGCCTCTCGCCTGGTACGACAGCACGAACGGTGAGATTGGCGATATCTGCTTCGCTCAGCAAGGTTCCTTCAATCTCAACGGCACAAACTACGTGATTCAGCAGGAATTTTCGAACGCTGCGCCGAATGGCAATGCCTGCATCCTGCCGCCGAATGACTTCTCCATCTTCGCCAGCCCGAATTCATTGAGTGTGGCGCAGGGCGCGAGCGGTAGCGGCACGATTTCTACCGCCATCGCTTCTGGAGTCGCAGGCACGGTGAGCCTCTCGGTTACGGGGCAACCCAGCGGCGCGAGCGCATCGCTCAGCCCCACATCGGTTGCGTCGGGTGCAAGCTCAACCCTGACCGTGAATGCAGGAACGGCAGCACCAGGAGTTTACTCGCTGACTGTGACGGGAACGGAAGGCATCGAAACCCACACTGCGACAGTTAGCCTGACGATCACGGCGGGCGTTGTGGATGACTTCTCGATTTTGGCCAGCCCAAATTCATTGAGTGTGGTGCAGGGCGCAAGCGGAACCAGCTCGATCTCTACGGCAGTCGTATCCGGAGTTGCTGGTACCGTCAGCCTTGCGGCTATTGGTCTGCCATCTGGAGCAAGTGCGTCGTTGAGCTCGACATCTGTGACGGCCGGAGGTAGTTCTGTTTTGACCGTGAACGCTGGAACCGCTGCGCCGGGCGTCTATGCCATAGCAGTCACGGGGGCTGAAGGCTCCATGAGCCACAGCGCAGACATCAGCCTCACGGTGACTGCGCCGGTTGCGAATGACTTCTCGATTTCGGCCAGTCCGAATTCGTTCAGCATCGCGCAGGGTGCGAGCGGTGGCAGCACTATTTCGACCGCTACAACCTCCGGTAGCTCTCAAGCCGTGGCTCTCTCGCTGTCGGGTCTTCCGGCGGGGGCCAGTGCGAGTTTCAGTCCAACTTCGGTCACAAGCGGCCAAAGCGCCTCGCTGACAATCAATGCTGGGGCAGCCGCTCCTGGCGTTTATCCGTTAAATGTGACTGGAACGGCCACTTCCGGCGCGCATGCCACGTCGGTGCTGCTCACAATCACCGGCGCCAAGCTAAGTTCGATGGTGCAGGTCGTTTCCTCTGTGAACCCGGCGCTGCCCGGTCAGCCCGTCACTTACACGGCTGCCGTCTCTTCTTCCATAGGCGGAACGCCAACTGGAACGGTTAAATTCCAGCAAGGCGGGTCGCTGTTGGCTGCGGTTCCGCTGAGTGGCGGCATTGCGACCTACACAACCAGCTACCCTTCAGTAGGCACTTTCTACGTCAAGGCTGTCTATTCCGGCGACGCGCAATACACAGCGAGCACATCGACCACTGTTAAGGAGGCTGTCAGTCTGAGTTCGGTAACGGTCTCGGTCGCGGCAGATATCAATCCTTCCACTTACGGTCAGGCCGTGACCTTCACCGCGACGCTAGCGACTTCGGGCCCCTCGTTGGATGGGCAAACCGTGGTCTTCAGCAGCGGGGGCGTTGCGTTGGGCAGTGCCACCATCAGTGGGGGAGTGGCCTCGATCATCACGTCAACGCTGAATGCGGGCTTGATGAAAGTGAGAGCGGCCTATGGTGGGGATTCGCTGCACCACTCCGCCGCGGGCGCGACCCTCCAGAAGGTGACGAAAGCAGTCACGACGATGGCGCTGTCTTCCAGTACAAATCCTTCGCCTCTCGGGCAGGACGTTACTTTCACCGCGGTGGTAAGCTCACCTCTGGTTACGCCGACGGGAACGGTAATGTTTAAGAGCGGCAGCACGGTGCTTGGAACGGTGGTCCTGGCAGGGGGCGCGGCGTCGATAACGACGAATGCGCTGACGACCGGAAGCCATCTGATCACCGTTACTCTCAGCAGTTCGAACTTCGCTTTGAGTTCGGCGTCTTTGACCGAGCAGGTGCACTAAGCAACGCAAGCTCAGCACCGGTTCTTGCGTTTCTAAAGAGAAATCATTCGACCCGCGGGTTCTGTCATTGCTCCGATGATAGGACCCGCGCCCGGCTTGCAGATTTGTGTACGGACCCTCTGCGCTCCGGATCTGTTGTCGAACATTCCTTGAAAGGTTCCGCTCGCCGCACGAATTGTTCGAGATTGGACATTGCTCAGTTAGGGAAGCTCTGATTAAGTTATGTTTTTAAAAATTGTCATTCCGAGTGTAGCGGGGAATCTGCTTTTTGTTCAGGAAAATAGCAGATTCCTCACCGCTAAAGCGGTTCGGAATGACAACTCATTGAGTTAATCAAAGGTTTTCTGGATCGGTTTCGGTC
>JANXUC010000087.1 GCA_025352065.1 Acidobacteriaceae bacterium | reverse complement strand
GAAATGGGACGGTGCGACTAGAGCTGATTCTTGTGCTGCTCCAGAGCGATGCGAACGAGCTGGCTACGGGTTCGCACGCCGGTTTTGGAGAAGAGTTGCTGGAGCGTGGCTTTTACCGCGCTTTCCGTGATCGCGAGTCGTTCAGCGATTTCCTTATTGGCTAAACCCTCGAAAACGTGGGACAAGACCTGCCGCTCCCGTTCAGTGAATCGCTCTGTTTTGGATTCCTGGCGACCCCCGATTCCGCCAATTACATCCTGCAAGAGTATTTGGTCAAACCAGACCTTTCCGGCGATTACGTCACGAATTCCTTCGATGAGTAACGCTGCAGAGTCATGCTTCATGAATATCCCAGAGATACCGTTGCGAATTAAGCTGGCAGTCTGCTTTTTTTCAACACCGGCGGTGACGACTAGCACCTTGCCGACATATCCCTGTTGCCTTGCCAAATGCAGGAACTCGCCCCCGTCCTGTTGACCGAGGTCGAAGTCGAGCAACACGATGTCAACGTGTATTTTCCGCAACGTTCCGAGTGCCTTCTCGATGGACTCACAGTGTGCCACGACTTGGAAGCCAGACTCGGTGGTCAGCAGGCGGGCTATGCTTTCCCGGAACAAGGCGTGGTCATCCACCAATAGGATGCTTATTCGCTGTTGAGCAGAATCAATCATTCAGAGCTTCCTCGACTATGGCCAGCGCAGGCAACACTACAACAAAACAACATCCCTGGCCTCCAGGCTCATAAAGCAATTCGCCGCCGAAACTGCGCAAGATGGAGCGGGAAACGTACAGCCCGAGGCCCGAGGTCTCGGCATTGGGCCGGAATGGGCGAAACAAGCTCTCGGGATGGGCGATTCCCGTGCCCGTGTCTTCGAAGCGGATCGCGACACGCTTTTCTTCGGACGATGTACTGACGCAGAGCTTCTTGGGTGCAGTCGATTCCATTGCGCGCTGGCTATTCTTTGCCAGATTCAAGAACACTTGAATGAGGCCGTAACGGTCAGCCCAGACCAGCGGCAAGTTCTCCTGGACGCACCATTCGATTTCGATTTCAGACTCCCGATAAGCGCCTTCGATCAGCACCCGCACTTCGTCCAGGAGCGATGTCAACTCGACGGTGGCAGCGACATCGGAAGGAGAAGACTTCACGCTGAGAGCTGAGATTCGCTCCAAACTCTGAATCAAAGAGCTCAGGGCCTTGAAGTCTTCGTTGTGTTCTAGCTCTGGGACACGTCCTAGATTCTTCTGGAGGACGACTGCGACGCCACACAGATTGCGGACCTCATGGGCCATGGCGCCCACCAAAATCCTGCTGCTCCGCAGCAGGTGATCCAAACTTAAGTCCTCACGGTTTCGCAAATCTTCCGACAAGTCCACCACAACGGCTGCCAGACGTGGGCCGGATGCGGTGCTGTAGGTAGAAAACCAAACTCCCGCCAGAAACACTTCGCCGGTAGACCGCTGCCCTCTGCACTGCAACGTGGTGCGAAACGCTCTCGCAGGTTGAGTCTGGACTATGGTCTGCAACGATGGCAGATACGAACGAATCGTTTGGCCTTGCAGCGGCGATGCGCCCGGTGCGAGCAATTGCTGCGCCGCTTGGTTGGCTAAAGAAATCGTCCCATTCATGTCGATGGTCACGATCGCGGCGGGACTGCTCTCCACCAAAACCTGCAATTGATCTTCCGCGTCGCGTCGCAGTTTGACTTCACTTTCGAGTTCTTCCACATGCTCCAAAGTGATACGACGGTTGCGGAGGAGTTCTGAAATGAAGAGGCCAGTGCCGGAAAACCCTGCGGAACTGAGCAACAGCCGGAAGATCGCCTCGTTTTCCGGCAGATTGCTGAAGGCCTCCTGGAGAACTGCGCACACGAGAGCTACTCCTACGATCCAGCCGCGTGAGAGAAAGCCGCCAATGATGATGATAGGGAACAAATACAGAAACCCGAGCGAAAGGTACGGCTTGGTCAGCCAGTCTATGGTCGCAATGGCTGTGACCAAGAGACTAGCGACGATCAGGAGCCGGGTGCGGTTTGCGGGTACGAAGATAGAGAGTAGGCGCTTCATTCAGAGTCTTCATGTTGCACCAAAACAAGCCCGAAGAGGAACACTTTTTTCCGTGTCTTCCCCAAGGCCCGCTGAAAGATAGCCATTCACTCCAAAAGATAGGCTTCCTGTTGTTTCAGCCGTTCAGCACAATTGTACTTTCCGCTCTCAGGACAATCTCGTCCAAACGACCGGAGAGCTTACCTATCCATGCCTGCCATATTTCATCCCTGCCTTGGTCTACCCCAGCGGCTTGCGAACCGCAAGGCATGGCGGCGACGGATGGTGTTTGCGCTTTATCGTGGCTGGGTTCTCTGCATTCCGCTGATGTTTTGCATTGGCGTCGAGGCGCAAGAGTCTTGGACTTGGCAGAAAGTGCGGGACCGATTTGAGGCGAATAACCCGACGCTGCTCGCGGACAAACTGACCATTGATGAATCGAGAGCGCAGGAAATTACGGCGTTCCTGCGCCCGAACCCGACTTTCACGCTGTCGGCGGATGGCACCCAAATCGCTCCCCACAAAGGCTTCTGGAGGCCGCTGGCTGGCACTTTTGAGTCTCCCAGCATCAGCTATCTGCACGAACGGGAGCACAAGCGGGGATTGCGCCTGGAGAGCGCCAAGAATGGGACGCTGATCGCCGAATCGAGTCATGCCGACTTGGAAAGAACGATGCTCTTCACCTTGCGTGGCGCATTTTTGTTGACGCTCCAGGGAAAAGCGGTGTTCCAACTGGCAAAAGACAACCTTGCCTACTACGACCAAGTGCTCGATATCAGCCGAAATCGCTTCCAAGCGGGCGACATTGCCCAAATCGATCTCGACCGGCTGGAATTACAGCGCGTGCAGTATGAATCGGATCTGCAAGCGGCCGAGGAAAACCTGGAGACCGCAAAGATACAACTGCTGGCACTCTTGAATTCCCGAACTCCCCCAGAACGGTTTGACGTGACCGGGTCGTTCGATTTTAGCGATCAACTCGCGCCACCGGACGAATTTCGGAAAATTGCTCTGGACACACGCCCCGACTTACAGGCGGCGGTCGAAGCTGTGGGCAAAGCCCAAACCGACCACAAGCTGGCGGTAGCCAACGGCTCCACCGATCCAACCCTGACCGCCTGGTACACGCACAACTCCTCCACCAATAACCCGTTTGGCGTCAATACGGCTGGCGTCAGCGTGAATATTCCATTGCGCATTTTCGACCGGAATCAGGGAGAAAAGCTGCGCACGCAACTCGATATCACGCGCAATGAGAGATTGCGCGAGGCCGCCGAAACAGCGGTGCTGAGCGACGTAGATTCCAGCTACGCGACGCTGGAAAGCAGGCTGATTCTGCTACGACCCTACAAGGCCAAGTACCTGGAGCAATCTATCCGGGTGCGCGACAACATTACTTTTTCGTACCAGCATGGCGGCGCGTCGTTGCTGGATTTTCTGAGCGCTCAGAGTGAATATCGCAGCGTGCAAATGAGCTACGTCAACCTGGTCGGCGCTTACCTGACCGCTGCGAGTCAACTTAATCTAGCCGTTGGACGCGAGGTATTGCAGTGAACAACAAAATATTGCGCGTCATGGCAATAAATCTGGGGACTCTGGTCCTCGTAAGCGTTATGGTTTCCTGTTCCAGCGATTCGAAGGCAGCTCCCACCAAGGCCGAGGTCACGCTCGACCCCAACCTCTACACGGTCGAACACCCCGACCTTTTTAAGCTGGCTGCTGTGGAGACGCGCGAATTGCCGTCCACACTGAACGCGAATGGCAGCGTGACGCCAGACATAAACAGCACCATCCACGTGACTTCGCAGGGTTCGGGGCGAGTGGTGGAGCTGAAGGTGCGGCTGGGAGATTACGTCAAGAAGGGCCAAGAACTGCTTTCCATTCGCAGCACCGATCTGTCTGGAGCATTTTCGGATTATCAAAAAGCCATTGCCGATGAGCGCCTGTCCCAAAAGTCGCTGGAGCGTGCGCAGTTGCTGTATTCGCATGGCGCCTTAGCCGAAAAAGACCTGCAACAAGCTGAGGACACCGAAGAGAAAACCAAGGTCGATGTCCAGACGACGGAGCAGCACGTCCACATCCTGGGCGGAGATCCGGCGCATCCCGGGTCGTTGATTGAACTTCGGGCACCCATCTCCGGAACCATCGTCGAGCAAAACATTTCCGGTTTCGAGGGGATCAAGAGCCTCGACAACACGCCGAATCTGTTTACCGTCGCCAATCTCACGCAGGTGTGGGTTCTGTGTGATGTTTACGAGAACGACCTCGGCGCAGTGCATCTGGGTGACACGGCCGAGATTCGGCTGAACGCCTATGTGGACAAGGTTTACAAGGGCAAGGTCGCGGACATTTCCCGCGTGCTCGATCCCGCCACGCGTTCGGCGAAGGTACGCATCGTGCTGCCCAATCGAGATGCATCCTTGCGGCCCGGGATGTTTGCCGTGGCCACGTTCCATTCGCGCAAATCGCAATCCCGCATCGTAATTCCGGCGACTTCACTGATGCGGCTGCAAGACAAAGACTGGGTCTTCCGCAAAGAGGGTGTGCAGTTTCGCCGGGTCGAAGTCCGTTCTCTGGGAGAGGCCGCAAACGGCATGCAACACATTCAAGACGGCATCAAGACCGGAGATCAAATTGTAGCCAATGCGCTGGAGTTTTCTTCGACCGTAGCGGGGCAACGCAAGTGATTCGCTATCTGATCGATTTTGCGCTGCGAAACCGGATTTTAGTACTGAGTCTCGCGGTCGTCATTTTCGCTTGGGGAATCATTTCTTTTCGCAATCTGCCCATCGAAGCCTACCCGGACGTCGCCGACACCTATGCGCAGGTCATTACGCAGTGGCCCGGTCATGCGGCGGAAGAAATCGAGCAGCAGATCACTGTTCCCCTCGAAGTGACATTGAACGGCGTCGCACACATGACCCACCTGCGATCCACGTCGCTGGCAGGGCTCTCGATCATCACGATTGTCTACGACGACGAGACCACCACGTTCAATGCGCGCCAAGAAGTGCTGGACCGTTTGCAGTTGGTAAATCTGCCGCCCGGCGCGAGTCCCGGACTAGGCCCGGACTACAGTCCGACTGGGCAGATCATGTTTTATACGCTCCAGAGCACAAACCCGAAGTACGACGCGATGGAGTTGAAAACCCTGAACGACTGGTATGTCGTCAACCAGCTCAAGTCAGTGCCGAACGTAGTGGACGTGAACCGGTTTGGTGGGCCCACGCGCGAATATCAGGTGCAGATCGATCCGGGGAAGCTGGTTTCGTATGGGCTCTCTCTGCGCCAGGTGGAGCAAGCACTGGCCGCGAATAATACCAATGCTGGCGGGGGGTTCATCGAGCGCGGTGAACAGGCATTGAATGTGCGGGCCGTGGGTTTGATGCAAACCACAGACGACATTGCTGCCACAGTAGTAAAAGCGCAAAACGGAACACCAATCCGGGTGCGCGATCTCGCCGTCGTGGCGCAAGCGCCAAAAGTACGCTTGGGCCAGCTCGGCAAGACGATTCGCCGTGAAGACGGGACGGTCATCAACGATGACGATGTCGTAGAAGGCATTGTGTTGTTGCGCAAGGGCGCGGAAGCCGATGCCACACTGGACGCCCTGCACGAAGAAATCAACAAGCTGAATGAACACCAGCTTCCCGCTGGCGTAAAGATTGTTCCGCATCTGGACCGCAGCGACCTCGTCCACTATACAACGCACACTGTGCTCCGCAATCTCACGGATGGCGTATTGCTGGTCACGCTGGTCCTGTTTTTATTTTTGGGCAACGTGCGCAGCGCGTTGATTGTCACCATCACGATTCCTTTCGCGCTTTTGTTTGCGGCGATTCTGCTGGACCTCAGCCACATTCCCGCCAACCTGCTTTCGTTGGGTGCGCTGGATTTTGGGATGGTGGTGGATGGTTCGGTGGTTATGATCGAGAACATTTTGCGCCACGGCGAATATGGCCGGGGCAAGCGATCGTTCGCGGAGATGATTGCCACAGCAGCGCACGAGGTGCAACGCCCGGTTTTCTTTGCCCGCATCATCATTATCGTTTCCTACCTCCCGATCTTTACTCTGCAACGCGTGGAAGGACGACTATTCCGTCCAATGGCGTGGACTGTAGCGTTTGCGTTGTTGGGCGCGTTGTTGTTCGCGCTCTTGATTGCGCCAGTGCTCTGCACTCTGCTCTTCAAAGACGAAATCAAGGAATGGCGCAACCCCGTATTTCATTGGTTACAGGACCGCTATGCTGGCACGCTCGAATGGTGCTTCGACCACATGAACTTCACGCTCGGCATGGGCGTGGCCGCGCTAGTCACGATGTTGTTTTTGGGTTTTAGCGGCGTCGTCGGCTCGGAATTCTTGCCGCATCTGGATGAAGGCGCGGTGTGGGTGCGTGGCACGCTGGCTCCCAGCACTGGTCCTACGGCTGGGATGTCTTTGGCCAAGCGGGCGCGCAGGGTGCTGGCGAACTTCCCGGAAGCCAAGCAGGTTGTGAGTCAGGTGGGCCGCCCAGATGACGGCAGCGACGCGAGTGGTTTTTACAATACGGAATTTTTTGTCGATCTGCTACCCCGTTCCAAATGGCGCGTGGAGTTTAAGACCAAAGACAACTTGATCGCCGCTATGGATGCCGAACTCAACAAATTTCCGGGTGTGGACTGGAATTTCTCTCAGCCGATTTCCGACAACGTCGAGGAAGCCGTCAGCGGTGTCAAGGGCGAACTGGCTGTCAAGCTGTTTGGAACAGACTTGAAGGTGCTAGAGGCCAAGGCGAACGAGCTACAGGATGTGATGAACAAAGTTCCAGGGGTCGCCGACTTGGGAACGTTCCAGGTGCGCGGCCAGCCGAATGTGAATCTGGTGGTGGATCGTGCGGCGGCCGACCGTTTTGGAATTAACGTCAGCGATATACAAGATGCGGTGGAAACCGCAGTCGGCGGAAAAGCCGTCAGCCAAATTTTGATCGGTGAGCAGGGCTACGATTTGACGGTCCGCTATCAGGGAGTATTTCGCAAGACGGTAGAGGATGTGGCCCATATTCGGATTCTAGCGCCGTCCGGTGAGCGTGTATCCCTGGGTCAACTGTGCCAGATCAAACTGGAAGACGGCGCGTCCAACATCTATCGCGAGGGGAATTCACGCTATATCGCGATCAAGTACAGTGTGCGCGGACGCGACTTGGGCAGCACGGTGCGCCAAGCCATCGAGGATGTTCGCCAGAAGGTAAAGCTGCCCGAAGGCTACCACCTGGACTGGACGGGCGAATATGAAAGCCAACAGCGCGCCAACCGTCGCCTAGCTGTAATCGTGCCTATTACGCTGCTGCTCATGGCGTTCATCCTGTACTCGGCGTTCGATTCCTGGAAATGGGTTGGTCTGATTCTCGCCGTCGTCGGTCTCTCGCCGCTGGGCGGCCTCCTGAGTCTTCTGCTGACAGGCACGCATTTTTCCGTTTCTTCCGGCTTGGGATTCCTGGCCCTGATCGGCGTTTCGGTCGAGATCGGAGTCATCATGGTGGAGTACATCAACCAGCTCCGCACGCGTGGCAAGACTCCGCGCGAAGCCGCCAAAGAGGGCGCGTCTCTGCGCCTGCGTCCCATCATGATGACCATGCTCGTAGCTACCTTGGGTCTCCTGCCCGCCGCCATGTCGCACGACATTGGTTCCGACTCGCAACGACCTTTTGCGATCGTGATTGTCGGTGGACTGATTATCGAACTAATCCTCAGCGTGATCATGTTGCCGACTCTATATGTTTTCTGGGCCAGGAAGGATGACAAGCTGCCCCCGCCAGAAATTGGCTTTTTTGAAGAAGGGGAACATGTCGACTAAGCATCTGATTTTTAGATTAGAAAAATAAAGGTGGTGTCCCGATGAAAATGCGCTATTTCCCTCGAACTCTATCGCTGGCCCTACTCTTGTCTCCTGGGCTATGCGCCAGCGGCCAGATGAGCGCGCCCCAAGGAGAGGATATCTCGCCAAAGAAGCAACAAATCTCCCCATCGAGTCACGAGCTGGTGGTGCTCGTGGATATACATCCTCATCAGGATAAAGTGCTCCCCGCAGAGTTAGCTTTGGCTGAAGCAGTAATACATAAGCTGGATCAGCCGGGGAATATGTTTTCGATCATCGTATTCGGCTCGCAAGCTCCGGTTTTGGTGAAATCACAGGTTCAAGCCAGTGAAGCCATCATGACGATCCGCAGTGTAACCCTTGAGCAAACACAAGAAAAGAACTATACGGTGCATCTGTATGGCGCTCTGAATCTGGCATTTGATCAGGTCACGAACCATACCCGGCCGAAATCGCTTCTAGTTATCTCAGAGGGCAATGACGACTTTACGGGCAAAACATTCAAGCAGACGGTCACGCGAGCGCAACAACTCCGGATCGCCTGTGATGTTGCTATGGTCGCAGACCACCCTTTGCGCGGTTCAAAAGCGATACAAATATATGGATTTGACTTACTCAGATTGGCGGGGAAAACCCACGGACTCTACGCTGAAATTGGAGAAGGGCAGAAGAAAGTTTCTCACTCTGCAGATCGGCTTTCCGAAAGCATTCTCGGTCGAGCTCAAGAGCAATAGATGGTGAACTATTCGTTTCTTCCGATTACGGAAGTTGAAATTCCAGCGATGCGGGACTGCCACAAGACGACTGTCTGGCAAGTCGAAAAAATCCCTGATAGCTTAGGACTACTGCGCCTTCGATACTTATGAGCAGATGAGCATCCAACGAAGAGAGGTTACGCGTGTGCGAGGCGAAGGATCGAGCATGCTTGGGCCAAGTATTGAAGCGCGCATGAGCCAGGGGAAAGCTCTGCGAGCAAAAGTTTCCCGGACTTCCCATGCCGAGTGGGGCGCTCCCTCCGCCCGCCCCGATCTCATCAAGGTACTACAACACTCCGACCGAGGCCGTGTCCCCGAGCTCTTACCGATCCGGTACGGCCGGATGCGGCAATCGCCTTTTGCGTTTTTCCGGGGTTCGGCGGCAGTGATGGCATGGGATTTGTCCAAAACTCCCGCGACAGGAATTCGTGTGCAGGCCTGCGGCGATTGCCATGCCGCGAATTTCGGCGGCTTTGCCAGCCCCGAGCGGCGCCTGCTGTTCGACATCAACGATTTCGATGAAACGCTTCCGGCGCCGTGGGAATGGGACGTCAAGCGCCTGGCCGCGAGTGTTGTCCTGGCGTCTCGGGAACTCGGCATGGGCGGCGGGGGTTGCGGCGATGCCGTGCTCAAGATGGCGGAATCGTATCGTCAGCACATGCGCGAATACGCGCAAATGCGTGCGCTTGAGGTGTGGTATTCGCATATGGACGCTGAGGTGTTCATCGAAGAAGCGAAGACGGCGTTGGCGAGAAAGCGCTGGAAGCAAGTGGAGAAGGAAGCTCGGCTCCAGACGGCAGAGCATATATTTCCGAAAATCGCGGACGTGATGAACGGGCGGACGCGGATCATGGATCATCCGCCACTGGTGTATCACCCACGCGCGAGCGAGTTGATGCGGAAGCACGTGACCCAGATGTTCCACGCCTACCGCGAGACGCTTCCGGGAGACCGGCGCCTGATTTTGGACCGGTATCGCATTTGGATGTTGCGGGAAAAGTGGTGGGAGTGGGCAGCGTAGGTACGCGCTGCGACGTGGCCCTGCTGATGGCCGGTGAGCACGACCCGACCCTGCTGCAATTCAAAGAGGCGCTCCCTTCGGTGCTGGAGCCCTACGCGGGCAAGAGCCGGTATGCCAATCACGGCGAGCGTGTGGTGACGGGGCAGCGCATGCTGCAATCGGCGAGCGACGTGACAGGGGACGCAGCACGGATTGGCGGTACTTTACTATGTTTCGAAAGCAAGGAGGCCACCTCGCGGTGGCCTCGGTCGATACAATCGATAATTAAAACTCTCAAGCAGCGGCAGAACGCAACTTGTCCTCGGACATTTTGTGCGCTTTCGTCGAATGCTCGTGGGCTTTGGTCGAGTGCTCGTGTGCTTTTGTTGAGTGCTGGTGGGCGGTCTTGTGATCGCCTTTACCGTGGTGTTCGGCGGCAACCCTATGGGCCTTTGCTGCGTTGTCATGGTGCTCCGCTGCTTGATTGTGAGCGTCTCTTGGCATTTTGCTCTCCTAATTGGTGGGAATTTTATTCGCAATAGTCACGCCACTTGTTGTCTAGGAACCGAACCGAAACGTGAAAACATCACGCAAAAAAACTGTTCAGTCCCACCGGATCGATAGACGAAGGGAGGTCGTGAGGATCCGAACGTCAGTCCCGGACTGACACTAACCCATGACCGCCCTCGTGCTGATCGTTTCAAAGGGGATCATAGTCTCAAGAAATCGGCGTGACTGTTCTCGATTGCTCACTTTTCGCAATTGTCTCCGGCCAAGAGGTCAGCTGAAATAACTGATCGGAGTAGGTTTGAACGCAGCGGCCAAGAACTCTCCGCAAAATTACCGTAAACCATTGATAATAAATGAAATAGATTCTGGAGGCGACGGGGGTCGAAACCCGAGCAGCGTCGCAAACCGCAAGTTATTGATCCTTAGAACGGAAGGGATAAAACGGATACATCTCCGAAGATCAGGACCAGTTTTTGTATGCATTAATCGCTAGTCCTGGTCGCTTCGATTGTATTGCATCGAAACAAGAGCTTTATCCAGCCGCAGGCCAGCTATGGATTCGGAACCAGGTTCGTAAGCGTGTGGCATAGATTGGTCCCAACATGCCCTGTCGATTCTGCGGGGCGGGTCCGCCGTTCGGGTGCGTAATGTTCACGGATGCAGATGCTACACGCGGCATGCGACGCCCGACCAAACGGATTAGGCATCAACGAAAATCTAGCGTACAGATAAACTAAGGAGCAAGATGCGCAGTCTGGTCCGTTCGAACTGGCCAGCAGAGTCAGTTGGGACGCTTAGCGCATCGACCGTGAAATCCCGCAGACCCCGAACTCCCGCGCGAACGAGATGCCATGATCTCCGTGAACGGTTCTCCGCGACCAAACTCGGAACCGTTTTTGGAACCGTTGGTTGCCGAAAGCACTCCAAAAACATGGCGTGGGCGATGGACATTACTTACATCCCGAGGGCGCGTGGCTTCGTCTATCTGGCTGCGGTGGTGGACTGGTTCAGCCGGGTTATTCTTGCCTGGAAATTGTCGAACACGATGGAGACTTCTTTCTGGATTGAGGCGCTCGAAGAAGCTCTTTCCAGGAATGCAACACCGGAGATATGCAACACGGATCAGGGCAGCCAGTTCACCAGCGAAGCCTTCAACGGGCGGCTCAAAGAAAATGGCATCGCCATCAGCAGGGACGGTCGTGGCCGATGGCGCGACAATGTTTTCGTCGAGCGGGTCTGGAAGTCCATCAAGTATGAAGAGGTCTATCTCCACGCCTACGACTCTGTGCATCAGGCCAGAACCTCGATCGGGAAGTACATCGAGTTCTACAACTCCATCTGTCCGCATTCCAGCCTGAAAGCGCTCACGCCCGATCAGGTATACTTCAACCGCCGGCCAGAATCCTTGGCAGCATAAACCAAG
>JANXUC010000004.1 GCA_025352065.1 Acidobacteriaceae bacterium | reverse complement strand
CGCCAGATTTCCGATCAGGCCATTCCGGCAGCGTTTTATGTTCCGAATGAAGCGCGTAATCCGATGTTCATTCAGGTGGACTTCGGGCTGGTTCGCGATGCGAGTGGCGAACTTCAGCCCAAGCTGGTGGAGTTACAGGCCTTCCCTTCTCTGTACGCCTACCAGCCTGTGCTGGCGCAAACTTACGTAGACGTCTTCGATCTCGACAGCAATCTGAAGTATTTCCTGGGCGGACTCGACGCGAGCTCCTACCAGAGATTGCTCTCTCATGCAGTCATCGGAGGGCGCGATCCTGAGCAGGTCATTCTGATGGAAATCGATCCGCTGGAGCAGAAGACTTTGCCGGATTTTCTTCTGACCAAAAAAACGCTTGGCATTCCAACAGTCAACATCACCGACGTCAAGAAAGAGGGGCGCAAGCTTTTCTACGAGAAAGACGGCCGGAGAATTCCGGTCCAGCGCATCTACAATCGAGCGATTGTGGACGAGCTTGAACGCAAGAATTTGAATCTGGAATTTCGCTTCACCGACGACCTTGATGTGGAGTGGGCTGGACATCCGAACTGGTTTTTCCGGATGAGTAAGTTTTCACTGCCTTATTTGCGACACGAATCGGCGCCGAAAACATGGTTCCTGGATCAGGTAAAGGAGTTGCCGCCCGATCTTGAGAACTACATTTTGAAACCACTGTTTTCGTTTGCCGGACTGGGCGTGACTATCGGGCCAAAAAAGGCGGATATCGATGCCGTTCCGTCTGAAAACCGCTCGCAGTGGGTGTTACAGGAGCGCATGTATTTCGAGCCCATCATCGAAACGCCGCATGGTAAGACGAAAGCGGAAGTCCGCATCATGTACATTTGGGACGAAGAACTGTTGCCTGTGCTGGTGATTCTGCGGCTGGGGCGCGGCGTAATGATGGGGGTTGACCAGAACAAGAATATGGAGTGGGTCGGCTCGTCCGCCGCGCTTTATCTGTAGCTAGTTGGCGCCAGGGGAACTCACCAGGCTGCCCCGAAATCGTGAAACCCGTACAATTGTAGAGCGTCTAATGTGAAAAAGGATTTCACCACAACGAATGCATCTTTCTAAAGCGCTTCCTAAGAAACTCCGCTCACACCATTTCCTGGCTTTTCTCATTCTTGCTGCTTCTCTTCTCTGTCTTAGCATGGCGGCTGCCAGCCCAGCAGCCACGCCAGATAAAGCCTCGCCCGACCAGCCTTTGCCACAAGATACGGGTGCTGCCGGACTGCGACTGACTCTGAAGAGGCTGAGCACGACTGCGCGCTTGATGCACAGCACCGCGCATCCGGATGACGAAGACGGTGGGATGCTCACTGTTGAATCGCGAGGACGCGGCACGCACGCCCTGCTGATGACGCTCACCCGCGGCGAAGGTGGCCAAAACAAAGTTGGCAGCAGCCTGCTCGACTCTCTCGGCGTTTTGCGAACCCTGGAATTGCTGGCGGCGGATCGCTATTACGGAGTGGAACAGCGCTTTTCGCGCGTAGCCGATTTCGGATTCTCGAAGAATCCCGAGGAAACTTTGGAGAAGTGGCAGGGACACGACGTCGCTCTCGACGATATGGTTCGCGTGATTCGAACTTTTCACCCTGATGTTTTGGTGGCGCGCTTTACGGGAACAAGTCGCGACGGTCACGGCAATCATCAGGCATCGGCGATTGTGACTAAGGAAGCATTCCGCGCAGCTGGCGATCCTAAGCGGTTTCCGGAACAGATACAGGAAGGCCTGTTGCCGTGGCAGGCAAAGAAGCTTTACATGGGGAAACTCTGCTGGGATAGCTCGGCGGAATGCGAGAAAGATTACACCGTAAAAATCAATTCCGGAAAAGTGGACGCGGATTTGAAGGAGTCCTACATCCAGTTCGCCATGGATGGGTTACGGCATCAGCTATCGCAAGGTGCGGCGCAATGGACGGTCGATCCGGGTGATCGTTTTAGTTATTACAAACTGGTGGATTCGGTCATCCCGAATGCTGCCGATGCCAGCGGGCATGAATCGAGTTTTTTCGAAGGCATCGACACCACTCTCCCCGGACTGGCTAATCGCATCGGCGAGGAACAAAGCAAAGCTCCGTTTTTGGCACATGAACTCAAGGAGGTTGAAGAACAAATCCAACAAGCCCGCGCGGCTGCGGAAAAGGATTCCGAAAGTGCTGCAGACCCTTTGTTCAGAGCCTTGAAGCGACTCGACGAAATTCAGCAGCGTGTTTCCGACGCTGTTCTGAGCACTGCGGCAAAAGCAGCGCTGCTCTTGCCTTTGCGGGAAAAACGCGAAGAATGTTCCCACGCGATCAATCTCGCGCTCAACATTTCACTCGAAGCATCTACTGCCTTCCCGCAAGTTACACCAGGATGGACACTTCCCATAAAGGGGAAGATTCGCAACGGATCGCGGCATGCTCTTAAGCTGCACAACTACTATGTCGATGCACCCAGCGGTTGGAAGTTTGACGCCTACGGAGGAGTGATCGTATCAGGGGAACTACCCGTACTCGACGTGTCAGCAGGCAGTGACAGACCATTTGACGTCTCGACAACGCCTCCCGCAACAGTCGATTACAGCAAACCATACTGGCATCGCGACGATCCCGCCGTGGAAGGGGTAAACACGATCGACGATCCACACAATGCGACTCTCCCGTTTCCGCCCGCGAAAGTAAACGTGGTCGCGAGCTACTCTCTCGGGAAAGTCCACAACACAATTTCCACACCGGTCCTCGCCTCTTTTAAAGACGATCAAGGCACATCGCGTGTCTGGCCCGTACCCGTCAGTCCAAGGTTTTCCGTCGCCGTTGAACCCGCAACGCAACTGGCAAGAATCGATGGCGAGCACGCCTTCCCCGTCAAAGTACGCGTCGAAAGCAAGAGTGGCGGCAATGGTGTTCTGCGCCTACAAGCTCCTGGTCAATCGCGCGTTGAACCGGCTCAGGTTAACGTCCACTTCGACGCCAATAAGGATCCGCAAGAGTTCGACTTTAATGTGCTTTCCAAGGTTCACGAAGAAAGTCGGGGCTCCATCCGCGCCGTTCTCACTTCGGAAAGCTTAGACTACTCCGACGGCTACACGCTGATTTCGCGCGAAGACCTCGGCGCGTATTACTACTTCCAGCCAGCGACACAAAAGCTGAGCTTCGTGAATGTGAACGTACCTCCGAACTTGACTGTTGGATATATTATGGGAGCAGGTGACGAGATTCCGACGGCGCTACAGCAGCTTGGGATTCCCGTCGAATTGATTCCTGCGACGGCGCTCAGTAAGGCGGACCTCAGCAAGTTCTCGACCATCGTGCTGGGTATTCGCGTCTACGATACGCAAAAAGAAGTCATCGCAAACAACAAAGTGCTGCTGGATTACGTCTCTAACGGTGGAACGTTGATCGTTCAATACAACAGCGGAGTGGGCGACTTCAATGCCGCAAAGCTAGCCCCCTTCCCCCTGCAATTGAGTCGGGCACGAGTCAGCGTGGAGGAAGCTCCTGTCCAGATTCTTGCATCTGAAGACGGCGCCTTCCATTATCCGAACGAGATTACTCAGAAGGATTTTGACGGATGGGTGCAGGAACGCGGTCTCTATTTTGCGGAATCATGGGACGCGAAGTTCAAGCCTCTGCTGGCCTGCAATGATCCCGGTGAAGCGCTGCAAAAAGGCGGGTTGCTGCGGGCGCAGTATGGCAAAGGAGTCTACATCTATACGGGCTACGCGTTCTTTCGCCAACTCCCCGCCGGGGTTCCCGGTGCGGTGCGTCTCTATGTCAATCTCTTAAGCGCTGGGCACGAACCTAAGACTGCGCAAGCCCAGTAAACATGCCGTTTGCCGCAAATCCTTCGTCGACCGCGACTGCCACTCCGCAACTGGAACGTGGCATTGGACTGAGCACCGCAACCGCGCTGAATATGATCGACATGATCGGCGTGGGGCCGTTTATTACGATCCCGTTAATCATTGGCGCGATGGGCGGACCGCAGGCAATGCTGGGATGGATTCTGGGTGCGTTCTTCGCAGTCTGCGATGGGCTGGTATGGGCAGAGTTGGGCGCGGCGTTTCCGGGCGCGGGCGGTTCGTACCGGTACCTGAGCGAAATCTACGGACGCAAGGGCTTGGGGCGATTGCTGTCGTTTTTATTTATCTGGCAACTTTCATTCAGTGCGCCACTATCGATAGCCTCCGGATGTATTGGGCTCGCTCAATACGCTTCATTTTTCTGGCCTAAGCTTGAAACAGTCTATTCCGCGCGTGAAGCGACTCTACGTCTCGGATTTCTAGGAGCGATTCAAGTTCGCTGGCTGGTAAACGGCGCGACATTCCTAGCCATCGCAACATGCCTGTTCGCCGTGTTCTTGCTCTATCGTAAGATCGCAACCATTGGCTGGATGTCCAAAGTCTTGTGGTCCGTCGTGATGGGGACCATTGCATGGATCATTTTCGCGGGCATCACACATTTTGATGCCAAGCTGGCGTTTAGCTTTCCACCGGGCGCGTTCCATTTGTCGTCGAGTTTTTTCACCGGCCTGGGGGCGGCCATGCTCATCGCGAATTACGACTATTGGGGCTATTACAATGTCGCGTTCTTGGGTGGCGAGGTGCGCGATCCGGAGAAAAACATTCCGCGAGCGCTGCTGATTTCCATTTTCGCGGTCGCCTGTCTATACATTGTGATGAATATCAGCATTCTGGGCGTCATCCCGTGGCAGGAACTGGTCGCGACATCAAAGTCAGACACGCATTTCTTTATCATTTCTGTCTTCATGCAAAAAATTTACGGGCAATGGGCCGCATATCTGGCAACGGGCCTGATTATGTGGACGGCGTTTGCGTCGGTCTTCTCGCTGCTACTGGGTTACTCCCGGGTGCCGTATGCTGCGGCTGCGGACGGCAACTATTTTCGTGCGCTGGCCAAGGTTCACCCTAAGCATCACTTCCCGCACGTTTCGTTGCTCGTCCTGGGAGGCGTTGCGGCGCTGTTTTGCTTCTTGCGTCTCGCAGATGTAATTGCTGCGCTTGTCGTTATTCGCATCCTGCTGCAATTTCTGGTGCAAGCCATTGGCGTGATTGTGCTGCGCATCCGGCGCCCGGGTTTGCCCCGTCCGTTTCGCATGTGGTTCTTCCCTTTGCCGGCGCTTTTCGCCTGCGGCGGTTTTCTGTTTGTGTTGTTCAAGCGGCCCAATGCGCAACGCGAACTTAGGTATGCCGCACTTCTGTTGGCCGTGGGTTTATGCGTGTACTTCGTTCGAGCATGGCGTGAGCGAGAGTGGCCGTTCACCGCGGCCTCCGATGCAAACGTATCGGGGATTTAACGGTATGGCCGCCACGACCAAAATCAAAGTTACGCCTGGTATGGTTCCACCGTCTTCGTTTGCCCCGTTAGGCGAGCCTCTTTTTCGCTCGCTGTGGATCGCTGCGGTAATTTCTTATACGGGTACATGGATGCAGAACGTGGGCGCAGGCTGGCTGATGACGCAACTCAGTCCTTCCCCCTTCTTGGTCGGCATGGTCCTAACCGCCGCGACCTTACCAGTATTTCTGGTCATGCTCCCAGCCGGAGCCATTGCGGACATGATGGACCGCCGCCGCTTGCTGCTCTACGCGCAATGGTGGATGGTGCTTGCTTCCGGCACGCTTGGGCTGATGACATTGACTCGCTGCATCTCTCCCAACACACTGCTACTTTTTACTTTCCTGCTCGGATTGGGATCGGTCATGAACGACCCGGCGTGGCAAGCGATCACGCCCGAGGTGGTTTCACGAGAAAATCACGCTGGGGCCGTGGCTCTGAATTCGGCGGGCTTTAACGTGGCCCGCGCGATTGGCCCAGCACTCGGAGGCTGGGTCATCGCAGTGGCGGGATCGGGAACGGCATTCCTACTCAACGCCTTGTCGTTCTTCGGCGTCATTGTTTTTCTCTACCGATGGAAGCGCCCCGCCTCGACTCCTGCATTGGCCCCAATCCAAGCCTCGCGCGTAGTGGAATCGGTCGGGGAAGGCTTCCGCTATGTGCGGCAGTCTCCGGTCGTGCAATCTGTGCTGGTTCGGACCGGCGTATTCAGCCTAGCGGCAACGGCGATCTGGGCGTTGATGCCGCTTCTGGCTAAGCCCTTTGGTTCCACCGGATTCGGCGGGCTCGTCGGATGCTTCGGATTAGGAGCTCTGGCAGGCGCAGTCATACTGCCTCGACTTCGTCCTCACATGCCGCTCGACGGCGTGGTTGCCAGCGCTATCGTCCTATTGGCTTTGGTGACGGCGGCTTCCGGTCGCATCCACGATTTGGGACTCTTGTGCTTAGTGATGTCGGTGGGCGGCGCGGCTTGGATCGGAATCCTGGCTTCGTTGAACTACGCGGCGCAGACGATGGCGCCGCCTTGGGTTCGCGCGCGGTCTCTGTCCATGTACCTGCTGGTTATGCAGGGCAGCATGGCAATCGGCAGCATGATCTGGGGTGCGGTGGCCGCGCGGGTCGGCGTGCCCGACGCGTTAGCACTCGCCGGGCTGGGTTTGCTACTAGGACTCGCTACCATTCCTTCACATCGCCTAAGTTTTCGCG
>JANXUC010000159.1 GCA_025352065.1 Acidobacteriaceae bacterium | reverse complement strand
GATGGATATTTCGGCGATTCCAGTTGTGAAAAAACTGTCGCATTTGCCGATGACGGGAGATCCGTCGCATGGGACGGGACGGCGAGATAAGGTTCCTCCGATGGCGCGGGCGGCGGTGGCAGCGGGGGCGGATGCGCTGTTGATTGAAGTGCATCACGATCCGGAACAAGCACTGTCGGATGGGGCGCAGTCGCTGTTTCCAGCGCAGTTCCAGCAATTGATGAAGGAATTGAGAATGATTGCGCCAGCGGTGGGACGGGTGATGGCGTAAGCTGTTTTACGATGACCTGTTCTTAAGGCGACCTGTAGTTATGATAATTCGGCAAATTACTATTATCGGAACAGGGTTGATAGGCGGATCGCTGGCGCGTGCGATCCGGGTGAAGGGCTTTCACGGACGGATTGTTGGTTGCGATGAGGCTCCGATACTGGCGCGGGCGCGAAAATATAAGGTGATTGATGCGGGCGATACGAGTCCGCATGAAGCTATTCTAGGGAGCCAGGTTGTTGTGCTGGCGACGCCGGTGGGTAGCATTATAGATTTGGTGAAACAGATTGGCGGATCGCTGCAGTCGCAAACTCTGCTGACGGATGTGGGTAGTACAAAGTATGAAATTATGAAGGCGGCTGCTGGCGTGATGGGGAAGAAGGCGCCGCAACATTTCTTGGGTACGCATCCTATGGCGGGGCGCGAGCAGGGCGGGTTGGCGAATGTTGATCCGAAGTTGTTTCGGGATGCAGCCTGGTTTGTCACACCGTTTGAGAATCAGAACATTGAGGAAGGCATTTGCGCGGAATGGCTGGGATGGATTGAGGCGATTGGTGCGCGGATTGCGCGTATTGATCCGGAGCAGCATGATCGTTTGTGTGCGTGGATCAGTCATGTACCGCAGATGATTTCGACCGCACTGGCGGCGGCGTTGGTGGAGGAATTTGGCGATGAGCTGCCGTTGCTGGAGGCTGGTGGACGGGCGCTGCGGGAGATGACGAGGATTTCGGCGAGTCCGTATTCGATGTGGCGGGATATTGCGTTGACGAACAAGAAGAATCTGGGAGATGCGCTGCTGCAGATTGAGCAGAAGATCGCGCATATTCGCGAGAATCTAAGCACGCTGCAGTTGAAAGAAGAATTTGAGCGGGCGCATCATTTGAAGAAAGTTCCGAGTAGCGAGTAGCGACTTTCCTGCTGATCTCGTGGTTTCCCGTTTGCGCGTGTACTCGGGCGCACACTACAATCCCTTGTATGAATAAAGTGGTTGCGAACGCGGATGACGCGATCCGGGATGTTTTCGACGGCGCCACAATTATGTTTGGCGGCTTTGGGCTGTGTGGTATCCCGGAGAATTTGATTCGTGCGCTGGTGCGCAAGGGGACGCAGAATCTTACGACGATCAGCAACAACGTGGGAGTGGATGGGCTGGGCATGGGTCTGCTGCTGGCGAACGGGCAGATTGTGCGGCACATTGGGACTTACGTCGGGGAGAACAAGCTGCTGGAGGTGATGGTTTTGAAAGGACAGCTGCGGCTGGATTTGGTGCCGCAGGGAACGTTTTCGGAACGGATTCGAGCGGGTGGAGCGGGGATTCCTGCGTTTTTTACGCCGACTGGTGTGGGCACGATGGTGGCGGAAGGCAAGGAAGTGCGGGAATTTGATGGACGTCCTTGCTTGATGGAGACCGGACTGAAGGCGGATTTCGCGTTTGTGAAGGCGTGGAAGGGCGATACGTGGGGGAATCTGGTTTATCGGAAGACGTCGCGGAATTTTAATCCGATGATGGCGACGGCGGCGAAGATTACGATTGCAGAAGTAGAACAGATTGTGGAAGCTGGGGCTTTGGATGCGGACTTGGTGCATACACCGAGTGTTTATGTGAAGAGAATCTTTCGCGGGGAATTGTTTGAGAAGCGGATTGAAAAGCGGACGGTGCGGAAGGGTTAGAAAGCACTTGTCAGTAGCCAGTTTCAAGTAAGAGCAGGATTGATTGACTATGGCGGCTTGGCCGAAAGCGGATAAACAGGGCGAAGTTCTTAAGCGTGAGCGCATCGTGCGGCGCATTGCGCTGGAACTGCGCGATGGGTTCTACGTGAACTTGGGGATTGGCATGCCGACTTTGGTGGCGAATCATGTGCCGGTGGGCATGGACGTCATTCTGCAGAGTGAGAATGGGATGCTGGGGATTGGGCCGTATCCGGTGGAGGGGACTGAGGATGCGGACCTGATCAACGCGGGCAAAGAGACGGTGAGCGAGTTGCCGGGGACGGCTTATTTTTCCAGTGCAGATTCGTTTGCCATGATTCGCGGAGGGCACATTGATTTAAGCGTTCTCGGGGCGATGGAAGTGGATGAAGGCGGCAGCATCGCGAACTGGATGATTCCCGGAAAGATGGTTAAGGGGATGGGCGGGGCGATGGATCTGGTGGCTGGTGCGCGTAGGGTTGTTGTGGCCATGGAACACACGACGAAGGCAGGGGCTCCGAAAATTTCGCACAAATGCACTTTACCGCTGACGGGTGTGAGTGTGGTGGATACCATTGTTACGGAGATGGCCTACATGCGGGTGACGCCTGCGGGGATTGTGTTGGAGGAAGTAGCGCTCGGTCTTTCTGCGGAGGACGTGCAGAAGGCGACAGAGGCGAAGCTTATTGTGAGTCTGAATTTGAAGACGATGTTGGGCTAGCCTCAGGGGCCCAAGGAATCATTTCAGGTTTTAGGGCTCAAATAACAAGAGGGCCGGGTTTCTCCGGCCCTCTCACCAATCTGGAACTTACAAACTCAGCTCATACCTCTTTCCAACTTCTTCCCAATTCACCACGTTCCACCAAGCTCCCAAATACTCCGCGCGGCGGTTCTGGTATTTCAAATAATAAGCGTGCTCCCAAACATCATTCCCCAGCACCGGGTACAAGCCCTGCGTCAGCGGACTATCCTGATTCGGCGTGCTCATCACCGTCAGCACGCCCTTGTTCGACGCCAACCAGGTCCATCCGCTGCCAAACTGCTTCAGCCCGGCATCGTTAATCTTTTCCTGCAATCCCTTCACATTGCCAAACGTATTCTTGATCGCGTCCGCCAGCTTGCCCGACGGCGCTCCGCCGCCTTGCGGCTTCATGATATTCCAAAACATGCTGTGATTCACGTGCCCGCCGCCGTTGTTGCGTACCGCTCCGCGAATATCTTCCGGAACCGTGCTCAGGTTCTTCACCAGGTCTTCAGCACTCTTACTCGCCAGTTCAGGATGCTTTTCCAGCGCAGCATTCAAATTCTTTACATACGCCGCGTGATGCATATCGTGATGCAGCTTCATAGTTTGCGTATCGATCACAGGCTCTAACGCCGCGCAATCATAAGGGAGAGGGGGTAGTTCATGTGCCATTGTGTTTAAAATCCTCCGTGGATTGGATGACAGAAATCAATTTTCGGGACGACTCCCATTATCGCAGAAGGTGCCTAAGAATGCAGGGAGGACGCTCCTGTCCGCAAAGCTTTATCCAAACGGAACTATCCGGACGGAACTTCCACCCACCTCACTCCGTATCTGTACTCAGATGCGGGAGGTTTTGCTATGTTTACATTCTTACTATGGTGCGTGGTCTTCGCACTGTGCTGGCCGATAGCACTGCTGGCGCTTGTCCTCTACCCGATCGTCTGGGTGCTACTGCTCCCGTTTCGCATCGTAGGCATCGCCGTGGAAGGCATCTTCGTTTTCCTTCGCGCTCTCTTCATGCTTCCAGCCAGGCTGATAGCCGCGCCGGGAAAACTGTAATACTCATTTGCATACAGAGGCACTGTGCCACAAGCTGCGACCTGGTGTCCCCACTCGAAAGGACACGCCCAGCAGAGCATTTGTGAAACACGCTTTGAGAGCGGCGGACAAGAGTGTCCGCCCTACATTTGATTAGTTCAAGTCGCTGAGCAAGAATCCCTGGAACTGCGCCGACGGCGGCGCTTGATCTGAAAGCACGTAGGTTCGCAATTGTTTCTTATCGGTGAAGGTAATTTTGCCGGAATCGATAATGATGTTCAGGTCCGGATTGCAGGCGGGGAATATGACAGGGTCTCCGCAGCCAGCTGGCCCGACCACTCGAATCTGCAAGTCTCCTACTGCCTTTGACACATAGGCGGTCGTGGTTTGGAAGCTAACGCCCGGCAGGGTCGGTGTCGGTGGGTTGCCGTTAAGAAGAGTGCCGAAAGTTGTGATGTATACGTCAACCGGTGCTGGAGGAGCAGGCGGAGTTGGCTGAGGTGGAGGGGTTGTAACAAAGCCGACTGCGGCATTCAGAACACGAATCTTCACCTGCCCCGCCGCCGGTGCGCCGTGGTCATCGGTCGACGTCAGCAGCGAAAGCGTTTTAGGCGTTGAATCCACAATGCCGTCCAGCGTCAGGGTTGTATACGTCTTGCTAGCCAAGTTGCTGGTCGTGGTGTCGATTAGGAAGTTCTTGCTATCCCCAGCCAAGTTAATTTGAAGGTGACGTGCACCCGGAGTCACAGTGAAGTAGTTTGAGCCCGTGGCATAGGCAACGTTGCTCAGAACCTTGTTGCCATCGATCGAGACATCGACACTGGGAGTGGTGGTCATCCCAGGGGCGGCATGCACGATGCGCAAGAAGGCTCGCGGATTGTTGCCGCAAGAGGCCAGGACCAGCAAAGTCGCACCAAGTGCGAAAACGGATAAAACCTTTCTCATCAGTAACTCCTCTAGGGATTGAGCTGTCCAGCTCCGCTGGGCCACTTCGCGACAAAGCGGTTAGATGCGCGAACCTAGGCGCACGGGTCGCCGAAACCCGTCAGTTTTTTAAAACGCCTTGCCGACTGCTAAGGATACCAGTCCGGCGGCGAGATTGGGGGGCAACCTGCCGAAATCGTTTGGAATGGCGATAAGAATAAAAAACGCACCTGGCAGCGCCTAAGAATCGGCACCGCCAGGGCGAATTGGATGGACAGTTGGAGCTTACTTCAAATCAGGCAGGATGATCGCAGTGAATGATGTCCCGGT
>JANXUC010000124.1 GCA_025352065.1 Acidobacteriaceae bacterium | reverse complement strand
GCGATTGCTGGTGTCATTCGACGTGATGATATTGATGGGCCGACCCGACTGAGCGCTCCATATCCAGTTTGCTTCCCAACCCGAGCCTAACTTCTTGGGAAGGGCCTTCACAGTCGGAACACGGTAGTTGACGGCTGCTGTAAACCGGTGGCGGGTATCGAACGTGGAAGGCGCGCGCTCCGCTCTAAGGTTTGTGGAATCCTGCGGAAAGGCGGCACCCGCTGTGAAATCAATGCCATCCGAGGCGTCGTCGATTGATTTCGACCAAGTGTAGGTCGCGAAGCCGGAGACCCCCGCCCAGCCTTGCAGTCGCAACGTACTCTGGAAGGCATGGTAAGTGGAGGAGGAGATCGGTGCTAACGTATGCACATTCCCGTATTTTGGAAAGACTGTGTGATTCCCATTGGAATCTGACTGATTGGCGTCGAACAATCGCACCAGTTTAGTACCTTTACTACCCACATAACCAATTTCGAGCGCGGCAGCCTTTGTCAGCTGTTCCTGCAGATTGAAATTCCAGTTTTGCGTGTATGGCGTGGCAAATTTCCTGGGTGTAACGAAGATATTTGGCGCGGACGCGGACAGACTATAGATCGGGCCGCTGTTCGTCCCATTGAAAATGCTACCGTCGAAATTGAGAGCTGTAACCGGCTTGGCGCCAATCGGGTTGGTGGCAATACCGGCGGAGGGCGTAAAGCTGGCAAGCATCAAGTGCTGCGGCACGTAGTCGTGATACACGCCATAGCCAGCACGGAGAGTGGTCTTGCTGGACACACTCCAGGCAATGCCGATTCGCGGCGCGAAGTTGTTGAGGTCCCTTTCGTAGGCTCCGTTCAAGCCATCGGTGCCGACCATGGCGAGTTGTCCGTCTTTCCCTAAGTTGGAGAGCAACTTATTCTTCTCGCTAATTGGGCCGAAGTATTCCCAACGAACGCCGAGGTTCAGAGTTACGTTCGACTTCAGGCGGAAGTCGTCTTGAACGAAGAAGCTGGCGCCGTTATTGTAGGTGGTGCGGTGAGTATCGCCGGTAAGGGCAAGGGTAAAGAAGTTGCCGTCCGGCGCTCCACCCAAATAGAAGTTGGCCAAGGTATCTGTGACGGGATCTGGATCCAAGCCAACCGGGAAAAAGTTGATGATGCTGCGCTCGAGGTTGTCATTAAAATTCTCGATGGCGGCGCGGCGGAATTCTCCGCCAAATTTGAAAGTGTGTCGACCGCGAGTCCACGTAAAGTTGTCAAGAATTTGGTAGCTCTGACTTGTGCGGCCACGCGGCACGGAGAAGCCAGCCGCACCCAGATTCTCGATGCCTCCAAAATCGAATTCGGGCAGGCCAAGCTTGCCTGTGCCGAAATCAATACCAAGGCTTGCTGGATCAAGATTGGCATCGAGCGAGCTGAACGAGGTCTTATAGCGGCTGTAGCCAAAGCGAATCTCATTGATGCGTGCGCCGCTCAGCACCGAAAACAGGCTGAAGGACGCCACGTGGACGCGAGCTGGGGATGTCTGCGCAAATTGTGGAAGACGCGAACCTTTTCCAAACCCTCCCGCGGAACCAAGCGGGAACACTTGCTGACTCCGAGCAAAAGCGTAGCGCCCGGTCAACTGCTCTTTATCGGAAAAGTTGTGATCCACTTTAGCGATGAAGCTATCCATGTCATTCTTGTCCCGCACGACGCCAGCGATAGTCGACGTGTCGCTTGCGGGATAAAAATCAAGAATCTTGTCCAAAGCGGGATTGATGCCGTTCGGGAGCAAGCCTGAGCCGAGTGCAATCTGGCGTGCGTTGGCACGCTGGGTAATGGTCGGAACGTTCAAGGAGAAATCCGAGCCAACCCGCTCCCGTTGCCCTTCGTAGGCACCGAAGAAGAACGTCTTGTCCTTTACGATAGGGCCGCCGAGGGATGCGCCAAACTGGTTGTTCTGGAATCCCGTTTTTCGTGGTTCAGTGTTGAAATAGTTGCGCGCGTCGAGCTTTTGATTCCTCAGAAAATAAAACAGCGACCCGTGAAGCTGGTTGGTGCCGGAGCGCGTAACAATGTTTACAACCGACCCGCTATTCCGTCCGTATTCCGCGCCAAAGTGCGATTGCAGATTAAATTCTGCGATCGCGTCGATGGGAAGAAGGGACGCTGGCGCTCCGGTGATACCGACCTGATTTAGGGCGGAGTTATTAAAGTAGGGATCGTTGTTGTCTGTGCCGTCCAGAGTGTAGTTGTTGGAGCGGTCACGATTGCCATTTATATTGAATTGGCCAAACCCAAACTGTGTGCCCGCAACGCCAGAGGGCTCTACCGTCGCGCCAGGGCTCAAAGCGACCAGTTTAGTGAAGTCGCGGCCATTCAGAGGGAGTTCATTGACGAGTACTTCGTCGACCACCTGGCCAAGAACGTCACGAGTTGTCTCAACCAACGGGGTTGCCGCAGAAACATCAACCACATCTACTCCGTGGACGATCAGCCGTAAATCGACTGTGGCATAAGTCCCAACGCTCACCGTCACATTCTGGACCACGCGTTGAAATCCTTGAGCTTCAGCCGCAACTTCATAGCTCCCCGCCGGAAGCTCAGCTAAGACGTACGCACCTTCGCCGTTTGTGGTCGCTTCACGAGTGATTCCTGTGGCTTGATTCTTGGCCGTAATCTTCGCGTTCGGTACAACCGCGCCGCTGGGATCCGTTACCATCCCGCGGATTGAGCCGCGGTAGGTTTGGGCGGAAAGTGCACAAGTAAGGAAGAGGACAACGGCAAGAGTGCTGAGGCTACGAGTGTTGCCTCCTGCTGCGGACTTGAATATTCGACGGATGTTATGAAGGCTCTTCATTCTGGGCTCCTGTACTTCAAACTTGCCGGGTCGACCGCTTGCGCATCGGGACTTCTTGTTGGCGCACGGGCGAGGACGCTCGTGCCTGCATCTGCGAGACCTCTACTTCTTGCGCGGAATTTCGAATTTTGCCGGCGGCGCGATGTCATAGGTCTTCGCTGCGGACTTTTGATTAACGGAAAATCCGAGATGCCCGCGAGAATCGATATAGAGCAACGGCTTCCCTACCGCGACATCACTGAAGGTCTTCACAAACGGGGCGCTGATGCTGTGCTCGCCGATTTTGAAATGAACATCCTCTCCGAGTTTGTAGCCCAGCTGGCCGAACAGCTCTGCATCTATATTCGAGACCAAATTCCCGAAGGGGCCGTCGGTAGCGATGATTTCTGCTTTAATCCCATCTGCGTCCAGCAGCGGAGCTTTGAGGTCAAGGCGCACCAACTTTGTAGTTTGAAGATCGAGTTCCGGACCCACCAGGGTCCAGTCCTCTCCATGAGCGATGTGGGCGCCTACGGAAGAAAAAATATCGCGCCCATGAAAAGTTGAGGATAACTTTGCGCCAACCATCCAGTTGCGATTGGTGATCTCTCGCGCGGATTCGACGCCGTCTCGGTTTTCCACCAGCGTCATCAGGCCGTTATCGGGGAAGACGAAATATTGCCCGCGCTTGGTCTTAACCACAATCGCTTTCCGCGCGCTGCCAACTCCGGGGTCGACCACCGTGACGAAAACCGTACCGGCGGGAAAGTAGGGGGACGCTCCGAAAAGAAAACGGGCTCCGTCGATGATCGAAAAGGGCGTGACTTGGTGGGTCAAGTCGACAATGCGGAGGTTCGGCTCGATGCCATACATTACGCCTTTGCAGAGGGCGACGGAATCGTCGATGACACCGAAGTCGGTCATAAATACGACGGTTGGAGGCGAAGCCGGGCTGGTTGCGATGGTCGTCTGGGCGGAGGCAACTTGAAACAGTACACCCGCAAAAGCGGCTAGTACGATTGCGAACAAGCGTCTATACATTGTGCTGGAAGTCCCTTGTGTAAACCATTGATTTACCAAGGATTATTCTAGCGTGGAGCTGTCGAAGAAGCCAATGCAGGATTAAACTTCCCGGCTTCAGGCCTTCGCTTTGTCGCGACTGCGCAGATAGCTTTGCAGAAAATAAATGGCAAAACCCACGCCCATACAAATCCAATAGTAGCCAACCTTCAGGGTGATTGTGAACGCTAGCATTCCGAATGCGAATCCCCAGACAAAACTCTCTCCGAAGAATCCATCGCTCCAGTTCGGCTGGCCCGTTCCGGCTGGCACGCGTGCGCAAATCGACGGCAGCAAACTCGGGACGGCTGCATAGTAGCGACGGTAGCTCTCGCCCTGCGATGCCAGAAGTCCTGACTCTTCGCGGGCGATGAGGCGCAGAACAATCAGGATATTCACGACTACGATTACGACGAAGCCGATTCGGCTGGCCAGAAAACCAATCCCGACAGCCATCAGAATGTTGCCCAGGTACAGCGGGTTGCGCAGATGCCGATAGGGCCCATCTGCCAGCAGGCGCTCGGAATGGAGATCGGCGTCGTGGACAACGTTGGCGTGGAGATACGCCGTGGCCCAGGAACGCACGAACGCGGCTAAGAAAACGAGCAGTGTTCCAAAAGCAAAGATCGCGCGGACCGCGTGGCCGAACTGCGAGGAGTCCTCGCTAACGCCTGGACCGAGAATCCGATGCGCTAAGGCGAAGGCAACGTAGACGTGATCGATCACGTAAAGGAAGAAACCCACGCCATAGGCGGCGCCGATGATCCAGAAGCGGTTGCGGAATTCGGTGTCGCCAGCAGCAAAGCTCATAGTGAGGGGCCCGTCTAGCGATCAGCCTCGCACGCTCGCGCGCAACTCTTCGACAATCTCTCGAGCGGCGTTGCGGGCTTCGTCAGGCTTCGATACATCGAAAGAGATGGCTCCCACGCGGGCGTGGCCTCCTCCACCGTAGCGCTCGCAAATCTTGGCAAGATTGACCAGGTTTGTGGATTTCGTCCAGGGATTCGATCCTACCGAAACTTTGTTCCGAAAACTGCTGCGGCTGAGGCCGACATTGTAATCGCAATCGGGATATAGGTAGTAGGGGATAAACTTGTTGTAGCCTTCGAGTGGCTGGTCTGTGACATCGAAAAATACAGTGCGGTCTTTGCACTCCACGCGCTCACGAATGATCTCAATCGAGCGCTGGTGGCGATCAAGCAGCGGTTGCAAACGTGGCGCGACCAACGGATCTTCCAGAATCTCCGCGAGTGGTTTGCTGGCTAGCATTGGAATGAGACGCGATCCAAAGTCGGCTTCCTGATTGGACTCAATCACCATGGTGAGCTTCATGGCGGGTTCACGCATTTCAACGGCCGTCTTGGCATCCGGATAGAGAGCACCGTCAACAATCTCGGCCCAGTGGATGACTTCGGCCATGGATGCAGGATTGAAGCCAAAGCGCTGTTCGGCGATCACGGCCAGAAAGCGTGTGCAAGACTTGAAACTTGGATCGTAGAATTTCCGATTACTGCTGTCGCGCTCGAAATGGCTGGCGTCTTCGGGAGTCAGGAACGCACTTTCGTGATGGTCGAACCACCAGGTAATCTTCTTGGAAGACGAGTACTTGAAGTCGACGATCGCATTTTCGTCACCGGTAAAGTCATCCTCGTTGAAGAGAGCTCCGGCGCGGTGGAGAAGGCCGCCGTATTCAAAACGCACATCGTCGCGGATGCGCTCACTGTAAAAGCGCGAAAATAGGGCGGCCGAACAGGCACCGTCAAAACATCTGTCGTGGTAGAAGACACGAACGTTCACTAGGAATCCTTGGTCGTCTCTTCGATCATACTTTTATTGGTCAAGGCCTTACGCGCCTGCCTGCTGCTCCGCGATATCACCGATGACGGGGAGCTTAAACTTCTGCCCTTGGAAGGCCTTTAATACGAGGACGATCCAAAGGACAAACGTGCCCAGCGCGAACAGCGGCACGGCGATGAGGTTAATGAGGGGTATCAAGGCAAGTACAAAGTGCACCACAATGCACGCCACAGTGTAAAACAGCGACTGGAAGCTGTGGAAGCGGACGAAGCGATTCTTGTTGTAAGGCTCGATCACGAGGAAAATGATCGCAGGAATAAACAAATACGCCAGCGCGGCGGCGACGTTATCGGTAAGTCCGCCGGTGGAGGCGGAACTCGGCACCGCGACGCCGGCAGTGGACTTTCCACAGCCAGGACAAGCGGCTGCTCCTGCAGGAACCTCATTGCCACAACCTGTGCAAAAAGCCATATATCCTCCTTGGGCTAAAATCATGAACTCCAGACAACCGTAACCTCAGGCGCAGGTCGCAACCCTAGCTGCGGCCAACGGCGGACGTTATCAGAATTGAGGGCGAAAAGGCAATCTCCGAATATACCAAGACCTATCGCCCTGCGCCATTTTTCTTATGACAGTCCACGCAGAGCCCATAGATCTGGAAGGTGTGGCGGGTGGTTCGATAGTTGAATTTACCCCCAATTTCCTGCTCCAGCCGGTCGATTTCCGGGGAAAAGAACTCAACGGAACTGCCGCATCCGGTGCATACCATGTGGTGGTGGCTGCGGCGATTGTACTGGTGTTCAAAACGGGCCTTGCCGTCATGGAATTCGACTTCACTGGCCAAGCCACATTCGGCGAAGAGCTTCAGCGTGCGGTAGACGGTAGTCATGCCAATCCGCGCGTCCCGGGTCTTGACCAGGCGGTGAAGTTCGTCGGTAGAAAGATGGTCCCGGGTCTCCAGAAAGGTCTTCAGGATGGTATTGCGCTGGTCGGTCTGCTTCAATCCTACGCGTTTCAAGTGCTGGCGGAGGATATCTTGAGCCTCGCGCAGCATTTTGGGAGAGATGACGGAATGGTCGTCGATGCGTTTGTGCGGCATGGGTTAAGCCAGAGCTACTTGCAATCTTGTAAGCGTTGATTTCTGTAACACCACATTACAAATTACAACTCTGCAAATTACAAATCCTCGCCCTCCAAATCGCTTAGAATCTACGCATCATGTCCTCGGTAACAGACCCTGCAAATTTGATCGGCTTGGCCCAGCCCTCGCGGAAGAAGTGGTTGCGGTGGGTTGCGATCCTTCTCTTGGTTGTTCTTCTCGCAATCATTGCGGTCGTTTTGTGGGCCTACTGGATCGCCCGCTCAGCACTGCCACAACTGGATGGTTCGGTCCGTCTGACCGGTTTACAGGGAAAAGTGGTTGTAGTGCGAGATTCGCATGGAGTTCCCGCCATCGATGCTGCTAGCCTCCCCGATTTGTTTTTCGCACAAGGATACGTAACCGCGCAGGATCGACTATGGCAGATGGATATCATGCGGCGGTTCGCTGCAGGGGACCTTGCCGAAGCAGTGGGCAAGGATGGGCTTGCGCACGACAAGGAGCAACGCATCCTGGGAATTCGCATCGCGGCACAGCATGCGATGCAAGTGCTTTCACCTCGCGACCGCAGCTATTTTGAAGCTTACGCACGCGGAGTAAACGCCTCGATTGAGAACAGCCGCAGGCACCTGCCCATTGAGTTCCGCATTCTTGGTTACTCGCCTCGCGCTTGGACGGTGGAAGATTCCTTCACGGTCGGCGCACAGCTGGTGCAGGAATTAAATCACGGCCCCTACCGTAACGCGTTGCTACGCGAGAGGTTTCTCGCGGCATTGGGTCCGGAACTGACAGGGGACCTGTTCGTAAATGCGTCGCGGCACGATCATCCACCCGTTCTGGAGGCCTCTAAGGAGGCGGCCCATGCGACGCAGCCATCCGGGGATTCTGACGATGACCCCGATGGCGCCGATATGGAGCAGTCCCCTGTTGCAAGCTTCGGGGCTGACGCAGACGATTCGAGCAACGACCTGCGCCCGGGCTCGAACGACTGGGTTGTCTCCGGAATTCACACAGTTTCCGGCAGGCCGCTTTTGTCGAACGATATGCACCTTGGACATCAAATGCCTAACCTTTGGTATGAGGCGCATTTGCGCAGCGGAGATTTTGACGTTGTGGGTGTCACGCTGCCCGGTGTTCCCTTTGTCGTTGTCGGACACAACCGACGCGTCGCTTGGGGATTCACGAACGTTGGGCCGACTGTGGAAGACGTCTACATTGAGAACTTCAATGCCGCGGGGCAGTATGAAACACCCCAAGGGTGGCGCGAACCGGAACGCCGCAATGAAATCGTCTACGTAAAAGGCGAGCGTGACGTCGTGTTCAATGTGGTCGAGACTCGACATGGGCCAGTGATTTCAGATCTTGTGCCCGGCGAGACGCGCAAGTTGGCCCTGCGTTGGACTTTGTACGCCTCGTTTAACGATCCATTTTTCGACCTAAACTCGGCCCGCAACTGGGACGAGTTCCGGAAAGCGCTTTCGACCTGGGGCGCGCCAGGGCAGAATGTGGTCTACGCGGATGTTGATGGACATATCGGCTACCAAGCCACGGGCCGGATTCCGATACGCGCGGCAGGAGACGGCAGCCTCCCGGTCAGCGGTCGCGACGATGCGCATGAGTGGACTGGCTTCATTCCATTTGAGCAAATGCCGAGTGTGTTCGATCCGCCCAGTGGCGTGCTAGCGACCGCCAACGGACGCATCGCTCCCGATGGTTATAAGCACAGCATCAGCACGGAGTGGGATGCGCCTTGGCGAACGGAACGCATTTATCGTGTTCTGAACTCCGGCAAAAAACTGACTCCTCCCGACATGCTCGCTCTGGAAACCGACGTCGAGTCGGCCTTTGATCACGCTTGCGCCGAGAGATTCGTGCAGGCTCTCGACCACGCCGCCAAGGTGTCGGGCCGAGCGCGTCAGGCTCGCGATCTGCTGCGCGATTGGGATGGGCGATTGAGCGCGGACTCCTCGGCTGCGACCATTGAGGTTCACGCCCGCCGGGAATTGACACGTCTTCTGCTGGAACCCAAGCTCGGACACGCGCACGACAGCAGTGCTGCATCGGGTTTGACCTGGCAGAGCTATCGGTGGATGATGTCCAGCGTTTGGCTGGAGAACGTGCTCTCGGAGCAACCGAAGCGCTGGTTGTCGGAACGGTACGCAACCTACGACGAGCTGCTCGCCGCCGCAGTGGAAGCGGCACTGAACGAACCAGAAGCACCAAAAGATTTGGCAACATGGCGCTGGGGCAGCGTCTCACCCATCAACATTGAACACCCCGTCTTGAGCAAACTTCCACTCATCGGCAAGTGGACTGGGCCGGGATTGCACGAACAATCCGGTGGCAGCTTTACGGTGAAGCAAGTCGGGAGGGCTTTCGGACCGTCGGAAAGATTCACCGCGGATTTTTCTAACTTTGATCACTCAACCCTGAATATTGTCGCTGGACAAGCGGGGAACTTTCTAAGTCCCTATTACATGGATCAATGGGACGCATGGTACAACGGGGATACCTTTAGGCTTCCCTACTCCAAGGAAGCCGTGCAGCGGACCAAGGCGCATGAGTTGGTGTTGGAGCCCTAACGATTCGGTGATCTTATGGGTGGAGACACAGACGCGAAACTTGGACCTACACAATTCGCCTCTGATCACCGCGCTCTTTAAACAGCTGCATCAGCAAAATCAACAGCAAGGGTGGAACTCCGAAACTCATGGCGAGCGGAGAGAGCCACATCCGACTCAGCGACGATCCTTGTGCCAAGGTATGCCGCAATACCAGCAGCGGGGCAGCCAGCCAGGGCCAGAACACAACGACCGCTCCGAGCGCGCAAACCGCCCGGATGCCGCGCCCTCCATTCCACAGCGTGTTCCAATAGCGCATTACAGCCAAGAATCCCGGCAGGAGCAATACCTGGTTGAACGGAGGCAGCAGCGGTGGCAGTACAAGAATCGAAACAGCCAGCACGAGAGCGAACTTAAGGAAAAAGCCATCGGAAGCGACGCTCTCGCGGCGCCATTGGAAGCACGCAACCCCCAAAGCCAGTAGCGCGAAAAGGCCCACAGGTTTAGCAAGAGCCGGAGAGAGGTAGAAATCCAGCAGCGAACTCATGCCCGCATAGTGCGTGTAGGCGAAAAGGCCTTGCACAAAACGTGGCAGCCAACCGGGAGATAGCCACTGCGCCGCGCCTGCGAGGATCACCATGGTTCCGGCAAAGCCCCACACCAGTCTCTGGCGGGCTCTCCAGTCGCCAGTCGCCCACAGCAGAAGCCAGAGCACCGGCAGCAATGCGAGTTGCGGCTTAATCGTGGCAAAGGCAAGGAAGCAGCCCGCTGCCAGAAGGCTGCCGCTGGCCAGCAGTGCGGCACAAGACGCCAGAAAGAATCCCACCAGCAGGCCCAACTGTTGCAGTCCGAGACCCTGTACCAGTGGTGGACTGCTCAGCGTCAGGAGCACGACCGTCAGCACGATTGGAAGCCAGGGCCGCCAACGCAGGGCTCGAAGCCACAGAAGTACGCTCAGGATCGTCGCGGAGACCAGAGTCCAGCGCAGCACGGTCTGGGTTGCTGCAAAGGACATCCACGCAGTCGGGGCCAGGAGAAGTGCAGCATACAGCGGATAAGCGAAACGCTGTTCATCTCTCTCGCGATCAACTGGATCTTTAGGGTCAAGCGCGTGACCGTAGTAGGCGATCTGGATTTCGCCGGAGACCGCCGCGCTGTAGGGATCGCGTCCGTGCAGGAGTAACTCGCGGGTTCCGTACCAGCGCGGATAGAGGTCGCCGATATTCTCTGGTTGACCCAGCGCAGCGTAGCGCTCCCGCTCATAAGGGCGCAGCACCTGGTGCACGTAGAGCCACATGCCTGTGGCTAGCAGAAGAGCGATTCCAGGCAGGTACTTTTTTTGGAACAGCCGCATGTTCGATGTAATAACTGGGCGATTCTGTTTGCAACTGTAAAATAGCAGATTCCTCACGATAGAGCCGTTCGGAATGACAAGAGTACTGTGGGCTCCCGATACGCCTCTAGTCGAGAGCCACCACGTCCACGGCCTGGCCGACGATATCGGGCGGCTTGTCCTGCACTTTTCTCCTGGCAGTAGTCGTGTCGTAGATGATAAGTTCGCCGCCCTGAATTACATAGACCTCGGTGCGGTTCGGGATAGGAGCGATGCCGGTCACGTCGTCGCCGGGGTCTGGCGCCGGAAACTTAAAAGGAGCTCGCGGAGCAATCGTCACCTTGGGTGAAGCGGAGCTCGGGTTGGCAACGATGGACAGACAGCCTGCGGAAGTGGCGCAGGAGCGCGCCCCAACAAAGAGCAGGTTGTTGGAGCCAAATGCGATGCGATCATGGTAGCCATCAGCTATCGGGATTGTCGGGGAGAGCGTCGAGGTAACGATGTCGACCGGGGTTACGCTGCCTCCGATGCCCGCGACAGTGCCGACCACATACAGCATGTTGGCGTTGAGCAAGGCAACCGTCGCGCCACCCGGAACTGCAATCGCGGTGGTGCCGACGACGGTGTCATCTGTGAGGTCGATGGTGACGATGCCAGCCTGGGTACCGCCGCACTCCGGGCCGCAGTTCAGGACGTAGGCCTTGGTGTTATCGGAGCTGCCGATGGCGAAGACCGGGTGATCGAAGAGTGAGCTAACCACTTCGATATAGGGCTGGGTTCCGCTGCCAATCAAGCTCGGCGTGATGATCCAGACCTTGTTGGCCGTATCGCTCATGGCGACTACGCGGTTGCCGTTGGGAATTGCGTTCAAATAGCGCACGCTGACCAGCGGAATCGAGGGCTGTCTCGTGAGCGTGCCGTTAGAAGTTGCCGAAACTACATCCACCGCTCCCGGAGCCTGACCAAACACGACCTCATTCGGGATCGCCGCAAGAATCGTGCCGTTATCGGGCGAGATCGTAACGCTCACCGAAGCATTCGGCAGTGCGTTGGGATCAGCCAGTCTCGCTGAGCCTCCAGCCGATTGCTGGGCATTGTTGATAATCGTGACAGAATTATCCACCGGACCGTAGGCGACGGTAAGCTTCCTATCGTTTGAAAGGACCATGAAGCCTGGCGAGTTCGAGAAACTTCCCACGATCGTTGCGAGAATATCCCGTCTAGTATCGGCGATTGTGATGTTGTTGTTGGTAAAGTTGGAGATGAGGGCGCGGTGAACCAGCGGAGGCGGCGCAGGCGAACCTTTGTTCGAGCTACATCCAAGGAACCCGCACGCTATACCGCACAAGATTACCGTCCAAATGGCCGCACGCTGCAAGAGTTGCTTCAAACTGGGAGCTCCGTAACCGCTAGAGAATAGACGTTTAGATGCGGAAACCAAGATTATAGCAACCTGGACGGAGAAATATTGGCGTTATCCGCCCGGTTGCCCAAGTTCGAACAGCGCAACGAGCAAGCCCGACCCCTAGCACTAGATTACCGCCTCTTGTATTCTGCTGATAGATGCCCATAGATTTCCTAACCCGGTTAAGAGAAGCGCCTCTGCTTTGCGACGGAGCGATGGGTTCTGTGCTTTATGGCAAAGGTGTGTTTATCAACCGGTGTTACGACGAGCTGAACTTGTCGCAACCGGATTTGATTCGCGCCGTCCATCAGGAGTACTTGCAGGCAGGCGCGGACATCATTGAAACCAACACTTACGGTGCCACATCTTTCCGATTGATAAAACACGGGTTAGAGGATAAGACGTACGATATCAATCGAATGGGCGCTCGACTCGCTCGCGAAGCGGCCAAGAGCTTCGATGTCTACGTAGCCGGTTCGGTCGGACCGCTTGGAATCCGCATCGAACCGCTGGGCAAGACCTCCCGCGAAGAGGCTCGAGCGGCATTCCGGGAGCAGATTGCTGCACTGATTGAGGGCGGCGCGGACGTCATTATCCTGGAAACGTTTGGATACCTGGAAGAACTGCATCAAGCGATTCTGGCTGCGCGCGAGGTGAATGCGAAGATTCCCGTGATCGCTCAGGTCACGATTGACGAAGAAGGCAACTGCCTGGACGGATCGAGTCCGGAGATCTTTACGCGTCGACTGGAAGATTGGGGAGCAGACGTAATCGGCTGCAATTGCAGTGTAGGCCCGGTAGCAATGTTGGATGCGGTGGAACAGATGCGCCGCTTCACCGACCTGCCACTCTCAGCGCAACCGAATGCTGGAATTCCTCGTTCGGTGGAAGGCCGCAATATTTATTTGTGCTCGCCCGAATACATGGCGAGTTACACCAGGAAATTCGTGAATGCGGGCGCTCAGATCATCGGCGGATGCTGTGGTACCACGCCCGATCATATTCGCGTGATGAAATCAATGTTGCGGGCGGGTGAGGCAAAATCGAAGGCGCCGAGCGTTCACATCGCCAAGGCTGCATCAGCGGAAAAGGCAGCACAGGAGATTCCGACCGGCGAACGCTCCCGGCTGGGTGGAAGGCTCGTGCGCGGCGAATTCGTAACCATGGTGGAAGTTGTTCCTCCAAAAGGAACGGACGCACGCAAGGAAATTGAAGGCTGCCGGTATTTGAAGTCCGTGGGCGTCGACGCTATCAATATTCCGGACAGCCCTCGCGCCTCGGCGCGCATGAGCAACCAGGCCCTGTGCCTGCTCACGCAGCAGCAGGTGGGTATCGAGTCGATTCTCCACTACACCTGCCGGGACAGGAACGTTTTGGGGATTCAGTCGGATTTGCTCGGCGCTTCCGCATTGGGGATCCGAAACCTGATTTGCATCACGGGCGACCCTCCGAAAATGGGCAATTACCCAGACGCTACGGCCGTGTTCGATGTTGACTCCATCGGGCTGGTAAATATCGTCCACAACTTGAATCGAGGCTTGGATATTGGGGGCAATCCAATTGGCGAACCGACCCGGTTCGTAATTGGGGTGGGTGCGAATCCCGGCTTGCCGAACCTGGACGAAGAGGTGCGCCGATTTCAGTACAAGGTCGAAGCTGGAGCACAATACGCGGTTACGCAGCCGGTATTCGACCTGGCCTTGTTGGAAGCTTTCCTGAAACGCATTGAGGGTTGCCGGATTCCGGTGATCGCCGGAATATGGCCTTTAGTTTCATTGCGAAACGCGGAATTTATGCGCGACGAGTTAAAGGTCTCAGTGCCCGATTCGATCATGGATAGAATGGCGCGGACAGCGTCTCCGGAAGAGGCACGGGCCGCGGGAGTGGCGATTGCACGCGAAATGCTGTTGGCAGTTCGCGACATGTTGCAGGGCGCGCAAATCAGCGCGCCGCTGGGACGCTATTCCCTTGCCGTGGACGTGCTGGAGGCTTTGGGCGAGGGGCAGTTGCGCGCGTCACGCTCCTAGGCCAGTGCCGAAACAAGGGGGAACCTTCGTGTATAGCTTTTTTACAAAAACCACTACCCTGCCACCCCAAGTTTAGGAATAGAATTGGCTTAGGAGCGGCCCTTTGCTGAAATTCGAGGAGTCACTGCAGCGCCTGGAAAAGATAGTTGCAGATTTGGAAAAAGGCGATGTATCTTTGGAGAAATCGCTGGTACTCTTCGAGGAAGGCATGCAGCTTTCCGGCCAGTGCCGTAAAGAGCTGGAGCAGGCCGAGGGTAAAGTTGAAATTCTGCTCAAGCAGAATGGGAAACTTCAAGCGGAAGCGTTCGAGCTTCCGAACGAGAAAGCGAAGCGTTAAGCTTTCAAGTTCGAGTTGCTCGTCAGTAGCAGGATCTGCGGCGCCAGCCGCAGCTAAGCCGCCGGAAACGGCGCGAGCATCCTGAAAGGGGTGAGCTATGACGCCCTTGAGCGTGTTGGTATGGCAGGAAGACTCCAGAATTGCCCGGGCTTTGGCTTCTGGCTTAGCCTCTCATTTTCATTCCGTGCATGTGGCCGAATCACTCGGCGACGTACGCGCAATGATTGCAAAACATCGCGCTGAAGTGTTGATCGTCGACATGGAAGGCGCACACCTGCAGATCGTGGAACAACTGCATCGCGAGTATCCGTCTATCTGCATTGTGTGTACACATCGCGTGGCCGATGAGCAGATGTGGGCGGCGGCGCTCGATGCCGGGGCGAGCGATTATTGTCAAAGCACAGATACCGAAGGAATATTGCTGGCGGCGATTCGCAATGCCCCGCCAAGTCAAAGCGCGGCGGCGTAGAAAACCGTAGAAGGTGCTGGTATGAGGCGAGGAGAAATCCTCGCCTTTTCTATTTTCCGCACGGCTTTCCGCATGGCCCTGAACTCAGAGCAGGTAGCGTTACCTGGCTGCTGGCTTTAGAACAGCAGTATTGCGTTCGTCGCCAGCGATGATTCGGTATAGGCGCTTGAGGTCTTCCACCTTGTCCAAAGGCACGGTCAATTGCTTCACTTCAAATGACCGTGTGTAACGCAAAACGTTGCCAGTCACTTCAGTTTTGCTGTGGTAGCTGGCAAACGGATAGTCGGCATTCGCAGCAGGCGGCAAGTCGTCGACTTCAAAACCTGGTGGCAGCGTAATCTCGAACGTATCCGTATCGCGCCAAGGCCCGTCAAATTCGACAGAATACCTGCGCGGCTCCTTCGTCTCTAACAATTCGCTCGACTTGCTTCCGAGAATACGAGGGCGCACCAGCATCAAGTTCCCCGCTGGTTTGCCGTAGCTCTGGGCGATGATTTCGTAGTTGTATCCAAAAGGAAGCTCGGGTCGATCCAGATTCGTCACGGATGCTTTGGTAAGCTGAAAGTTTGTGAAGGCGTGGGAGAGGAGCGTTTCGACGGGCTTTACCCATTCTTTCCTGTCGGAAGCACCATGCAGGGCCTGGCGTTGCCCGCGCCCCTGGTCGCCCAGGCGAACTTCTTTGACTTCGCCTTGTAGCGTCCCAGTCGGATCCATTTTCATTTTCGCTGAGCGCTGAATACCTGACATGGCAGCGGGTAGGGTCGGCAGACGGACGAATTCGCCGCCCTCCGGAGCTACCAGTAAGCCGTAGTTCTCCTGTAAATATCCGCTCAGCTGACCGAACGGAGTGGACTCATTCGTTGGATCAAAGAACAGAATCCAACCGAGTTTTGGGTGCTGCACAATCGCGACCAGCGACGGGTCGTTCACGCTATCTGGCAACTTAATGGCAATGATGGCGTGGTTAAACCCGCCTTGATGGGCTGGCATGGCTGGAGTAATGGCGCCACGATCTGTGTTAATGACGACGTGATAGGACTCGACACCAATTTCTCGCAACATGGAGCCCAGAAGAGTCGCTTTATCTTTACAGTCTCCGTATCTATGCAGGAAGACTTCCTCGGCTGGATGGGGCTGCCAGCCGCCAATGCCCAACTCGATGGCGACGTAGCGAATATCGGTCTGTACGAATTTCGCCAGCACGCGCATCTTGTCGAGAGTAGCCGTTGAAGACGCAGTGAGGGTCGCGACTTTCTGTTTCATTTCCGGAGATGCATTATCGCGATCTTTGAGTAATCCGGTGTACCACTTGCCTAACTCCGCCCAGTTGTCAAAGCCGCGCTGCTGCGCCTTGCCGCTGGGAGGAAAGAGCGAGATATACATTTGTCCGGCAACCGCGCGCCAAGGCGGCATGCTCTCTTCGGTCTTGATGGCCTTGATATCCGTGAGGACCCACTGCCATTGGTTCATCCCAATCGAGACGGGTTTAGCCTCCGGGTAGTTGAGCCAGGCGCTTTTGTATTCCCAATCGGCGGGGAGTTGCAGCGTATAGTGTGCTTCGAAAGACGGGACTGTACTTTGGAAAACCCATTCGTCCTGCCAGACATAGGGACGAAGCTCTTGTTCAATTTCGTAGCCCACGATGTTGCCCGGGTCCGCCGCCGGAATCTGGAGTACCTTCGCGCGCAGGTCACTCATCAGCTCGCCGTTGGTGACGCCGGGAAGGGCGCTCTCGACCGACTCCTTCTCCTTGACTTCGTAGTCCTTGCCCTGCGCAGGGATACACCAGCCGCGCATGCCCGTAATCTTTGTTTCGGAATCGATGTAACCGCGAGCCACGCCGAAATCTTTCCCATCCGGCCGCAAGATCTTGTAGGCCACGCGCCGCACGCTCTTCAATTTTCCGTTTGAGCTAACGTTCAGAATTTCTTCGGAATAGAGCTGCACGACACTATCTTTATCGTCATGAGCGGGCAATGCCACGCTGGTAAGAGCACGCATCCAAGGCGGGGCATCCCCTGCGTGCGCGTTTGGCGCCGCCAGCGTCATCGCGGCGAGCACGAAGCCACAGAAACGCAGGTGAGGCAATTTCGACAACCACGGTTCAGGAGGCAGGTTGCAGAACAATTTGCTCTTCATCTCCGGTCCTCACCAGCTCATAAAATTTTCGCAACGCCGCATAGTACTTCGACTCCAGCATGACGAAGTTCACTTTGAAATCACGGATCACGTGTACGCGGTTGTCTTTGTTTTCAGTCTTGAGGGTATAGGCGACGACTTTTTCGTCCTGGATTTTTTCTGCTGGAGTGCTCTGGACCTTCCAGCCGGGAGGCAGGTCAATGCTGACGTCATCCGTCTCTTCATAGGGATATCCGAAGTAGATGGGATGTACACGCTCAGCATGCTCAAAAGTATGTTTTTCCGAATTGCTGAAAAGTACCGCTGCCAGAACAGTTCGGCGTCCCGCGGCAGCAGCCCAGCCACGAACGGTGAGCTTGTACTCCGCTACCAAGGTTGGTGCGGAACTAGTCCAGTCAGGCTTGTTGGTTAACTCGACCTCGACCCCAACAGGGACATATTCCTTAACCTGATCTTCGAGGAACTGCTTGCGCTTGGTATCGTCCTCGTTGCGCTGCTCGCTTCTGCGCCACAATGCCGTCAGCCCGGAGTACGCAACAGTCAATTTCCCTTCGAGCGTTCCGTCATCCGTCAATTTCAGTAGGGCTTTGCGATCGACACGGGAAGCGGATCCATCGGGCAGCGGCGTCTGCACCCAGACTCCGCCCTCTTTATCAAGTCTTAGGCCGGAAACACCGGTTTCAGACCAGGGCAACACTGCATAGGGGGCAAACTTGGTGCCTGGATCTAGATACACATCCTTGCCATCCACCTTGACCAGTACGACGTTGTCATTCAGCTCAAAGCTGTTCATCAGCTTGGGATGGAAGAAATGATTGCTGCGGTTTGAAATGATGACGGGGTAGACCTCGAATCCTGCTGCACGCACAAGCGCCAGGAAGAGCCAATTCAGACTAGTGCCGTAGCCGTATCCCAGTTTCCAGAGGTCTTCGACGTTATTGAAATCCTTGAGTTTCTCGCGTTTTTGCTCCTGCCCAGTCTTTTCCTTGTCGTAATTTAGATTTCTGAGTTGCTGCACGCGCGCGTAGATCTTTTTTAGCTTCGCTTCGGAAAAATCGCCGGGCGCGACAATCTGCGCGACGGCTTGTTCCATTGCTTTACGTTTGTTGATGAAGGATTCGATCCCGCTGTTTTTGGCCTTGCCGTATTCCCTCCAGAACTTATCGGAATCCTTTTCTCCGCTCGTGGTGTAGACGAAATTCACGTGGGCCTTGAGTTCGCCTTCCGGCGGCATATAGTCTTCTGTGCGAAAAGGAGGGATGTTTTGTACATCGAGTCGGATCACGTGCGATATATCTTTCGGAGCATCCGTGCCAGGAGGCAGGTTGTCCCAGCTCCATCGGACCGCATAACTGGTACTCGGTTTCAGGCTGAACTTGGCACGCTTGGTGAATAGTTCCTCGCTCAGCGTCCAATTTGAATCGTAGATCAGCCCCGCATCCCATTCTTTGGTGAACTTGTATTCAATGATGCTGCCTACCTGAACATCAGGAAGGGTCAACGTTTGAGCCAGGAGCTTAACGCCTTTAGCCTTGATGATTGTCTTTTCGAAAATTTGACCATCAAAGTTCGCGATGGTTCCGTCCGGGCGTACGGTTCGGGCCTTGATGCCACGAATCTTCGTTAGATTTTTGACAAAAGGAATCTCGAGATCGGCGTGCTTGCGTCCCTCCTCGGTGAGGATTTTGATCCGCACATAGTTCTCTTCATGCCCGGATTGGTCATCGCGGTCGACCTGGCGATAAAGGTAGATGGCGGGTGCGCCGGGAGCCAGCGACTCCGTGGTCATCTTGAGTTCTTCCGGCACGACGGGCAGCCAGTCGTCTCCTGCGTGGGCGGAAACCCCACTAAGACACAGCCAGAGAAGGGCCCCTGCCCCCAAAAAAGTTCGCATTAAACTCACCACGCGACAACCTCCGGTGGAGAAGAACGGCTTGGGAAGCGCGTTTAGACCAGTGCGGTACCAGTCTACAGGGAGAGCGTGTTTCAATCTATGTGTTTCTATGTACGCAAGTTTCAGGGAAAGCACCAAGACCGGCACTCGCGTCTTGCAGCAGTGAATCATTTGAGTTAAGTGGCAAATCTGTGCGCTTCAGCGCTTCCCTAAAAAGAAAGGGCTGCGGAATACCGCAGCCCTTTGTTAACGCATTGTTGAAGCTGACCCCAGTCTACGAGCAGGGTGCCGACTGCGTCGGGAAGGTGTTCAGGAAGGTGTACCAGCCGTTTACGGCGATGGAAGGAGTCTGGCGCGCGAACCACGAGAAGAAGACAAGTCTTCGGGGTGGTAAGTGAAGCCATTCAGAGTCGCGGTAAAGGCCGTGCCAGTAACCGGATCGCCGACTTCCAGGTTCGTCTGGATTTGAAAGTCCCAGAGCTATGTTTTCCGCTCCGTGGCACGGGCCTTTTTCGGCAGCAGCACTAGGAACACAGCCGACACGATCATCGATATTCCGACAAACGCCAAGCCGCCGGAGAGGCTACCGGTCTTGTCCTTGATGAACCCGATGGCGAAGGGACCTACGAATCCGCCGAGGGCTGCGATGGAGTTGATCAAGGCAATTCCGGAAGCGGCGGCATATCCAGACAAGAATTCGACGGGTAAGGCCCAGAATGGAGCAAGCATGCTGTAGACGCCTATCGCGATAGTCGACAACAGGAGCATGGACACAGCGGGTGAATTGGGGGCACCGAGCAGGAGCCAAGCCATTCCTGCAATCACAGCGGGGATGGCAGCATGATAGCGCCTCTCCAGGCTCCGGTCAGAGCTACGGGAAACCAGAACCATCGCTGCCAAACCAACCACTTGAGGGATTACAGCCAGGAGGCCAACCGTCGTATTGGAATAATGGCTGGAAAGCGATTTGATAACCTGCGGCATCCAGAAACCAAGGGAGTACAAGCCGATAATGAAAGTGAACTGAATCCACGCCAGATGCCACACCCGCAAATGCGCGAAGGTCTGTGCCACCGAAATCTGGTGCTCTTTTAGCTTTGTTTCCTCCTCGCGGGCAAGTTCCGTTGTGATCCATTCCTTTTCCTCCGGCGTTAGAAACTTGGCCTCGGCGGGGCGGCTGGGCAGCAAGAGATACACGAGCACGCCGCAGATCACCGCCGGGACTCCTTCCAGAATGAGCAGCCAGCGCCAACCACTCAGACCGAGCCAATGCACGTGATCCATAATGAGCCCCGATACAGGACCACCGAGAATGCTGGTGACAGGAATGCCCACCACAACCAGCGCTATGGCCTGTGCCCTTTCCCGCTGGCGAAACCAGTATGAGAGATATAAGACAATCCCAGGATACGACCCCGCTTCCGCCAGCCCCAGCATGAAGCGCACAATGTACAAGTCATGCACATTGCGGACGAAGCCGGTGAGCATGGCTACGATTCCCCAGGTCACCAGAATGCGGGCGATCCAGATGCGAGCGCCGATTCTATGCAGCAATAAGTTGCTGGGAATTTCAAAGAGGAAGTAACCAAAAAAGAAAGTCCCCACCAGCAACCCGTACTGCTGACCGGTGATCCCCAGTTCCTTGTTCATGGTCAGCGCGGCAAAGCCGATGTTGACGCGGTCGAGGTAGGCCACCACGTAGAGCAGGAAGATGAATGGAAGAATTCTCCACTGGATTTTGCGAATGGTGCGGGTTTCAATGGCGCTCGGGGCGGTTTGGAGTTCGCGAATCATGAGGGTCTCCGGTTCAAAGTGGTAGCCATTTTCCGATTCCCTTTTCGATTGCGCGGGCGGAGATGAGCGGAGCGACTGCAATGTCGTCTAACGCAAGACCGAGATTGCAGGCGATCGTTCGTTCTTTGGGAGACTGGCGGCCGGGTTTTCTACCCGTCACAAGCTCGCCGAGATCGGCGTAGACGGGAGGGATATCTTGAAAATATCCAATGTGGCGATAGTGTTCCAATTGTGCAATGTCGTCGGTACAGAATTTATCGACTTGGTGAAGCGCTTCTGGATGCCAGTAGGAATCGAAGTCTACGAGAGATGCGAAAGCTCCTTCGGCAAACCAACCCGGTTGGATCGTGGCATGCGGCTTGCGGAGGATGGGCCCGCCGGTGACGACGATGTCCGAATCCACCACAGCTTGCCTGGGATCGTCGACGGGAATAACTTCGATTTCGAGTTGCTGGCCCATCTCTCTTGCGAAGTTGACGCTGCGGCTCGGATGCGTGTCATACGCGAAGGCTTTCTTAATTGAGAATGCAGCCTTTACGGCTTCCAAATTGCTGCGTCCCTGCACCCCGCAGCCGAGGATGCCGACCGTCTCTGATTCTGGTCGCGCCAGATACTTTGCCGAGATTGCCGTGGCCGCGCCCGTGCGTTTGGCAGTGATCCACGTGCAATCCATCACCGCGAGGGGCAATCCTGTTTCATAATCATTCAGGATCAGCAACCCGGTTATATAGGGCAAGCCTCGTTTGCTGTTCGCGGGGTAGCCCGCTACCCACTTGATGCCGACGGCTCGCTGAGCGGGGATAGACGCTGGCATGGCGTGAATAAAAGCGTCGGGCTGGGTGTGGACCCCGGTTTTAGCGGGCATCTCCGCTCTACCTTCGCCCCTCTCTCGAAATGCTGATTCAAGCACGGCGATGATTTCGGACATGGTAAGGCCAACAGCTTCGACCTCCGCTCGTGTCAAGTAAAGCAGCTCTTTCCCGAGGTGCATACTCTATTCCGCCTTCCGCGCCCACACACCAACAATTGGTACGAAACTGACCACAGTTTTCGACGTGGTAACTTCAGCCTGAACCCTCTGGGCAAGCGTGCCGAAGTCACCGAGTGCTTCGAGTGACACGTTGTGCTGCTGGGCCAGTGGTTGCAGGCTGCCGATGAGGTCTGTGATCAATCCTGTAAACTCGGCATCGCTGCCCAGTAGTGCTTCCATCCTCATGGAAGGCGCGGGCAGTCCAACTTCTTGAAACATTTTGAAAAGATCGGGCCCCATCTCGGGATTGACTCCAGAGCGCAGAAAAGTTTCATGGATTGAACCAAGAACCTTCGACCAAAGGGGCAAACGCGCGCTGGAAGCGAGGAATGGAATCCAGGTAGGTTCCTGGAAAGCGATTGCCCCACCCGGTCGAATGAGCTTCAGTAAAGAGCGAAGGACTGATGCAGGATCGGGAAGAAACATCAAGATGAAGCGTCCGACAGCGGCATCAAAGGGCTTGTCGCTTACAATCTGGTTTACGTCGCTCTGTGTAAAGCTCACATTGGTGAGTCCTGCAGCAGCGACGCGTTCACGCGCTCGTGCAATCGAGTTCGCATCGCGCTCGATGCCCACAACTTCGCCGGAGGGTCCGACTAATTTGGCGACCAGCATGGCGACGTCTCCCATGCCGGAGCCGAGATCGAGGACGCGATGTCCAGGCCTGATGCCCGCTTCGCGGAACAGGCGCTCGGTGGTGGGTGCAATGCGGTTGGCTTGCCGAATAAGGCGGTCATGCTCGGAGTTGCTGTAGCCGAGCGCGTATTGGGTGGAAGTTTCTGTTGTGGTTGCCACGTTTTTCTCTCCTCGTTGCTTCATCCTTAGGTTCTGTTCCGATCAAGCATTGCTTTGACTGCAGCAGGTCCAGGCGCTAGGTCTCCAGATATCTTCGGCAAGGCTTCTCGCGGGGTTTGCCTTGGCCAGACCACTAGCTCAATCGGACCGACGATAAAGACCCAACACGCCGCTCCCAGCAGGCCAAATCCCATCGCCACCGCAAACGCCGGGGCAAAATGCCCCGTGCGTCCGACGATCATCCCGGTCAACGTCGCAGCGAGCACGCCCGAGTAGTTCGCAAAACCGCACTGCAACCCCGTCCACCGCCCCGAGGCGTGCGGCCCCGCCAGGGTCTGCGTGGTGGGCCACATGTTGGAACCGCTGACTCCTATCCCAGCGCCTGCCACATCAACAGCAGAACGCAAAACATAGGTCCGACAAAGGTGCTCGCCCAAAGTAGCGTTCCTGTTGCGATAATCCCGGAAGTCAGAAAAAGGTCTTGCGGACGCGCGTCGAAGTTCCTCCTCGCGCCAGCCAGCGGTCACAGTAGCGACCACACAACAAAGCGGCAACCGCCTGTGTGACGAATACCGCGCCGCCAATCTCTCCCAGCCGGCGGCGGCCTTATCGCGGCGCCTCTAGCCCAGCTCTTTGCCTCGGAGCAGCAGAGGACTCGCCGCTAGGAATCTCAGAAAGAGTCGTCTCGTATTTGTGGTGTCCCGCTTTTCTGACATTGAATCCTCTCTACAACATTTTGCACTCTCGCCGATTGCGGGATTTCTCGGTAATTTCATGCCGAGTCAAAGCGATCCACTTCGAAACCAAAGCTGAACTCGCAACGCGCTGTGGGTAAAGGCTTTAGGGTAAGGCCTGAACTCTTCTCCACGGCGAAGAAAGAACGCGGCTGACAACGGAGGCTGAGTCGCAAGTCTCGCCGAGTTGTCGCCTGAGTCAAGTCTTTAAGTCCTCGGGATTGTAGCTCACTTCACTTAAATCGGGTGTGAAATACCCGTTACGCGCTCCACTTGTTATACTCAGCGATTCATGGTGCAGGAGACAGCGGTGGAGCAAGGCTTCTTAAAGGAAACCCTGGCGCAGGGCAGCGCCTTGGCGGATGCGGCGCTGGAGCGGCTGATTCCGGCGGCTACGGTGCGGCCAACGTCGATTCACCAGGCCATGCGCCATAGCGTCTTTGCAGGCGGCAAGCGACTGCGTCCTATCCTTTGCATGGAGGCGGGACGCATGGTGGCAGGTTCCCTGCCTGCCGGAATTGAGGATGTGGGTGCGGCGCTGGAGATGCTGCATACCTATTCGCTGATTCACGACGATCTACCCGCTTTGGACAATGACGACTTGCGGCGCGGTCGCCCTACCTGCCACAAAGCGTTTGGCGAGGCGACTGCGATTTTGGCAGGGGATGCCTTGCAGACCCAAGCCTATGAGGTGTTGGCGGGACTGCGCTGCCCTTCCGATGCTCGGGTGCGGATTATCGCGGAAATCGCTCGCGGCACGGGGACTGTGGATGGAATGATTGGCGGGCAGGTCGTGGACCTTGAGGCGGAGCGCACGCGTCCAGACGCGGAAACGCTCGACTACATTCATCGCGCAAAAACGGCGGCTCTAATCACGGCCAGCACCGTGAGTGGCGGCCTGTACGCGGGCGGCAACGAGGATGCCATCGCGCGTTTGCGGACCTTTGGCCAAGGCGTCGGATTGGCGTTTCAAATTGTGGACGACGTTCTGGATGTGACACAGTCGTCGGAGCAGCTTGGCAAGACCGCCGGGAAAGACACGGCGGCGGAGAAAGTAACGTATCCCGCACTGTATGGGATTGAAGAATCATTGCGACGGGCGGATGTGCTGGTGGCGCAAGCATTCACTGCATTGGAGCCGTTTAAGGAGCGGGCGGAGACACTGAAGGCTTTGGCGCGGTATTTGGTCGAGCGCAAAAAATAGTGAGTTTGGGTTGGGGCAAAGGCGGACGTACAGGAGTTTCCGGGCCGTACGCACCCCGATCCTCAATGTGATAAAACCTAAACGACGGCGATGGGGTTCGCCAGAACTGCCGCGTAATAGCATCCGGCTGATGACTCCTACCATTCTCTTCTGGAGACGGTCCATCGTGCTCGATTTTCTGGCAATTTCTCTCGGCGCAATCCTCGGCGCGAATCTCCGTTACTGGATGAGCCGATCGGCGGCTCGACTTTTGGGTTCGGCGTTTCCTTATGGAACGCTAACGATCAATGTGCTGGGCAGCTTCATCTTGGGATTTTTCATGATCTGGACGATGGAGCGCGTGATTGTCGATCCACGCTGGCGGTTGTTTGTGGCGGTTGGATTTTGTGGCGGCTTTACCACCTTCTCGAGCTACACCTTCGAGAGTATGGCGCTCATGGAGCAAGGACAGTGGTTGTTGGTGGGTGCCAATGTCGTTTCCAACAATCTGCTGTCGCTGGCAGCAGCGCTGGCGGGCATGGCGCTGGCGCGGGTGCTGTAGAATTCCGGGTATGGCTATCCAGGTCACACTCTATTTGAACGAGGCCGATCAGTGGCATCACAAGCCGCTGTATCTGGAAGTCCTGAATTTTCTCCATCAAGAGAACATGGCAGGAGCGACAGTTTTCCACGCTGTTGCGGGATTCACGGGACGCCAGCAGGTGGAATCGACCCATCTGGTAGACGTTGGCGGAAAACTGCCCGTGGTGGTGACCTTTGTTGACACCGACGAGCATGTGAACCGCGTCCTGCCCATGCTCAAGGAAATGGCAGCACACCGGTTGATCGTGCGGGAGAAGGTGGTTATTGAGCAAGGCTCGCTTGACTGAAATGACTCTACCTCTCGACGTTTTGGCCATTGCCGCGCATCGCGACGATGTGGAGCAAACTTGTGGCGGTACTCTGCTCAAGATGGCGCAGCGCGGGCATCGCACCGGTATTCTGGATTTGACACAAGGCGAGATGGGCACGCGCGGCACCGCGGAAGACCGTGCGCGGGAAGCCGGCGACGCAGCCGGAATCTTGCAAGCTGCGTGGCGGAAGGCACTCGACATCCCAGATGGCCGCGTCGAGAACACTTGGGAAAACCGGCTTAAGGTAGCGCGCGTGCTTCGCGAAACGCGGCCTCGGGTCGTGATACTTCCCTACTGGCAAGCGCGTCATCCCGATCATGCTACAGCCTCGACGCTGGGATATGAAGCGTGTTTTCTCTCGGGATTGCGGAAGCTCGAGATCGAGGGCGAGCCGCATCGTCCGTTTAAAATCGTCTACGCGTCTCTGTACCACGACGTGCGCCCAAGCTTCGTGGTAGACATCAGCGAGCAGTTTGAAGCGCGCACGCAATCCCTCTTCGCCTACAAATCGCAATATGAAGACCAGGCAGCCGGTAGCGCCGACTTCCCCGCTCATGCCGAGATTCGTACGCGAGTCGGCGCGATGGCGCGGTTTTACGGAATGCTGGCCGGCGTGGAATACGGTGAGCCGTTCGTGCAAAAGGAAGTGGGATTGGTGGACGACTTGTTGCTGATCCCTGTGAAGTCCATCTAGCTCGGATTTATATCTTCAACATCATCGTAACCCCATCTCTAAGCGGCACGAGTACTGGGTAGAAGTCCTGCGCAACGTAAGACAAGCGATTGAACTCCTGAATGCCCTGCGTTAGCTTGCCTTCCGACGCGGCAGGCGACGCTACCTTCCCGCCCCACAAAGTGTTGTCAGTAATAAAGAGCCCGCCTTTGCGCAATCTGGGCGCGGCTAGACGCAGAACTCGCGGGTAGTCGTGTTTATCTACATCGTTGAAAATGATGTCGAACTCGTCTTTTTGTTCGGAGAGGATTTCCAGCGCATCCCCGGTGTGGATGCTGATGCGAGACGTCACGCCTGCGCGGTCAAAGTATCGTCGAGCCTTGTCTGCGTTGCGGCGATCGCCATCGGTGTAGAACACGCGACCCGTCTCACCTACCGCCCGTGCCCACCAGATGGTGGAGTAACCGATGGCCGATCCCATTTCGAAAACTGTCTTCGCCTGGATCATCGTCGCCAGCTGATAAAACAGGCGTCCGACCGCAGGGCCAACGATAGGAATATCGTGCGCTGTGGCTTCCGCTTCCATCTCTCCAAGAACGGTATCGCGAGCTGGCAGCAGAGAGTAGAGATAGCTATCAACGTGATCCGTCGTGATACCCCGACTGCTGCGCCAATCCCCTCTTACCGATGGCTTTGAACCGTCTGATCGTTCTTCTTCTGGCATCAGCTTCGTCCTTTACTGCAACTCTACGAAATCGTTACGCCGGGAGTCATTTCAAACACCTCAACATCCGGAGCCAGTTTCTGCAACTCGCTCGGACGACCAGTGAGTAGGGGAAAGGTTCCGAAATGCATTGGGATCACGTACTTCGATTTTAGGAGTTTGCAAGCATACGCGGCTTCCCGCGGCGACATTGTATAAAGATCGCCGATGGGAAGCATGGCAATTTCCGGCGCGTAAAGGTCGCGGATGATCTGCATATCCCCAAAGACGTTCGTATCACCAGCGTGATAAATCTTGACCCCGTTCTCGAACTCCATCACGTAGCCCACGGCTTCACCGCCGTAGATCACCTGATCGCCATCAAAAATACCACAGGAGTGATCCGCATGAACCATCGTGATTCTTACACCTGCCACCGTCTGCGTACCGCCTTTGTTCATCTGCGCAATTTGCTCTACGCCCTTCTTCTTAAGCCATGCGCACAGCTCCGGTATGCCTACAGCGACCGCGTTATGCTTGATCGCAATCTCAACTGCATCGCCGATGTGGTCACCGTGACCGTGGGTACAGAGGAGCGCATCTGCCTTCTTGACGGTCTTGTCCTTCTCGGGACACATGGGGTTACCCATAACCCAAGGGTCAACATAAATAGTCTTGCCGCCAGGCGTTTCAATGCGAAAACTGGCGTGACCTAGCCATGTGAGTTGAATGCCTTTCAGGTCCATGTCGGCTAACTCCCACTCCTGCTTATTGCGATTGCATCCAGCCGCCGTAGCCGCCAGCTAGAGAGATCACGTTCTTAAAACCCATCTTCTTCAGCATCCACCCAGCGAGCGCCGAACGATTGCCGCCAGCACAGTACAGAACAATTTTCTTGTCTTTGTCGATCGTGACTTGGTCGATCTTCAGTTCCAAAACACCGCGCGAGATCGCAATCGCATTCGGAATCATGCCTCGTGCTGATTCTTCCGCTTCACGTACATCAATCAGCGCAAAATCCTCGCCGGATTGCTGCATTTGACGAAGATCGGTCGGTCCAATCTCTTGGATTTCTTTTTTCGCTTCGGTACAGAGCTGTTGGAATTCGGGTAGTGGCATAGATTCTCCTGGAATGCATGAAAAGCTATTGTAGAACTCATCACGAACCTACCAAAACGGTACCATGAATACTGCACCGCGCGACTTTCTCCGCCGAGGTACCAGCGTCGGGTTACAATAGGCCGCTATGTCCGAGCCCCAGATTCTTTTTTCACGTCAACAAATTGCGCAGCGCGTCGCGGAAATGGGAGCGCAGATCACGCGGGATTTCTCAGGCGAACCCATTATTCTCATTGGCGTGCTCAAGGGTGCCGCAATTTTTCTCAGCGATCTGGCGCGCCAGATTCAACTCGATGCCACCTTTGATTTCATTGGCGTCTCCAGCTACGGCAACCGGCCCAGCCCGGCGCAGGAGTTGCAGGGCGGGTGGGATTCCACCGGCGAAGTTCGCCTAACCAAAGATGTCGATCAGTCCATGGCCGACAAAAACGTGATCGTCGTCGAGGACATTCTCGACACAGGGTTGACGATGACGTATTTGCGAAAACTATTCCTGGCTCACCAGCCAAAAGCCTTTCGCATTGCCGCTTTGCTGGACAAGTCGTCGCGACGGATCATGCCGATCAAAGCCGACTACGTGGGATTTCAGATTCCCGACGAATTCGTGGTGGGCTACGGCTTGGACCACGCTGAACGTTACCGCAACCTCGCCGACATTTGCACTTTGCCCAGAGGGTAACGACAAGCGAGGCCCAAAGTGCCCAACCTCGAACCGGCGAACTAGGGAGTGCCGCATTCGGAGGCTGCTATCATTCATTCAGTGAATTCAACACCAACTCAAGCAGGAACAACGACACCCGTCGACCGGCTGCTGCTGGAAGTCGCCGACGTCGTCAACACTACGCTGGATCTTGACACAACCCTGCGGCGAGTGGCGGAGGTGATCCGCAAGATCATCGATTTTGAGATCTTCGCGATCATGCTTCTTAACGATAAAACGCAAGAACTCTACATCAAGTTTTCCATCGGCCACCTCCCGGAAGTCGCGGAGCGGGCCCGAATTCGTGTGGGTGAAGGCGTTACCGGACTTGCAGTCGAGAGACGAGAAGCTGTTCTCGTGAATGATGTTCGAACCGAGGCCTACTACATTGACGCCCTCCCGAACGTGCGCTCCGAGCTGGCGGTTCCTCTGATTGTTAAGAACAAAGTAATCGGATTAATCGACATTGAATCGATACAGCCAAACCACTTCACTGAAGAACATAAACATCTGCTCACCCTGATTGCGTCGCGAGTGGCGGTCGGGGTCGAGAACGCGCGGCTCTATACCCGCGCCAGTCGTCAGGCAAAGACTCTTCTTCTCCTGAATGAAATTGCGCGCGAATTAACTTCTATTCTGAATTTGGATGAGGTCTTCAAGCGCGTCGGCGAGTCCCTCAAGAAGGTGCTCGACTATCAAATGTTCAGCATCATGCTTCTGGATTCGACGGGAGAGAAACTGCAGCACCGCTTCTCTTTGCGCTTCCAAGAGAACGTTCAGCTTAAGCACGACATACCTGTGGGCCGCGGACTGGTCGGCTATGCGGTGGAAAAGAATGAGGCAGTCCTGGTTCCCGATGTAACGAAGGACGCTCGCTACATTGCATTAAATCCAGAAACGCGCTCGGAACTCGTCGTGCCGCTGGTTTACAAGGAACGGGTCATAGGCGTTCTCGACATAGAACACGTGAAGCGGAACTTCTTTACCGAGGAACACAAGCGGACGATCATTACGCTGGCGGCACAGATCGCGATTGCGATTGAGAATGCGCGCCTCTACGAGCAAATCGCACGCCAGGAAAAACGCCTCGAGCGAGACCTTGCCTTGGCGCGCGAGTTGCAGTTTCGATTGTTGCCGCAGACGCCACCCAAGCTGAACGGCCTGGAAACCTCCGCCAAATCGATTTCTGCCCGCCAAATTGGCGGAGATTTTTACGACTATTTGAATTATTCGCTCGGTCGCACAGGCTTCGTGGTTGGCGATGTCAGTGGAAAGGGCGCTCCAGCCGCTATTTATGCTGCCCTGGTGAGTGGGATTTTGCGCTCTCATTCCCCCATGGAGCCTGGCGCAGCGGAAATGCTGGCCGCCGTCAATCTCTCGCTCGGTGAGCGTCGCATTGAAGCGCAATTTGTTTCGATTATTTGCGCTGTGTGGGACGACGCCCGACGCACTCTGCTTGTCGCGAACTCGGGCCTTCCCCGCCCTGTGTTTTGTCGTAACGGCAAAGTGCATGTCATCGAAGCGACGGGCCTGCCGCTCGGCTTGTTCGAAGAAGCCGACTACGATGAGTTTACCTTCCAGGCGAAACCCGGCGATCTATTTGTCTTCTTCAGTGACGGAATTCTCGATGCAACAAATAGCAAAGGCGACTTGTTCGGTAGGCATCGAGTCGAGGAAATTGTGGCGGGCTGCGCCAAGAAATCGGCGGACTGCGTGGTCAATACTATTTTCAAAGCCGTGGCCGCCCACGCATCCGGAGTCGAGGCTTTCGACGATCAAACCGTATTGGCGATTCGAGTGAAAGATGCTCCATCGAACGACACCCCAAGCAAGGATGCCACCGCGAAAGACGGCGTGAGCAAGAAGAAATGAAACGCTCCACCACTCAGGACAACGTAAGGCCACCCGGCCTGTTTTACAAAAGCGTCACAAGCAAGAAGTCCGCAGGATACGACTCCGGAAAAGTTTCCGTGTTGCATTGCGAAGGTAAAGACCTGCGCGACCTTGGGCAGACCCACGGCACCCCTCTGTACCTTTATTCCGCGCAGACCCTGCGGGAACGCACTCGCGTGCTCGATACCGCATTTGGCAATTTTCCACACACGTTGTGCTACGCAGTAAAAGCAAATTCCAACATTAGGCTGCTGAGATTTCTTGCCCGTATGGGATGCGGTTTCGATGTCGTCTCCGGCGGCGAACTGGAACGCGTGCTCCGGGCTGACAAACGCTCCGCAAAGCGCGTCGTTTTTTCTGGCGTGGGCAAAACTCGCGAGGAAATCGCACTAGCCTTGCGCTCTGGCATCCTGCTTTTCAATGTCGAGAGCCCCGCCGAACTCGATGTATTACTCGAAACCGCGTCTCAACTGCGAATCAAGACACGCATGGCCGTGCGTGTGAACCCAGATGTGGACGCAAACACTCATCCCTACATCAGCACTGGATTGCGACAACACAAATTTGGCGTTCCACTCGAAGAAGCACACAGTCTTTATTCCCGCGTTGCCGGACACAAATATGTTAACGCCGCCGGAGTGAGCGTTCATATCGGATCGCAAATCACCGCCGTGGCCCCGTTCGGGGAAGCGATGGCGCGGGTTGCGGCTCTGGTGGTGCAACTCAAGGCGGCGGGTTTCGGTATTCGGTATGTCGATGCTGGCGGCGGTCTTGGCATCTCTTACGAAGGAGAGTCTACTGATTTTGGAACATCCGTAAAATATTACGCGCGCGCCGTGCTCAAGCCGCTACGCAATCTGGATGTGCATTTACTTCTGGAGCCAGGTCGCGTACTTATTGGTCCCGCAGGCGTTCTGCTGACTTCCGTGATCTATACCAAAAGCAATCGCGGCAAAGATTTTGTCATCGTCGACGCTGGTATGAACGACTTGCTGCGCCCCGCTTTATACCAGGCGCACCACGAAATTGTTCCCGTAGTGCGCGACGATTCTCGCAAAAAAACAACGGTTGACGTGGTAGGCCCGGTTTGCGAGGCGGGTGATTTTCTAGCGCGGGATCGCAAACTCCCGCAGGTCGAAAGCGGCGACCTGCTGGCCGTCTTAGACGCTGGTGCTTACGGCACGGCACAAGCATCCAACTACAACACGCGGGGCCGGCCAGCAGAAGTCTTGGTCGACGGCACGCGCACAAAACTCATTCGCCACAGAGAATCCTTCGAAGATCTGGTGCGCCTGGAGGAATTTTAAGCCTCTGCTATCGGCTACTGGCTGATCAAGGTAGCTTGAGTGGCAACGCATTTCCAGGCGCCGCCTTGCTTCACCCACAGACAGTCTGATCATCAAGTAGCTCCTGTTTTCCTGGGCCATTGTGAAAACTGAATGTTCTAAAGCTGCTCTATTCGAGGCTTGGTTTCCTGGAGCGTGTTTCATAAATGTTTTCGGGTGGGGATAGCTTCAGCCGTGCCACTAAAGCCCACCTGTGAGACGGGCTTTAGCCCCTGAGGGATTGATTATTCCGCCTTTGATGTATTTATGAAACATGCTTTAGGGAGCAACCAGGGTAGCCTGACTCGCCATACACTTCCACGCGCCATTTTGTTTGACCCAGGTATCGGTGAAACGCCCGCGCCGCACTACCGACTTCCCTTTCAGATGGACTCTTTCGCGGTAGATCCCAGTTACAACCGCGGCGTTGCCGTAGATGTGCACGGCCTGGTCTTGGTTCCCGAGCTGCTCGTAGCGCAGAACCTCTTTTTGCACATCCGCGAGCCACTGCGCTCGGTTCTTAAAGCTGCCGTCTACATCGGTGTAGACAAATTCATCCCCCAGCAATAGGTTCAGGCCGCTGGCGTCCGCTTTTACTTCCGCCTGATTCCAAGCATTTTCCAGAGCGAGAACCTGCCTCGCTTCTTCGCTCCCGGGTTTTGAAGTTTGTGCGCTGGAGACCAAGGCCGCAAGCAATAGAAAGCACACTGCGTTGAGTTTATTCAATCTAGAGCGTGTTTCATAAATGTTTGGGTAGGGCATGGCTTCAGCCGTGCCGCTAAACTCCGCCCGTGAGTCGGGCTTTACCCCTGAGGGAGTGATTGTTGCGCTTCCGGGGTGTTTATGAAACATGATCTAGTATTCCTGTCTTCTTCGAACTGATAGCCAAACTGGAGTTTCCAACGAGCGACCCCGCAGGCTACAGAGGCCACCAGCAAGGCACCCCCAACGCAGAGTTTGTTCACCTGATTTTCCAAGTTGTGTGGGTCGAATACTAAAGCTGTGCAATATCCGTCGCCGTCTCACACAAGGGGCAACTGGCTGAATCTACGCTCCCTCATTTCAACCGAAGTATACAGCCCAGTTCAGCACTCGCCATAGTTCCCAAAGGGACGTACCTTGGCAATCACCAGGTCCATCGGAAGTGACGGCAAGCTGCAGACTTCCAGCTAGTATCATCGGCAGTCGGTCACGTCTTGCGGCCGCGCGGAAGGGAAATGAATCGGTGCCTGAAGACCAGCCCAACAATGAGCCTACCTTGATCCGTAAAGTCAGCACCAGGCGAACTTCGCACTACTACCCGACCTCGAACCTGCCTTCGGTCGTACTGTTTTCGTTGTTCCTCTTACTCGGGCTTTTGCTTCTCCACAAGGATATTCCCCACCTGCAGGAGCGCTGGCGTTTAGAACGGGACGGTATCCAAACCACGGGAATGATTGAATCCACAGGTGGCGGCAAGCGGTGTATACGAAGCATTACCGTGAGATTCGAAGACAGCGGCAAACACCCGTGGTACAAGAACTTCGATGTAACTTGCAGTTCGTACCACGCTGGGCAGACCGTCGAAGTCGTTTATCTCCCGGCGCAACCAGCGACCGCGATGCTGGGCCAGCACGAGGCCGGCATTCCTCAGAGGCAGGATGCCATCGGCGCTGTGATCGGGGGCACCCTGGCAATTTTCGGCGCAGTATTTGCGCTTAGGTTCTTCTTCCGCCACCCGCCTGGGTTAAACTTGCAGTAAGTTACTCGCCAGCAATCACTTGCAATTTCCCAGCCGGGATGACGGAACTGGCAGACGTACCGGACTTAAAATCCGGAGGGCCTTAGGCCCGTGGGGGTTCAAGTCCCCCTCCCGGCACCATTCGCAGAAATACTCTTAGTTCACTGTCAGCGTTGCCGTTTTCGCGCCGCCGTTCGCGCTCGCGGAAATTTGCACTGGAGTCGTACTCACCACAACGTTCGTTCCAACCGTGAACGTCGCGCTTGTAGTCCCCGCCGACACCGTAACGGTAGTCGGAATCGAAGCGACCGCTCCAGATCCGCTGACCACCGCTAACGTCACTATCGTATTCTGACCGACCGCTACGGGGAATGTCACTGTTCCTGTGCTCGAACCCCCGCCGGCAACAGACGTTGGCGAAAACGTAAGCGATGCGGGCACGTTGGCCTTCACCGTTACCGTGCTGGTTTTGCTGGTCCCGTTCACCGTCGCCGTCACCTTCACCGGCGTCGTTGCCGCAATCGGCTGCGCCTGCACGGCAAAATTCGCGGAAGAGAATCCCGCGGGAATGGTCACCGCCGTAGGAATCGAGGCCACTGCGCTAGCTCCGCTGGAAACCACTAGCGTAATTTGCGTATTGATGGCAGTTGGCCCCATCAGCGTGAGACGACCCTGTGTCGTTCCCCCGCTGTTGATGGCGGCGGGAACAAACGTGAAAGCGCTCAACTGCGGCGGAACCACTGTGAGCGCTGCGGTTGCGTTGAAGGTTCCGTCGGTCGCCGTCACGGTCGCCGTGGTATTGGCGGCCACTGGATTCGTCGGCTGAACAAAGGTTGCGCTGGTCGCCCCCGCTGGAACAAAAATTGTCGCTCCTGGAACGGCAGCGCTATTACTCGACGTCGTCACGTTCATTCCACTTGGAGAAGGCGATACGCCTACCAGGAACACTGTCCCCGCAACTTGTTTTGATCCCGTAACCTTGGTTGCAGCATAGGTCATATTGAAAACAGCCGGCTGCGAACTAACTCCCGTCACGTTCATGATGTAGAGTCCGGTGGCGCGGTCGCTCACCAGCACTCGGTCCAGCCCCTGAAATGGCCAAACGCCCCAATTGCCGTCGCCGCCGCCATAAACAGCAAAACTCGCTCCCGGCCACGTGTCGTAGTTCCCCACCATCACGGGATGGACCGGATCGGTAATGTCGAAAACAACCAAACCCTGCTGATACCACGAAACAAAAAGGAGATTCCCCATGATCCTGGTTTCTGACGGGCTGCTGGCTTGAATACCCAGCTGTGGCTGCGTCAGGTTGGCAACGCGCACCGCATTGGCGGGATCCGTAATATCGAAAATCTGAACCAGACCGTTTAACTTCAATTCGCGCGGAAACGCCAGGTATCGGCCGTCCTGCGTGACCGAAATGTTCTGAATGCTGTCTCCCGCGAAAAACGACCCCAAACGGACCGGCGTCTGCAAATCGATATTCGTTATGTCCCAAATATCCACCACGCCACCCCAGCCCGCCATGAAGAGCCGATTCCCTTTGATCGTCACGTCATGCACGGAAGACGCGTCCGTTCCCAGCATGGTTGTTTCAAGAAAAGGCGCCGCCGGGTTCATCACATTCCAGACCTGCACGGTTGACGAAAATCGGTAATCCGGAATAAATAGGTGCCCATTTCCATCCAGCGTAAGATCGTGGACGTTATCGTATCCACCTTGGGCGGAAGTGATCCGCGTGATCAGCGCCGGGTGCGTCGGATCGGCCAAATTCACAATGTGTACGCCGCCACCAGAATCGCTGGCAAAGTAGCCAACGCCGTTGAGCACAGCGATTCCCTGCATATTCTTCGAGTTAGCGGGCGCATAGTTCGCCACGTAGCGCGGTGCGTCCGGATTCGAGATATCGAAAATCTGGACCCCACCACTGGTGAACCACGAAGCCAAATAGGCGTAGTTGCCGTCTGCCACCACATCCGAGTAGCGGTACTGGCCCGAACTGGGACTCAAGTGGCTGCGAACCGAGATATGTATGCCTTGCGCGACGCTGGCCTGCACTGCAACCACTCCCAGCACGAATGCAATGGCGATCTGGACGATGCCGTGTTCTCATATTCAACTCCTGCCTTACGGCTTTGCTGTTAAGGGGGTGACTTTGTAGAGCACGGCGAAGGCGATCTTGAGCGCTAAGATTGACCGTAAGTTATTGAAATAAAATATCTTAGATACTTCAACCAGCAACACACCAAAGAAACAGCCGCCAAGTGCAAAACATTGCACACTTGGCGGCTCTCAACCCTCATCTCTTCCGGTAACTACTGGAAAGTGTTACAAGCCTCAACCGTGCCATCGCTCATGCCTCGCTGGAACCACTCCATACGCTGCTGGGAGGACCCGTGGGTGAACGAATCCGGGCTGACGTGCCCTGTAGCCATCTTTTGCAGCCGGTCGTCTCCTACTGCCGCTGCAGCCCCTAGCGCGCTCTGCACGTCACCCGCCTCCAGCAAACCTCGCTGATCGGTCGACTTTGCCCAAATACCGGCAAAACAGTCTGCCTGCAGCTCCATCCTCACCGACAACGGATTCGCTGCCGACGGATCTCGATCCTGCAACGACCGCACCTTGCGGTCGATGCCAAGCAAATTCTGAATATGGTGCCCCATTTCATGCGCCAGCACATAGGCTTGCGCAAACTGCCCCGGCGCGCCAAATCGTCTCTGCAGCTCGTCATAGAAGCCCAGGTCGATATAGATCTTTTGATCCGCCGGACAATAAAACGGCCCCGTTGCCGACTTCGCCGCACCGCAGCCCGAAGAAGTCAGATCGCGGTACAGAACCAGCTTCGCGTGCCGGTAAGGAACATCACGAGCCTGCAGCGCCGCCGCCCAAGTCTTCTGCGTATCGTCCAGCACAAAAGACACGAACTTGACCGTCGGCTCTTCCCGAGCGTCCCGCTGAGGATCAACCTGGCTGTGCGCCGAACTCGGCGTCACGCTGTCGCTGCCACCCAGCAATGCAAAGAAATCTTTCTTAAAGAGCAAACTTAAAATCAGAACAATAATCGTTCCGCCCAGACCGAGGTGAATGCCGCCAAATCCTCCTCCTCCACCGCCGCCAGTTTCGTCGCGACGGTCTTCCAAATCCTCACTATTCCCACCCTGCGTCCAACGCATAGCATTTCCTCCCCGAGCACCAAAAATGAATGCCCATGATTATAAGGGTAACTAGCCTCTTCCATCCTTGGCGCGGGGGGATTAGGATGGGCGGTCCTACACTTCCTCTGGAGAATCGATTCAATGCTGCTTTGCAACGTAGTGCGCCCACGCGCAGTCAGTGTTCGGATGCTCGCCGTGTTGTCGTTTGTTCTGCTCGCGGTTTCGTCTTTCGGCTTCGCTCAAAGGCACAGCAAGGAAACCAAGCCCGCCGGTGCTCCCGCCGAAGCTCCCGCCAACGCCAGCGCCGCCAAGCCCGCCGAACCCAAAAAATGGGATGACGCCTTGAAAGGTTTGAAGTATCGCAACATTGGCCCCTTCCGCGGTGGCCGCTCCTTGACGGCTGCAGGCATCCCCGGCGATCCCAATGTCTACTACTTCGGCTCCACCGGAGGCGGCGTCTGGAAATCGACCGACGGCGCTTTGACCTGGCAATCGATGTTTGACGATGAAGGAACCTCCTCCATCGGAAGCCTCGCGGTCGCTCCGTCCGATCCCAATATCGTCTACGTCGGCACCGGCGAGGCCTGCATCCGCGGCAACATCTCTCACGGCGACGGCGTCTACACAACGCTCGATGGCGGCAAAACCTGGAAAAACATCGGTCTTAAAGACACGCGCGCAATTGGCCGCGTCATCGTCCATCCGCGTAATGCCGACATCGCTTATGTCGCCGCTCTCGGCCATCCGTTTGGTCCGAATACAGAACGTGGCATCTTCCGCACCATCGATGGCGGCAAAACCTGGGAAAAGGTTCTCTACAAAGACGAGAACACCGGCGGCATCGACATCGCGTTTGATCCACACAACCCCAACATTCTCTTCGCCTCTCTCTGGGAAACGCGCCGCACGCCGTGGAGCCTCACCAGCGGCGGCCCCGGCAGCGGCCTCTACCGCTCCAGCGATGCGGGCGCAACCTGGAAAAAGCTGGAAGAACACGGCCTCCCCAAAGGCCCCTACGGACGCATCGGCGTAGCGGTAGCGGCAAACTCGGAGCGCGTTTATGCCCTCATCGAAGCCCACGAAGGCGGCCTCTACCGCTCCGACGACGGCGGCGAAACCTGGGATCGCGTCAACCCGACTCGCAACATCCAACAGCGCGCCTGGTATTACATGCACGTCATCGCCGATCCGCAGGACACCGACACTGTCTACTTTATGAATGTGGATTCGTATAAATCCACCGACGGTGGCCGCAGCATGAACAAAATGAAGATTCCCCATGGCGACAATCATGGACTGTGGATTGATCCCACGAATTCGCGTCGCATGATGGCTTCCAACGACGGCGGCGTGACTGTCACACTCGACGGCGGCAAGTCGTGGAGTCGCGAAGATAACCAGCCAACCGCGCAGTTTTATCACGTCATTACCGACAACCGCACGCCGTATTACGTTTACGGCGCGCAGCAGGATAACAGCACCATTGCCATCGCCAGCCGCAGTGATGATGGCTCCATCGGTCGCGCCGACTGGTACGCCGTAGGCGGCGGCGAAGCCGGATACATCGCTCCCTATCCGCTGGATCCAAACATTGTTTACGCTGGCGACTATCAAGGCGTGTTGTCACGCTATGACCGCCACACCGGACAAACGAGAAGCGTTTCCGCCGGACATGAAGTCTCCGATGGACGCGGTGCTGCAGTTCTGGAACACCGCTTTCAGTGGACCGCGCCCGCTCTAATCTCTCCGCACGATCCCAACGTTCTGTATCACGCTGGCGAACGTCTATTCAAGACCACCGACGGCGGCGTACATTGGGAAGCGATCAGCCCCGACCTCACCCGCAACGACAAGACCAAGCAGCAGATTTCCGGCGGCCCCATCAACAAGGACGACACCGGAACCGAATACTACGACACCATTTTTGCGGTCGCCGAATCGCCCGTCGCCAAAGATGAAATCTGGGCGGGCACCGACGATGGACTCGTTCACATCACTCGCGACGGTGGCAAGAACTGGGCCAACGTCACGCCAAAAGAAATTCCGGAATTTAGCCGTATCAGCTTGATTGAAGCTTCTCCAAAAGATGCAGGCACGGCTTACGTTGCCGTCGACCGTCACCAGAACGACGACTATCACCCGTACATTTTCAGAACAACCGACTTCGGCAAAACTTGGGCCAAGCTCGTCAACGGTATTCCCGACGGAACCTTCGTACGCGCGGTTCGCGAAGATCCCAAGAAGCAGGGCTTGCTTTACGCCGGAACTGAAACAGGCGTTTATATCTCTTTCAACGACGGCGCCGACTGGCGGCAACTGAAACTAAATCTTCCCACCACCCCGATTCATGACCTGGTCGTGAAAGACGACGACCTGGTGGTGGCAACCCACGGACGCGCGTTCTGGATTCTGGACAACATTGAACCTCTACGCCAGTACTCCGATGCACTGATGCAGTCGGAAATGCATTTGTTCACGCCAGCTCCCGCCATCCGGTACCACGGCAGCGGAGAGGACGAGAAGCGCTCCTCCTATACGGGCAAGAACCCGACCACCGGAGCGGTGATCGACTTCTTCTTCAAAGCGAAACCCAAAGGCGAAACCACGATCGAGATACTAAATGCCGCTGGACAGGTTGTGCGCAAATTCTCTAGCACACGGACGAATGAACTGAACGAGCCTCTCGATCCCGAGAGCAAAAAGCCCGAAAAAGAAATTGAGGTCAAGACGGGCCTCAACCGCTTCGTGTGGGACATGCAGTACGAAGAAGCTCACCGTGTTCCCGGCTACTATTTGTTCGAATATCAAGCCGGAGCACATGGCCCCATGGCGCTGCCAGGTAAGTATCAGGTGCGCCTGACTTCGGGCGGCCAGACCGAAACCGCGCCGCTCGATCTACGCCTTGATCCGCGCGTAAAAGTCTCGGCGGAAGATTTGCAGAAACAGTTTGATCTTCGCATTCAGATTCGAGAACAGCTCAGCCGCATCGCCGACTCGGTCAACCAACTCGAAGACGTCCGCGCCCAGGTCAACGACCTGGCGCGACGTCTACCCCAAGCTTCCGAGCACGAACCGATCCGGAAGGCTGCCACCGATCTCGATAAGAAATTGCTAGCCGTCCGCGATGAGCTGCTGGACAAGCGAATCGTCGCCAACGAAGATTCTCTCGCCTATCCAGCACGAATCGACATCCGGCTGGCTGGCTTGGCCATGGGTGTGAGCCTGGATACGGATTCGGCGCCGACCGAGCCGTCCTACAAGCAGTTTGACCAGATGAAGAAGCTGGTGGACGAACAGCTATCGGGCTGGATGGACCTGCAGCGCAGCGACTTGGCTGCGTTCCAGAAGATGGCGGTCGAAGACGGAATCCCGCCTGTCATGCTCGCGCCAGCAGACCGCGCGAAAGTGCTGCAAGAACTGGCCCACTAGGAGATCCCCAGAATGGATGGCTGCAAGAGTCTAAGAGTTTCTCCTCTTGCGGCTAGTTACTGAAGAGTAATTGCTAAAATTCTTTTCTTGGCTTAAGAGGTTCTTGCATCTAACATTGAAGAAGAACCTTGCTTACCCGGTTTCAATTCGAGGCTAAGTTCGACGTCAGGAGCTGGCGAGCGCTGATTCTGGGCTTACTGCTCCTAGTGGCGTTTGCCCACGCTGTGCATGTCTGCCCGGGATTGGCTGAAGCATCCGGGTCCGGACCGAGCAGCTCTTCGTCCGCACCCTGCCTGCTCTGTGTTGCCATGCAGGCCATCGCTCTAACCTTGGCATTTGCGTTCGTCGGCTTAACGCTGGCCCCTGTTCGATCCTATGCGCTCATTCCAACCGCACCGGTGCGCCCCGCTTATCGCCTCCGTCTGTTTACCCGCCCCCCTCCCAATCTCTAATTCTGCTGCGTGAGAAGTTGCGCGCTCGCAATTTTCCGTTTTTTCGTACCATATTTCGAATAATTTGAATTTGTTGCAGTGCAAGAAGCAATTCATGTATTGGGCCAGATGGCTTGAATCTTATGCGTTCACGATACATTCCGGCCTTCGCTGTTGCAGCAACGCTATCCCTACTTTTGACGGGAGTAGCGACCGGGCAAAACACGACACGGATCACGTTGGAGGATGCGATTCATCTGGCGCTGGAGCACAACCATGCGCTGAAGGCGGCGCGGACGCAGATTCTCCAAAACCAGGCGCAGGAGATCACGGCGAACCTGCGGCCGAATCCGACGTTGTCCGCCGACAGCCAGTTTCTTCCCTTCTTTAGCCCGCAAGATTTTTCCGGGCAAAATCTCGATCAGACGCAGCAGTTCGATGTAGGGATCGGCTACTTGTTCGAGCGCGGTCGCAAGCGGCAGCGCAGGCTGCAAGCGGCACGGGATCAGACGGCAGCTACCAGAGCGCAGATTGCCGACGCGGAACGGACACTCGACTTCAACGTAGGGCAGCAGTTCATCGGCGTGCTCTTAGCCGAATCTACTCTAGACTTCGCTATACGGAATTTGAAAGATTTTCAGCAGACGGTCGACATTGGCGAGGCACAACTTAAAGCAGGCGCCATCGGCGAAGGCGACTATTTGAAGATCAAGCTGCAAATGCTGCAGTTTGAGACCGACGTTTCCTCAGCGCGTTTGGCAAGAGTGCAAGCGTTGGTCGCGCTGCGCGAAGCGTTGGGATTCAATGCGGTGCCTGCAGATTACGAAGTGGTTGGCGATCTGGCGTACGAGCCACTCAAGGCAAGACTTGAAGATTTACAGGTTAAAGCGCTGAAAGAACGCCCGGACTTCCGAGCCGCAGATTTAGGGATTGTCGCTGCGCAAAGCCAGATTCTGTTGGCCAAGGCAAACGCCAAGGTTGATATCAATGCGACGTATGCGCTGTCCCACGTTGCCGGATCAACCTCGACTTCCCTGTACACGAGCTTTGAGTTACCGTTCTTCAATCGGAATCAAGGCGAGATTGCGCGGACCGGCTACGCCCTTACCCAAGCTCAGGAACAGCAGCAAGCGACCAGCGACACCGTTCTTGGCGACGTCGAGAACGCCTACGCGACCCTTCGGAGCAACGAAGAAGTTGTGCAACTCTACACGTCCGGGTATCTGAAGCAAGCGCAGGAATCGCGCGACATCAGCGAGTACGCGTATAAACGGGGAGCCGTCAGCCTGCTGGACTTTCTCGATGCCGAGCGCAGCAACCGGGCGGTACAACTGGCTTACCGTCAGGCACTGGCTTCGTATATGACAGCTTTGGAACAACTGAAACAAGCGGTGGGAACGAGGAGCCTGCCATGACCATGCGCAAGAATCTTTGGCGAGTTTTTGTTCCGCCTGCGAGTTTCGGGGGAATTGCGGTGCTTGCACTATCGGCAAGCCTGCTGGTACTAGCTGGCTGCGACAGCTCAGCGCCAAGTACGGCAGCGAGCGGCGCTAAGAATCCTAACGACCCCGAACTCTTCACCATTCCGCAGGACCAGATGGCACACGTACAGGTTGTAACCGTGCAGCCTACGACGCTGACTCGAACTTTGCGGCTAACAGGCGCGGTGGCTTACAACAGTTTCAGAACCACGCCGATGATCACGCCGGTAAGCGGGCCGGTGAGTCGCATTGTTGTGGTTCCCGGTCAGAAGGTCGCTAAGGGCACGCCGATGCTGTACGTGGCGAGCCCCGACTATTCGCAGCTTCGCACCAACTATTTGAAGACGCGAGACGCTTACGCTTTGGCAAAAAAAGCCATCGCGCGAGCGCAAGATTTGTACGAACACCATGCTATTGCGGAACAGAATCTGGAACAGGCCCAATCCGCCGAGATCCAGGCCAGTGGCGATTTGGCGTCCGCGCAAGCGGCGTTAAAAGTCATTGGCATCATGGATGTCGACGCGCTGGTAAACGGTCCTCCCTCTTTTGAAGTTCCAGTCAGAGCGCCTATCAGCGGCGAGGTCGTCGAGCAAGACGTTTCCGCGGGGCAACTTGTTCAGCCCGGCGTAACCCAATGCTTCATGATTTCGGACACGAGCACAGTTTGGGTGTTGGTCAATGTCTATCAAAAAGACTTGCCCTACGTGCGCGTGGGAGACGCCGTCAGCATTCAGACCGACACTAATCCGCAGGCATTTAGCGGAAGGATTTCCTACATTGCAGCCTCGTTGGACCCGGCAACGCGTACTTTACAGGCGCGCATTGAAACCAACAATCCCGGACAAAAGCTGAAGAAGGATATGTACGTGACGGCGACGGTGAGTGCGGGCAACATCCCGAATGCCTTAGCGTTACCCGATGCCTCCGTTCTGCGCGATACGGAGAATCAGCCGTTTGTGTATGTGGCGACAACTGCTGGAACCGCGAACCAGTTTGGGCGGCGCACGGTAATGCTGGGAGACAGCATCAACGGGCAGACACAGATTACAAGCGGCCTGCAAGCTGGAGACCGCGTGATAGGAAACGGCAGCGTCTTTTTGCAGTTTGCGAATTCGTTGCAACGCTAGTACCCACGAAATCAGAATGATTAACCGAATCGTACAAGCCGCGCTGCAGCAAAAGTTCCTGGTCTTGATGCTGACCTTGTTTATCACGGTGGGAGGAATTTTGTCGTTCCAGCGGATGCCGGTGGACGCCTATCCCGATTTGGCGCCTCCTCGGGTCGAAATCATCACGCAATGGCCGGATCACGCAGCGGAAGAAGTGGAGCGCCAGGTCACGCTGCCCCTGGAAGTGGCGATGAATGGCATCCCGCATATGGTCGTGATGCGATCTATTTCGCTGTACGGCCTGTCCGACGTCATCCTCACATTTGAAGACAACACGGACAGCTACTTTGCACGGCAAGTTGCGTTTGAGCGGCTCCCGAACGCTGCCCTTCCGTCGGGAGTATCCCCGAGCGTTGCGCCTCTATTCAGTCCAAGCGGATTGGTATATCGCTATGTGCTGGAGAGCCCCGACCGCAGCCCGCAAGAGCTGAAGACCATTAACGATTGGGTGGTAAGTCGGGCGTACAAATCCGTACCGGGCGTGGCGGATGACTCCGGTTTGGGCGGAACTACGATGCAGTATCAGGTTCTGCTCGATCCGGCCAAAATCTACGGATACCATCTGACCGTTCCACAGGTGAACGCCGCTCTGGCGGCGAATAATTCCAACGCTGGCGGCGGATTCTTCTCGCAGGGCGGCCAGTTTTACTACGTTCGTGGACTAGGACTCGTACGAACAACGGACGACATTGGAAACATCGTCGTTGGCGCCAACAAAGGCACGCCTATCCGTGTGCGGGATGTAGGAGATGTGGTCATCGGGCACGCTCCCCGTCTGGGCCAGTTCGGATTCCAGAAGAACAATGATGCCGTGGAAGGCATCATCCTCATGCTACGGGGCGCGCAAACGCAAAACGTCTTGAAAGCTGTAGAAGCGAAAACTGAGGAGATCAATCGCCAGATTCTGCCGAAAGATGTCAAGATTCATCCCTTCTACGACCGCAGCGCGCTGGTCGGGCTCACCACGGAAACAGTTGAGAGTAATCTTTTTCGCGGCATGTTACTCGTGCTGATCGTGCTGATCTTTTTTCTGGTGAGCTTCCGCGCCGCCATCATCGTTGCGCTAACCATTCCGCTTTCCCTGCTTTTTGCATTCATCGTTCTGCATGCGCACGATGTGGCGGCGAATCTTCTTTCCATCGGCGCTATTGACTTCGGCATCGTCATCGACGGCACGGTCGTGATGGTGGAGAACATCTACCGCGAACTGGCCTTGCGCGAAGGTCAAGATTACAAACTCAACGAAGTGATTCTCGCCGCGGCCAAGGACGTGGACCGGCCTATCTTCTATTCGGTCGCTGTCATCCTGGCTGGATATCTCCCTATTTACGCGCTCACAGGACCGGCTGGGAAGTTGTTCCACCCCATGGCAGAGACCATGTCGTTCGCGCTGGTTGGCGCCCTCATCCTGACTCTGACTCTGGTGCCTGTGCTTGCTTCATACTGGTTTAGGAGCGGTGTGCGGGAAAAGAAGAATCGCGCCGTCGAGTGGATGAAAGAAAAATATGCGAAGCAGCTGGATTGGGCGCTGGATCGTCCCAAGCTGACGATGCTGATCGCAAGCTTGATCTTTGCAGCCGCCCTCTTGCTGATACCGTTCATTGGCGGCGAGTTTATGCCCCATCTGGACGAAGGCGCGCTATGGATTCGCGCGACTATGCCCTACACAATCTCTTTTGAGGAATCGAGTAAGATCTCACCACAAATTCGCGACATTCTTTTGTCGTATCCGCAGGTCACGGTTGTAGGCTCCGAACATGGACGGCCGGACGACGGCACCGACCATACAGGCTTTTTTAACTGCGAGTTTTACATCGGTCTGAAGCCCTACAAAGACCCGGCATGGGCTGGAGAAATTCAGGACAAGAAAGAATTGATCGAGTCAATCGACAAGAAACTGACTGCGTTTCCTGGAATTACTTTCAACTACACTCAACCTGCGGAAGATGCTGTCGACGAAGCACTGACCGGCCTCAAGAGCTCTCTGGCGGTGAAAGTTTACGGCGAGGATCTCACCGTTCTTCAAGATAAGGCGATCAAGATCAAGAATACATTAGCGCAAGTACCGGGCTTCTCCGAGCTTACGGTGGTCCGCGAATTGGGTCAGCCGAGCCTTCTGCTGGATGTTGATCGCGACAAGATTGCGCGCTACGGAATCAACGTCGCGGATGTGGAAGCCGTAATTTCAGCCGCAGTCGGCGGGCAAGCTGTAACCCAGGTCGTGCAAGGAGAGAAGCTGTTCGATCTCGTCGTCCGTATGCAGCCCCAGTTCCGCAGCAATGCGCACGAGATTGGGAATCTGTTAGTGGGCACTCCAGACGGCCAGCAGATTCCCCTGAGCCAGCTCGCCACGATTACGCAAGGAAACGGCGCATCATTTATCTATCGTGAGAACAACTCCCGTTACATTGGAGTGCAGTACAGCATCAAGGGGCGCGACTTGCAACGGGCCGTGCAAGACGGCCAGGCCGCTGTGAAGAAGGCTGTGAGTCTGCCACAAGGGTACTGGATGCAATGGGGCGGCGAGTACAGCCAACTTCTTGAGGCCAAAGATCAAATGGTCATAATTGGACCGCTGGCGCTGGGCCTGATTTTCATGATCCTCTTCGCACTCTACGGGAACTTCAAGTTCCCAGTCACGATTGCACTCGGCGTGATTATGACAGAGCCGGTAGGCGCTTTGGTCGCGCTGAAGCTCACGCATACTCCGTTCAGTGTTTCGTCTGTCCTAGGACTTCTCGCGCTACTCGGCGTTTCGGTCGAAACCGCCGTTATTCTGGTCTCCTACATCAATAAGTTGCGCAAGGAAGGCATGGGCATACGGGCGGCAACCCGCGAAGCTTCCCTGCTGCGACTGCGACCAATCATGATGACCGCGCTGGTAGCGTGCCTCGGTTTGCTACCAGCGGCGCTTTCAACGGGAATTGGCTCCGATACGCAGAAACCATTCGCCATCGTCATTGTCGCCGGTCTGATCTCACGGCTGTTCATCGGATTCTTCGTCAATCCGGTGCTGTACGAGATGGTGGCACGGGACGGCGACGTGTTGCAGGTGTAGCAGCACGCCGCGGTTTCTATTCCAAGGCACGCGCCGTAAGATCGGGGTAAAGATCCCGTAAAGGGTTGATAGAGAACGCTCTTCCGGCAACGGCCAGGTTGCTCGAAGCTAACTTGATTTCGTG
>JANXUC010000120.1 GCA_025352065.1 Acidobacteriaceae bacterium | reverse complement strand
GCGTGCGTTCTTTGCACGATAACCTGGGTGGAGGGACACTCGCCCGAAGCTGACTCGTGGTGCAAGCAGTACCCATGTTAGCGTCACAGAACGACGCGAACATGGGGCACCGTGCTTGTTCTGGCTCCTTCGAGGTTGAATGTTTTCGGTTTAGGGCACTCCTATGTTCGTTGGAGCGGGCGCTGGGAAATCTCTACAGGGACATTCCGGTATCCCTTTTGAGTAAGCAGCGCATGTACGCTAATTCGGCTGACGTGCTGTTGTCTACCCGGCCCGATAGTGACCTTTGCGATCGGTAACCGTGGGAAGTCCTGGAAACTCAAAGGCAGATGACGGGAAAGAAGAGTATCTTTTTGCCGAAACTTTATCCTGGGCAACTCGGAAGCATCCAATCCATGCACGAGTCGGAATTCGTTCTCCGTTTCGAAGCAAGCATCCTTCACGACCGGGGCGAGGCGACTAGTGACCTCGCTCCACTCTCTAATGAACTCTTCTTCCCATTGCTCGACCGTCGTTGCACGCTTATCTCGAAGTCCGTCGCGAAAGAACTGAAGTGCAGCCTCAGCAGTTCTGGCTGCCATTGCTTTATGCTTCTCCGTGTCATAGTTAACCCGCAGGAGCCCGCCAATTGGGTCATAGAGAGCTCGAGCGTGAAAACCAATAGCGTAGCCATTTTCTCCACCTGACTCGCTATATGCACGCCATTGCGGGAGATCGTCCTCTAGATTGCTAAAGCAGGCTACAAAGTACGGGCTTGATCCGTGACGAGGCAACTTGGGATCATCCAAGTTGATCTCAAGTACCCTCGTCAAAAACTTGATCGCCTCGGGATCGCCCGCTGACTTCTGTCGTACCGACTCGAGAGCATCGTAGTAGAGCTTCACCGCATATCGAATTTCTGTGCTGTCATTTAGACACGCTACATGGGTGGCGTAAATAGCTCCGGATTCAATAATCCCGAGTAGGCCTGCGCCAGTTGTGTAGTGCCAGACTGTAGTTTCGGGCGGATAGGTCACAGAATCTAAATCAATCAATCGATTGATGATGAACTGCTTATACTTTTCGCGATCTTCCGGTAGTATTGGCATTTCGCACAGATTATACCTTCGGAATGACTGTCGCCCCATACAAGGTTTACGTTGTCGTTGATCGAGAATTCAGCGAAAAGCTCGCAGCGCTAGAGGCTGGCGTACCGATTTGGATTGTCGACACACCTCTCAACCGAAGGGTAATTCAGCGACTCTGGGACGAGCGGCCGCCGCAAAACCATCTAACAGGAATAACTATCTTTAAGGATTGGGAAACTTCGTCGCCGGAAGATCTCTTCATCTCTGAGTTCGACACAATTGACTTGCATCACGGCTCGTATTCCGCTGATCCGCCCTATACCGTTCTCGAAGTGTTCGGCACACGGCTTAGCGACAAGATCAAAACGGAACTCTCCGAATATGGCTTCGAGGAATTTCACCAAGATGCAGAGAGTTTTCGTGCTCTGCGCGCGAAGATAAGCAAGATCGAGCGCGGCATCGCCCGATCCTGAGCCGCTTTCATTTCCTTACCCCAAGAACCGCACCGCCTTTTCAATCAAGTCGGCTGTGCCCTGGTAGGGGTCGCCGGGGCTGTCCCATTCTATGGAGCAGTAGCCTTGGTAGGCGTGTTGTTGCAGGTAGCCGAACGTCTTGGCCAGGTCTACGTGGACGAGCTTGCCGGAGCTGTCGGCTTCCATTTCTTTTATGTGAGCAATGCAGTACGCGTTGGCGAACATGGCGTCGATGCCTTCGTAGGGATGCTCGATGCCTCCCGCTACGCTGTTGGCAAAATCCGGGAGCGCGTGCAGCCAGGGGCTGTTCACCTTCTCGATGACCTGCACCAGGAAGAAGGGATTTTCACTGACTGGATTGTCGTTTTCCAGATTCACGACGATGTTTTTGGTGGCGGAGTAGTCGGCTACGCGTGACAGGCTGTCTGTTAGGCGGGTTAGGTCGGGCTTCGAATTTTTTGCTTCTGGAATATTGGTACGAACACTGGGGGAGCCGAGGGTCTTGGCCGCGTCGATCCACTGCATGCTGTAAGCGATGGCCTTTTCGCGCTCGGCTTTGTCGGCGGCGTAAGGGCTGGCTTCGCCATCGACTGCGATGTTGACGATCTGCGCGTGGGCCTTTTCGACGGCGGCGCGGAATTGGTCTAGATATTTTGGATCGGTGGAGGGAAAGTGTCCGGTCCACGGCTCGATTTTGTTGATGTTGAATTTGGAGATTACGTGGGCTGCGAAATCGTGGAGTTCGACTTTGTGCTCGCTTGCGGCTCCAATGAAATCTCGAAAGGGGTAGGAGGCGATGGCGATTCGCTCGCGCGGCTGCCCCGGAAACTTTATATCCGGCCCAGACTTCTCTGCGGCGGTGAGGCTTGCGGGCAACACCGACGCCCAGACGGCTGTGGCTGCGGACTGCGCGATGAAGTGTCTTCGAGAAAGCAATCGAGTTAACATGGGGGCAGTTTAACAGAAGAGCCAGCACCCGCCCTGTCGCACAAGGCGCGACAAGGACGGGGCACCCGGTTGTGCGTAAGGAGATTCGTTCGATTGCACTTTAAAGATGCAAATCAGGAGCGGCCATGACGAAGTTGGGCAAGCTTGCGAAGCCGTATCGAATTGAGCACGGCAAACATTTTCGGTTGAAAGATTTCGATCCGGCTGACACGGGAAAGATGGAGTCCGGCAAGGACACCGACGAATTGCTGCTGCAAATACGAGCGAAGCTGGCGGAGTTGCAGGACATGCTGTACGCGCAGGATCGCTGGGGGTTACTGCTGATTTTTCAGGCGATGGATGCGGCGGGGAAAGATGGGGCGATCAAGCACGTGATGTCGGGCGTGAATCCTCAGGGATGCGAAGTGCATTCTTTTAAAGCGCCGTCGCCGGAAGAGCTGGCGCATGGGTATCTTTGGCGGGCATCGCAACGTCTGCCACAGCGGGGCCGGATTGGAATCTTTAACCGGTCGCACTATGAAGAGTTGCTGATTGTTCGAGTGCATCCTGAAATTTTGAAGAACGAGAAGCTACCGCCCGAGTTGGTGACGAAGAATATCTGGGACGAACGCTTTAAAGATATTTGCGCTTGGGAGCGCTATTTGGGGCGAAACGGTCTGGTCATTCGGAAATTCTTTTTGAATGTTTCCAAGAAAGAACAGAAGAAGCGTTTTCTGGCGCGGCTGCAGGAACCGGAAAAGAATTGGAAGTTCTCTCCGTCCGACGTTCACGAAAGACAATCTTGGGATGACTACATGAAGGCGTATGAAGACATGATTCGCAATACGTCGACGCCGGAGGCGCCATGGTATGTGATTCCGGCTGACAATAAGTGGTTCACGAGGCTGGCGATTGCGTCTGCGATTGTTGATACGTTGGAAGGGCTGGATTTGGCTTACCCGCAGGTGGACGCGGCGAAGCGCAAGGAATTGGACGCGGCGAAAGTGTTGCTGGAGAAAAAGGAATAGCGCATGTTGGTGCCGTCGTTTTCTTCGGTACAATTTGGTGTCGTTTGGGCGAGTTGAAGATGGAGCGCCGAAAAATGAGATCACTGGTCGTGTGGGTAATGTTCGTCTTGCCGTTGACGGCGTTTGCGTCTACCTCGCCTCAGGTGAAAACCGAACTTGGCGTCGTCGAGGGTAAGGACGACGGGGCGGTTCGCGCTTTTCTCGGCATCCCTTATGCTGCGCCGCCGGTGCGCGATCTGCGCTGGAAACCGCCTGTGGCCGCGGCGAAGTGGACTGGCGTGCGCAAAGCAACGGAGTTTAGGCCGCACTGCATGCAGGGAAAAGTCTTTGACGACATGGTATTTCGCGATGCAGGCGGCAGTGAAGACTGCTTGTCGCTGAATGTGTGGGTGCCCGCGAAGCCTGTCGGCGCAAAACTGCCTGTGATGGTTTGGATTTATGGGGGAGGATTCGTCGGTGGGACTACTTCTGAACAGAGGCAGGATGGCTCGTACCTCGCGCAGCAAGGCGTGATCGTGGTTTCCATGAATTACCGCCTGGGTGTCTTCGGTTTCTTTGTGCATCCGGAACTGGCGAAAGAGTCAGGGCGAAATTCCGCGGGCAACTACGGGCTGATGGACCAGACGGCGGCCTTGCAGTGGGTGCATGACAATATTGCCGCGTTCGGAGGCGATCCTGGGAATGTGACGATCTTCGGCGAAAGTGCAGGTTCATTCTCCGTGAGCGCGCAGATGGCCTCGCCGCTGGCGAAAGGCTTGTTCCAAAAAGCGATTGGGGAAAGTGGCTCGGCTTTCAGCAGTAGCAGCCTCGCTTTCGAGCCACTCGCGAAGCGAGAAGAATCCGACGTGAAAGCGGTGACTGAGAAGCTGGGAGTCAGGACCCTAGCCGAGCTGCGCGCAATACCAGCGCAGAAGATCCTTGAAGCTTTCTCGCCGCCCTGGTCCAAGGACGTTGGCTTCGACGCCGATGTGGACGGATATTTTCTGCCGGATTCTGCGCCTGCAATTTTTGCGGCGGGCAAGCAGAACGACGTGCCGCTTCTGGCAGGCTGGAATCATGACGAAGGCAGCTTTGAAGTGGTTTTCAATCCGGGAAAGCCGACGGCTGCCAGTATGAAGGCAAGCGCGCAAAAAGATTTCGGCGAGAAGGCTGAAGAATTTTTGAAGCTTTATCCCGCGGATGACGATCACGTGCTACGTTCCGCCGAAGACTTCGCCGGAGATCATTTTATTGCGCGGTCCACCTGGGCTTGGATGGAGGCGCAATCGAAGACGGGCAAGCAATCCATCTATCGTTATCGCTTTGATTTGGCGCCTCAACCGAAAGACCCCAAGGCGCCAAAGCTCGGCGCGTATCACTCAGCTGAAATTGAATACGTATTCGGACAGCTTGATTCGAAAAAGGAAACGGCTTGGCGACCGGAAGATCGTCAACTCAGCGAGGCGATGCAGAAGTATTGGGCAAACTTCGCGCGCAGCGGCGATCCGAACGGACCAGGCTTGCCGAAGTGGCCTGCCTACACGCCTGCGGACGATTGGCCTGTGATGTTTCTGGACGCACAGTCTGCTGCGCACAAGGATGATCTGCGCGGGAGATACCTGTTCTTAGCGGGCGCGTGGACGAAATAGCGCACTAGCCTATGCTCACCACTGTGGGGACGCTATTCCGCGGTCCGAGCTGGTCTTGGATTTGGCCCTGGAGGGGCTAATTGAGCTTGGGAAATCAATTCGGGCGAGTCTGGCTTTTCTTTGTAGGAACAGCGCCGCGCCGTTTTGCCCTCGGTGAGCGTGCTGCTGGCCATTGTTGCAGCCATTGCTCCCACCAAAGATTTCTTCAGCCAGTGGCGGCATTATCAAAAACAGTATTTGCAACTGATCCGTACCAGGCCGGATGCGGATCGTTTACAGCGGCGATTTCAAAGTGGCATTCATCAGGTATGGATTCCTGAACACGGCGTCGCGGATCGTTGCGCAACCTGCCATGTCGCCCTGCAGGAAGCCAGTCTCAGTGATGTGCGAAAGCAGCCGTTCCGTCCGCATCCGGCTATGCCGCACTCGCTCACGGAGTTTGGCTGCGTGGTTTGTCACCACGGACAGGTCCTGCGCTGAAGATGCCGAACTTCAGTCTGGCGGACACGCAAATTGAAGCTCTCACTACAGCGCTTTTGGCTCAGACGGATCGTGCGGTTACGATGCCGCCAGAGTTGGTACGATCCTCGCCCCACGCAAAATACCATCCGGGAGGCGAGCCCGGGCGTTTGATGGAAGACCTCCGATGCCAGAGCTGCCACGCCATCAACGGAAATGGCGGAGACATGGCTCCCGACTTCACCAATGAAGGCAGTGCCGTCAATCGGGCATGGCTGCTGTGGAAGTCAGCGGAGGGAAACAAGTCGCGGGTGTTGGCGCCAAGCTTGCTGATCCGGTAGTGGTGCAAGTCAACGGCGCTGACGGAAATGCATTGCCGGGAGCTTTGGTTTCATTGCGTGGCGACGGGCTTGCACTGAATCCTACGCAGGCTCTCTCCGACAGCAGCGGACAGTTGAGCGTTTCGGTCCAACTGGGAGGCAATGCAGGTGGCTATGAACTTGTCGCCGACACTCCCAAACAAGGCGGAGGAATCGCGACCCTCAGTATCCGCGAGATTGCACTGGGCTATCGAGAGAAAGTGGGCAAGGAAGTCAGCTACAAGTATTGCGGTGCCTGCCACGATCCGGAATCTACGCCTGAGCGGGTGTCGAATCTCGACAACCTGACTCCGCCGCTGCCGCATCCCCTCACGGACGGGAATACTCTGAACCCCATGTCGGATGCCGATTTGGTAAAGATCATTGCGGATGGTGGCTCGGCCCTAGGGAAGTCGCCGCAGACTCCTGGCTACCGAAGCACGCTGACGCAGGCGCAGATCAAAGTGTGGTGCAATACATACGAGCGGTCGCCGATCCGCCCTACCAAGCACCTGCTGGCAAGCACTGACTCTGGGCGCTACATTTGCCTCGCCTGCCAGCGGCCTCTAGAATAGGAGGACCCCACATTCAAGAAGGTGCCATGATTCACTTCCCCGTCCCGGAAGCTTTGACATTCGATGACGTTCTTCTCGTACCTGGCCAGTCCGACGTGATTCCGTCGGAAGTTAGCGTTCAGACACAGCTCACGCACAATATCCCGCTCAATGTCCCGATCATCAGTTCCGCCATGGATACGGTGACGGAATCGCGTATGGCGATTGCGCTGGCGCAGCAGGGCGGGCTAGGCATCGTCCACCGCAACCTGACGATTGAGCAGCAGGCGGAAGAAGTGGACAAAGTAAAGCGCTCGGAAAGCGGCATGATTGTTGACCCCGTGACTATGTCGCCCGACGATAAGGTTTCCGACGCCGTTGAGATGATGAGGAAATACAAAATCTCCGGCGTTCCGATTACGAAGAACAAGAAGTTGGTTGGCATCCTCACCAACCGCGATTTGCGCTTTGAAACTCGCCTCGATGTGCCCATCAGCAAAGTAATGACCAGCGAAAATCTGATCACAGTCCCGGTGGGAACCACACTGGAGCAGGCGGAAGAGATTCTGCACGAGCATCGGGTGGAAAAGTTGTTGGTCGTCGATGATCAGTACAATTTGCGCGGCCTGATTACAGTCAAAGACATTCAGAAAAAGCTGAAATATCCTCACGCGGCGAAAGATTCGCACGGCCGCCTGCGCGTGGGCGGTGCGATTGGCGCTACAGGAGATTTTCTGGAGCGTGCGCAGGAAATGATTCGCGCGAAAGTAGACTTGATCGCCATCGACAGCGCACACGGCCACAACACGCGTGTACTGGAAGCTATTAAGACAATCAAGTCAAAAATGCCTGACGTTCAGTTGATGGCTGGCAACGTAGCCACGTTTGAAGGCGCTTCAGCTCTGCTGAAAGCTGGTGCAGATGCGATCAAGGTCGGCATCGGGCCGGGATCGATCTGTACCACGCGAATCGTCACGGGAGCTGGCGTACCCCAGATTACTGCGATTGCCGACTGTTACCGAGCTACACGAGAGAGCGGTGTTCCAATTATTGCGGACGGTGGCATTAAGTATTCTGGCGACGTTACGAAAGCCTTGGCTGCTGGCGCGAGTGTAGTGATGATTGGCTCGCTATTTGCCGGTACCGATGAGAGTCCGGGTGAAACAATTCTCTACCAGGGTCGTCCGTTCAAGTCCTACCGTGGCATGGGTTCCCTGGGAGCGATGGCATCGGGATCGGGCGAACGATATTTCCAGGCTCTGTCTGGCCCAGCCTTGTCGTTTGCGTTGGAAGAGGGCAGCGACTCGAACCGGTTGGCCAAGATGGTTCCTGAAGGCATTGAAGGCCGCGTTCCTTTCCGCGGTTCGGTGCAGATGATGGTGCACCAGATGATCGGCGGCCTGCGCTCCGGCATGGGCTATTGCGGTTGCGGCACGCTTTTGGAACTGCACGAGAAAGCCCGCTTCATTCGCATCAGCAGCGCAGGCTTGCGTGAAAGTCACGTGCACGATGTCGTGATTACGCGCGAAGCGCCGAACTACGCGCAAGATTAGCGGCAGGCGGCGACCCCTCCTAGACCGCAAGCTGCGAAACTTGCGGCTTGCGCGAGACTAGCAGGAGCACGCTACACACCAAAGCCAGCGCCGCCGACAGCGCGAGCGGGACGGGCGCGCCATAGTGCTTCCACAGCTCTCCCGTCACGACACTCGCCAGGAGTGTGCCGATGCTGGTAGTGAAGTAGTAGATTCCGAAGGCGCGCCCTCGAACTTCAGCGGGGACCGTTTCTGAAACAAGAGCTTTCAGCACGGGTGCTGTCAGTGCGTAAAACAATCCGTAGATCGCCATGGCGCCCCAAATCGCGGGTTGGTTCGGCCCCCAGGCAAAGACAAAGTACACCACTGCAAACACAAGGTAGCCGGCAGCTGCTACAACTCTTCGCGGGAACCGGTCACTCAAGGATCCGGCGGGCCATGAAATTGCAGTGTATGTGATGTTAAAGACAAGTCCAAGAAGCGGCGCGTACGCGGCAGCAATTCCGACACTTTGTGCTCGCAATACCAAGAACATGTCACTGGAGTTCCCAAAAGAAAACAAAGTAACAATCACCAGAACGTAGTAAAAGCTGGCAGGCAGGCTGCGCCAGGAAGCAGCGCTCTCAAGACCGTCGTCGATAGATAGCGTGGGTGCGTCGAGGCGCGCAGCATCTGGCTCTGGACCGAAAGATCCGGGAGTGTGGTGTGCAGGCTTCCTGCGCACTTCGCGAATTCCAAGCAACGCGACCAGGATACAAACACCTCCTGGAATGAGCGCAGCCCAAAATACACTCCGCAAGCCGTGGGAACGAAGAATCCAAAGAGCCAGTAGCGGTCCAGCAACGGCTCCGGCGGAATCCATCGACTGCAGAAGTCCGAAGGCTGCACCTGCTCTCTCTTTTGGAACAGACTCGGCGAGCATCACGTCGCGAGGCGCTCCGCGCACCCCCTTGGCCAAGCGGTCGGCGAAACGAATGAACAGCACGTGCCACCAGCTGGTCGCGAGGGCCAAGATGGGCTTGACCGCATTCGCTACCAGATAGCCCGCCACAACAATAGGCTTACGGCGCGAGGCACGGTCGGCGAGATATCCGGAGAAAAGTTTGGTAAAAGATGCTACGCTCTCGGCGATGCCCTCGATAAATCCCAGTTTTTCCGGGCCTACGCCGAGCGACGCGAGAAACGCTGGAAGTACCCAGTAAGCCATCTCGCTGGCCGTGTCATTGAAGAACGAGGTTGCGCCGAAAGCGTAAACATTACGGGGGCGCAACTCCGGGTTCAGGTCAGCGGCGGAATCGGACATCAGTCACCATAAGGCGTGCTCGCACGAAGGGATCAAAGGCTAGTACATGGCATCGTATTTTGTAGCTTGCCACGCGCCGCGATTCTCTACCGTGACCCACAGATGTTCCTTGTAGTAGGTGTCTTCGCCGGGAGCGTTGCGGCGCGTACCGCGATAATGCAGGATGATCAGCGGAGGGCGATCTTCCCAATCCACCAGCTTCCATGCGACTAGCGGGTGTTGTGTTTCAGAATTGCAAATCGATTCCGCATACTTCTTTCGATAGTCCTTTTCCCAGACTGACAGTACTTCGCGACATTTTCCGTCGCGCATGGCACGAATCATGATCAGCGCCGCATTTTCAGCGGAACGGTCACGTAAGGGGTTGAAGATTACCGACTTCGGAGTATTCGAGAGAGGGTCTTTTTCCTCGGAACGATGGAGCACAGGCCCCTGATTGTTGAGCCAGATCAATGTGCCAACGGATACCAAGAGCAGCATAACAGCTGCCCCGGCGGCAACGGCAACACCTGTACGTGAGAGCGCCATTTGAGTCGTAGTTCGATTGTAGGACGAAACTCCCGCTGTGCAAGCGGTGGGGATGCAAGTGATCAACAACCTTAGAGTATGCACTCTAGAAAACAAAACGCATCCCGAAGGGTGCGTTCCGTAAATCTGCTTGTTGAAGGCAAGGATACAAGAAAATCCAAGCGCTACTTCTTGCTCTTCTTTTCCTTTTTGTCTTCCTTCTTTTCCGCAGCTTCGGTTTCCTTAGCTTCGGCCTCGGCTTGGGCTTGGTTTTCTTCCATAGCCTTGCGGGTGGCATCGGCGCGTTTAGAACGGGCATCCGCACTTTTCTTGCGCTTGGCTTCGATCACCTTCTCGCTACCCAGCAGTTCGACGAAGGCAATATCACCGCCATCGCCCTTGCGCCAGCCTCCTTGAATGATCCTCAAGTAGCCGCCCTGACGGTCGCCGAAGCGAGGTGCGAGCGTATCGAACAGCTTGTCCACGGATTCGCGAGTCATCAGGTACGAGAGGGCCAGACGGCGGGCGGCTACATCTCCGCGCTTGCCTAGCGTGATCATTTTCTCCACGTGCGGACGCAGCGCCTTCGCCTTGGTCAGCGTGGTTTCAATGCGCTCTTCCATAATGACCGACGTGACCAGATTGCGCAGCAGCGCGCGGCGGTGGCTGGTATTCCTGCCGAGTTTCCATCCTGCAACTTTGTGACGCATGTGTATTCCCCGTTCTTCAATCTTCAGTCAGGCCAGCCGCGCCTCAGCGACAAGCTGGCCCGAAACTAATTTAACGACGTCCCGGCTAAACCAAATCGTCCTCTTCGTCGTCTTCATCGCCAAAAGGTCCCATGGTGACAGGCTGCGGCGCGCCAGGAACGGCGTTGCCGTGCTCGTCAATCTTCATGCCGAGTCCTAATCCCATGGTGCCCAGAATTTCCTTAATTTCGTTCAGCGACTTGCGACCGAAGTTTTTCGTCTTCAGCATTTCGTTTTCGGTCTTCTGCACCAGTTCGCCAATGGACTGAATGTTGGCGTTCTTCAGGCAGTTGTAGCTGCGGACCGAGAGTTCCAATTCCTCAACCGAGCGATTCAAGTACTCGTTGCGGATCTCCGGCTTGCGGTCTTCCGATAGGGACGCCGACTCCATCTCTTCTTCGAAGTTGATGAAGATGTTCATGTGATCTTTCAGCAGCTTGGCGGAAAGACCGATGGCATCGCCCGGAGTGATCGAACCGTTGGTCCAGACTTCGAGTGTCAGCTTGTCGTAGTCGGTGATCTGACCGAGACGCGCCGCTTCCACGGCATAGTTCACTTTCCGTACCGGCGAGTGAACCGAATCGATCGGGATAAAGCCAAGCCCGAGATCGTCGTCGAAGTTCTTGTCGGCGGAGATGTAGCCGCGTCCACGCTTCAAACGCATTTCCATGTCCAGCTTGCCGCCTTCGCTGACGGTTGCGATGTAGACGTCTTTGTCCAACACTTCGACGTCGCCATCGGCTTCGATCATGCCGGAGGTGACAATTCCGGGCGTTTCCGCGCGGAGGTAAATGGCTTTCGGTCCATCTCCACTGAGCTTGAAGGGAATTTGCTTCAGGTTCAGAATGATGTCCGTTGCATCTTCTACCACGCCCGGGATCGACTGGAATTCATGCAGCACGCCCTCAACCTTGACGGCCGTGATGGCGGCGCCTTCAATGGACGACAGCAGGACGCGGCGCAGCGAGTTGCCGATTGTTGTTCCAAATCCACGTTCAAACGGTTGCGCCCAGAACATACCGTACTTGTCGGTAAGGCTGGCGGCATCAGTGGCGAGACGTTTCGGCTTTTGAAAACCCTTCCAAAGCATGTGTGTTGCTCCTCTCGGCCATGCAGCTCAGTTCGGCATCCCCAGACCGGCCCAGGTCTGGGTCAAACGCCGAAACAGGCTTATCTGGCTCGAAGTGTAGGACCTGAAAGCAGTTTCGAGTTGCTAGTTTCGAGTAAATTCAAGATCGAGTAATGGAGCAGCGGCCCTGTCTCACTTCTCGAAACTTGAAACTCGAAACTTGCTTCTGCTACTTACTGTAAAGTTCGACGATCAGCTGTTCGTTCACGGGCACGTTGATTTCGCCGCGTTTCGGAATCTGCGTTACGCTACCCTTGAAGTTTTCGCGATCGATGTTCATCCATGTAGGCGGTGTTTGATGGCTGTTGAATTCCTTCGCCGCCAGCAATCCCGACATCTCACGGCTGCGGTCGCGCACGGAAATTTCCTCTCCCACGCTGATCTGGTAGGAAGGAATGTTCACCTTGCGGCCGTTGATGGAAATATGTCCGTGACGAACGAGTTGCCGTGCCTGACGGCGCGACATGGCAAAGCCCATGCGGTAAACAATGTTGTCGAGGCGGCGTTCCAGTTGCTGCAACAGTACTTCGCCGGTAACGCCCTGCATCCGCGTGGCTTTTTCGAAGTAGTTGCGGAACTGGCCTTCCTGCACGAAGAACATGCGTTTGGCCTTCTGCTTTTCGCGCAGTTGGAGACCGTAGCCCACGATCTTCGTCTTCGTCTTCTTGTCTTTCCCGTGTTGACCGGGAGCAAAGTTGCGCTTTTCAACCGCGCACTTCTCGCTAAAGCACTTCGTGCCTTTGAGAAACAGCTTCATGCCTTCGCGACGGCAAAGGCGGCATACAGCATCTCTATAACGCGCCAAGTTGGTCTCCTTATAAGAACCGGTTTACAGGATTGGCGTCCCTTCTTCCCGGTTGAAAATCAATTGTTTCGCCCGAACTAAACTCTGCGGCGCTTCGGCGGACGGCAGCCGTTGTGCGGAACTGGTGTCGCGTCCTTGATGTTCTTCACATCGATGCCCGCAGTGGCCAGCGCACGAATCGCAGATTCGCGGCCTGATCCCGGACCGCTCACCCGAACTTCCACGGCGCGAACGCCCTGCTCACGCGCGAGACTGGCAGCATTCACCGCAGCCTGCTGCGCCGCGAATGGTGTGCCTTTACGCGATCCGCGGAATCCCAGCGAACCCGAGCTTTTCCAGGAAAGCACGTTCCCCGCCGGATCGCAGATGGTGACGATCGTGTTATTGAACGACGCCTGAATGTGCGCAATTCCGAATGGAACGTTCTTGCGTTCCTTCTTCTTGAAGGTTTTCTTCTTTCCCTTTTTGTCGGGAGCGCCGCCTGTACCTGCTGCTGCTGGTTTCGCCATAAATTATGCCTTCGCCGTTTTCTTCTTGTTGGTAACCGTGCCCTTGCGCGGACCTTTGCGCGTGCGGGAATTGGTGTGCGTGCGCTGACCGCGAACCGGAAGATTTCTGCGGTGACGGTAGCCACGGTAGGAACCGATTTCGATGAGCCGCTTGATGTTCATCGAGATTTCCTTGCGCAGGTCACCCTCGACTCCGCCCTGGTTCTCAATCACCTGGCGGATACGGTTCACTTCTTCTTCGTTCAGATCCTGAATCTTCTTGATGGGATCGACGCTGGCTTCTTCCAGAATGTGACGAGCGCGGGCTGTCCCGATCCCGTAGATGTGGGTCAGCGCGATGTTCGCGTGCTTGTTACGCGGAAGATCGATGCCTGCAATACGTGCCATTTGAACCGCTCCTTATAGTGCTTACAGCCGACGCCCTGCGGCGGCTTTGCGCCGACTATCCCTGACGCTGCTTATGCTTGGAATTCTCGCAGATCACACGCACGACACCTTTGCGCGTAATGACCTTGCACTTGTCGCACATCTTCTTTACGGAAGCTCTTACCTTCATAAAATTCAGTGTCCTGACTTCGAATACTCTGTTCCATTTTTGACTACTTGTAGCGATACACGATGCGCCCGCGCGTGAGGTCGTAGGGCGAGAGCTCTACCGCTACTTTGTCGCCCGGCAAAATGCGAATGAAATTCTTGCGCATCTTTCCGGAAACATGCGCCAGTACCTGGTGCTTATTTTCCAGCTCCACCTTGAACATGGCGTTGGGCAACGGTTCAAGAACGGTTGCCATAACCTCAATCGCGTCTTCTTTACTCATGTACCCCTTTGCAAAATCTTTTGTTCGTACTTCTTTTCCGAATTCGCTCCCAGTGCGAAAGCTATTGCGTCAAAATCACCGGTCCATCTTTTGTTACTGCCACCGAATGCTCGAAGTGCGCGCTAAAGCCTCCATCTTCGGTGACCGCCGTCCACTTGTCGTCCAGCACGCGCACACCCGGACCGCCCGTGTTCACCATTGGCTCGATGGCTAGCACCATACCTTCGCGCAACTTCGGACCTTGACCGCGTGATCCGAAATTCGGAACCTGCGGCTCTTCATGCAACCGCGTTCCAATTCCGTGCCCTACAAATTCGCGAACCACGCTGAAGCCGTTGGCTTCCACATATTCCTGTACCGCAGCGCCCACGTCGCCGACGCTGTTGCCCACCCGCGCTTGCTCAATGCCACGGTACAGTGAAGCTTCTGTCACTTCCAGCAGCCTCACCAAGTCCGGCGAAATCTCAGCACCGACAGCGACAGTAATCGCCGCATCGCCGTAGTAGCCGTCCAAAATCACGCCGCAATCAATCGAAACAATGTCGCCTTCCTTCAACTTGCGCTTCTCGGAAGGAATCCCATGCACGATCTCCTGATTGATCGACGTGCACAGAACGCAAGGATAATCGTGATACCCCTTAAATGCCGGTTTCGCACCAGCATCCTGAATCATTTTTCCAGCAATGCGTTCCAAATCCATCGTACTGACGCCGGGCTTTACCGCAGCCTTCAGCGCATCGAGAACTTCGCGGACCAGCCGACCGCTCTTCCGCATCTTCTCGATCTCAGCCGCCGATTTACAAACAATCGCCATGAGTCTTTTCTTGGCCCGATTCTTACTCGCCTTCAATCGCCCAAACCATCATCGCCGTGACTTCATCCATCGGACGGTCCGCATCAATCGTAACCAACTGCTCTTTCGCGGCATAAAAACTTGCTACCGGGCGCGTCTGCGCTTCATACGCTTGAAGACGCTGCGTGATCACTTCCGCACGATCATCATTGCGCTGGATGAGCTTCGTGCCATCCTTGTCACAAGTTTCATTGACCCGCGGAGGTTGAAAATGAACGTTGTAGATGGTGTTGCAGACAGGGCAGGAACGCCGGCCAGTCAGCCGCATCTTGAGTAGATTATAGTCAACATTCATGCGGATCACAATCGGGCCATCCCGTTCGTCCCGCGGTTTGTCAAAGAACTCGCTTTCCAAAAACGCTTCCAGCCATCCGGCCTGGGCCGGAGTACGCGGAAAGCCGTCAAGTATGTAACCGCGCTGGCAATCGGCTTGACGCAACCGGGTTGCCACCATATCGCAGACCAAGTTGTCGGGTACCAGCTCGCCGCGCGCCATAATCTCCTTCGCGCGTCGCCCCAGTTCAGTTTCCCGGGTCACGTTGTCGCGAAGCAGATCTCCCGTCGAAATCTGAGGGATCTTGTAGCGATCAGATATACGCTTGCCCTGGGTTCCCTTACCGGCTCCGGGAGGCCCTAACAAAATCAACGGCCCAATCTTCCCGGAAGGACCGGCGTTCGTACCGGAACTGCCGTCGCCTAGCGTTGCCAACTCTGTCGCCCACGGATGCGCCCGCTGCGCGGAGTGAATCCGTCATAGTGGCGCATAATCAACTGCGCTTCAATTTGCTGCACCGTATCCATCGCCACTCCAATCACAATCAGCAGCGATGTGCCCCCAAAATAAAAGTTGATGCCGAGTCCGTTTGTGACCCAAGTCGGCAACCGCTCAAACAAACTCCCACCCAGCAAAACCGGCAAGTGGTTGAGATGAATGCCAGTGATCATCCACTCGGGAATGAAGGAGATGATGATCAGGTAAAGCGCGCCAACCAGCGTAATTCGTGTGAGGACAGCATTGATGAAATCACCCGTCCGCTTGCCAGGGCGTATTCCAGGAATGAAGCCGCCGTACTTGCGCATGTTCTCCGCAACGTCATCAGGATTGAAGATGATCGCTGTGTAGAAGTACGCAAAAAAGACGATGCCCGTGACGAACAGGAGGTTGTAGAGCGGCATCCCAAGGCCGAGTTGGGTCACGACCGCGTCAGCCACGCGCTGGCCCTGGAACATCTG
>JANXUC010000076.1 GCA_025352065.1 Acidobacteriaceae bacterium | reverse complement strand
CTGCGCTGTCGGCACCGCACAGGTCAACGGCGGCATTCACTAGCTCCTGCAGGATCGTATCGGGACGCTGCACGAACGAGTGGGTGAGCCGGCGCAGGCCCTCCAGCATCGCAATATCGCGTTCGTGCAGATTTCTCGAAGTAAACTCCGAGTGGGTGTCGAGGTCCAGTACCTCCAGCCCCTCCAGCCCCGTGTCCTGCGGATCCACTTCCGTATGAGCAGCTTGGTGCCTTAGGCCGGACAACGCAGCTTTGAGTTTGCTGCCGATTCGCATTGGTGATCGGAGCGCTCATGCCTGACTTCCAGTTTCACTTCTCCAGGAAGCGGCAACAGCCTCACTTGCGAGCTCTTTAAGGATGCACTAGAGCTGACTGACGGTACCGCGTAGCCTGCAAAATCTGCTGTGGAATCTGACAAATCGGAACGACCCGATCAAGAATTCCAAGCTCTGCGCAGGCCCGTGGCATGCCATACACCGTGCAACTTGCCTCGTCTTGACCTATGGTGAGGCCTCCCTCGCGACGGATAGCCTGCATCCCCAACGCGCCGTCAGTGCCCATCCCCGTCATAATCACTCCCATGGTTCGGTTTTGAAATATCGACGCCACCGAGTTCATCATGATGTCCACCCCATGGATATGCCGACGGTGCTCCGGCTCGGATGTAAGGGAGATGACCGTGCTGGAATTGGCCCTCTCCACGGTCATGTGAGTTCCGGCTGGGGCAATGTATACCACCCCACGCTGGAGGACCTCGTGATGGAACGCTTCTTGTACTCTCACTAGGCACAAATCGTTTAAACGCTGCGCGAAGGGCCCAGTAAAACCAGGAGGCATATGCTGGACGATCAAGACTGGAACAGGCAGGTTCGCGGGAAGCAGCGGAAGAATTTCCTGCAACGCCCTGGGGCCGCCAGTCGATGTCCCGATGGCCACGATCTCTGGAGCGATAACGTTCTTTTCGCGTTCGAGTGAATCTGCCGTTCTCGGAGACTTTCTTCCAGTCCGCAATGCGGTGCGGGAGTGCCTCGATTGTGCCGCAGCCTTGACCTTGCTCACCAAGTCGTCGTAGATGTGGGCAATTTCCAGGGACTCTGACGACAGTTGCTTGGGCACGTAGTCGAACGCACCAGCGGCGAGGGCGTCAAAAGTGATTTCGGTGTCCTTTAACGTGCAAGAACTGACCATGAGGACAGGACGCGGACTGTGGGCCATTATGCGGCGAAGAGTTCCCAGCCCGTCGAGGCCGGGCATTTGCACGTCGAGTGTAACAACATCAGGATTAAGGGCCACGATTCGTTCCAGACCCTCAGTTCCGGTCCCGGCCGTCCCGACGACATAAAGATCAGGATCCGAAGCGATCATGCGGGACAGGGCTGCGCGCATGAACGCACTGTCATCCACGATCAGAACACTGGTTCTTGAACGACCTTCGGGCTTTTGGATCACGTTGGGTGAATCGCCCGAACCCGCAAAAGGCAGCTCGGCCATACTAAGACTTCTGTCCTGCGAACTCCGGCTGGCAGCGATTTTCATGCATCACCCACTCGGCAGTCGTTTCCTCAAATTGAAACCCATAGCGTTGCCAAGCTGCACTGTTAGGCTCTTCTCGCATGACGCGGGCCGACCCCGCAAAACGGAAGGAATCCCGTACCAAGAAGACTTGAAATAGCGCGCCCGCCTCCAGCCGCCGTGCACAACTACCAAGGAAACCATTTGCGCTCACGTCTTCGGTTATGGCCATTTCTTCAAATGTTGTGCCATCGGCATTTTTTCCATTCAATTTCAGACCGAGTCGCATTCGAATTCGAATTTGATTCCTTCGCTCTGGCAGGTCCTTTGCTAATTCAACCGCCAGCTTGGATTTGAGCTGCTCGAAATCAATCGGCTTGTCAATGTAGGCCTTCGCCCCTAAGCGTTGAGCGTGCTCCACAAATGTGCTGCGAGCTGGCCCGCCGCCGCTAATCACGAATACCGGAATGTGCGATGTGTAACTCAACGACTGAAAACTCTGGCAGAGTTCGAGACCAGAGAGGCGCGGCATCATGACGTCCAACAAAATCGCAGCGGGCTGGTTCTCAAGCGCCAGCGCCAGGGCCTCTGCTGGATCGCCCGTGTCAACAACCTCATACAGATCGGACAAGCGCATCCGGACAAGCTTGCGGATTGCCTGATCGTCATCCACTAGTAGAATTCGTTTCATAGTGCTCTCCTTTGAGTATTTGGGGGAGGATTCTATTGCACCGAAGCGCATGGCAATCCATTCTGCAGAGCCTCTCGGATCTTCCGATCTAAATCGTCGCGGGTGAAAGGTTTCATAATAAAAAGCGTGTCGGGAGAAAACGTCTCGGTGCGACCGACCGACTGCCCCGTATACCCGGACATGTAAATGATTTTGGTGTGTGGTCTTTGAGCTCCCACGAGAGTCCCGAGTTCCAGACCACCCATTCCTGGCATTACTACGTCCGTCAGCAGCAGATCGATCTTTCCTTGGCGCTCCTGACTCATGCGAAGAGCTTCGGCGCCGCAGTCGGCTCCTAAGACCTCGTAGCCGAGGGATCGCAAGAGACTGCATGTCGACTTAAGAAGTGCCTCTTGATCTTCCACAACAAGCAGAGAAGTACTCACTTGCGAACCCGCCTGTTCTTCTTGGCGCGCCATCTTCGGCGCAAGCTCTTCATGAACTCGAGGCAAATAGATTTTGAAGGTAGAGCCGCGACCCAGTTCACTCGAAATATCAATGTAGCCGCCACTTTGTTTCACGATGCCGTAGACCGTGGCTAAGCCAAGCCCTGTTCCTTTGCCCTTTTCCTTCGTCGTAAAGAAAGGCTCAAACATGTGCGATTGAACTTCCGTATCCATGCCGACGCCGCTGTCAGCTACTGTGACCAGCAAGTATTGACCCGGTTGCACAGGATAGGAATATCTGCGAGCAAATCCCTCATCAATTTCTACGTTCTTTGTCTCAATGACCAGGCTGCCGCCCGACGGCATCGCATCGCGTGCGTTTACCGCCAAGTTCAGGATGACTTGTTCGATTTGCCCTTCGTCGGCTTTGATTCTCCCAAGGCTGGGATCGAGAATCGTGGTGAGTTTTATATCCTCTCCAATGATTCGTTGCAGCATTTTTTCGATTTCTGAAATGGTGTGGTTCAATTCCAGAAGCTTGGGCTCTAGAACCTGTTGACGGCTGAACGCCAGCAGTTGCCGGGTCAGAGACCCTGCCCGCTTGCCAGCTTTCAGAATCTCTTCGACGCTGTCGGTTAACAAGAACGAATCCCCAACATTCGATTGCAGAATCTCGGCAAATCCAATGATTACGCCCAGAAGATTGTTGAAGTCGTGGGCGATCCCTCCAGAAAGCCTTCCGATAGCTTCCATTTTCTGAGCTTGGCGGTATTGCTCTTCCAGCCGTTTCCGATCTGTGATGTCACGGTTGACGATGACCAGCTTTTCAACTTGGCCCGTGCCATCCACGATCATGCTCGCGGTAGACTCGAGAGTGAGCCAGTTGCCGTTCTTGTGCCGCATCCGATATTCGATTCTGCGTCCGACTCCGCCAAGCTGCGTCTCTTTGGCCGCTTCCTGGACTCGTGCTTGATCTTCGGGGTGAACTTGTTCGAAGGCAGACGTATGCTGTAATTCCTCCGTGGTGTAGCCAAGTATTTTGGAGTAGGCGGGGCTGTTGTAGAGGCGCTTGCCATTGGCATCCACGAGCGCAATCATGTCAGCGGCGTTTTCACTAATCAGCCGAAACAACTCTTCCCGCTCTACCAATTGCCGGCGGATGCGATAGATCTGCAAGTGCTGGTAAATGACGTATACATCGAACAGCAATACCAGGCACATCAAACCACGGACTACCCCAATGATCTGGACTGTGTCCAGCTCTGCATGATCGGTACGGCCGTGGGGGAGGAGAAAGGAGACCAAACCGAGGGTCAATACCAATGTAACAACTACGGCGGTGGACCAAAGCCGCCATTCGCGTCGCTCTATGTTTCGGAACCTGGCATCGCCGTTGGCGCGTCCAGGAGCCAGAACCGATTTTGTTTTCGCGGAGCTCATATTGGGACTACTTCTGCCGCATCGCGACTGAGTGCGTGGCTGATCGCATCCAAGAGCGCGCGGGGGTTATTTAGCAAGTGCCCCTTCTCCAGAAAGGCCGACGCGCCTTCTTGCTTCAGCTTCTGTTCGTTCTTCTGCGACATACCGCTTAAAACGATCACGGGAATATGTGCGGTTGATGCTCCTTGTTTCAACGCATGTAGTACCTCCGGCCCACCCAGTTTGGGTAAGAGCATGTCTAGAATTACGAGGTCGGGAAGTCTGTCACGGGCAACCACGAGCGCTTGCTCGCCGTCGCTGGCGCTGAGCACCTGATAGCCTGCTTTGACGAGCATGCGTTCGGTCGCAATTCGCAAGAATTTACTGTCTTCAATGAGAAGGATTGTCTTCCTTGCAAGATTCCAATGCACGGAGCGGACACGAACGCTGGCGAGTTCGTGGCCAGGGGATTCACATGATCAACCCTGTTCCGACCGTTTTTCTTCGCCTCGTACAGCGCTCGATCGGCCTGGTCCAGAAGATTCTTGATTTCGACATCTTTCTGTCCGTTGGCGACGGCAACTCCTATACTCACGGTAATTGAGGCACATTTTCCTCGTGCGCGCACCGCGATACGGCTAACGAACGAACGAATTTGATCAGTACGAGCGAGCGCGGTTCGTAAATCGCAACCCGGAAGGACCAGCAAGAACTCTTCTCCGCCGTATCGGCCAATGAAATCGTAGTCGCGGAGTTGGGACTGGAATCTGCGGGCAACTTCCCGCAGCGCTTCGTCTCCAAATAGGTGCCCCAAATCGTCGTTCACGGTCTTGAAGTGATCAACGTCAATCATCGCCACCTCTAACGGTGAGTTCTCACGGCTTGATCTGGACAACTCCCGTTGCAGAGACTGCATGATTTCTCCACGGTTCATCAATCCCGTAAGGTGATCGTGCGACGCAGTGTGCTCCAGTATCGTATGAGCCTCTAAGAGCTTATTTTGAAGTTCGATGACGCGCTGACCTGCGAGGAGTCGGGCCTTTAGCTCTAAATCATCAAAAGGTTTGGTTAGGTAATCGTCCACGCCAGCTTCCATCGCGCTTAAT
>JANXUC010000072.1 GCA_025352065.1 Acidobacteriaceae bacterium | reverse complement strand
GCCTCGGAACGTCCTTGGCCTCCGGCGGCATATAGACGATGGCTTGGGAGCGAGCGTCCCGGATCACATTTTGCCCGTCGCGGTAGGGCGTGGACTTGACGCGCGCCAAGCCGCCTCCCATGACCAAACCGTGCAGCTTCTGGACGAGCGTGTCGGAAACTTTCGCTCCTCTTTTTGCCCAGCGCTCCAAATCGTCCAGTGCGGCGTAGTAGCCTTTGACCTCGTCCTGGTCGCGTTCCCGACCTGGAAAATGCTGATCGGTGCCGATCACCTGGACTACCTGTTCCTGGGTCAAGCGGTTGCCTTCGATCACGGTCGAGTAGTGAGTAGAAAACAGACGGGCCGTCTCGCGCAGGTTGGCGAGCACGCGCGGCGTAATCGGCAAGGTCTGGATGGTTTGCTTGACGGCTTCGATCCGCATGAGAGCGCTGGCCAGGGCTGGAGTGATGGTGAAGGTGGGGGTGAATCTGGCCGATTTTTTAGTGGTCATGGTTTCTTTCGTGGTCAACCACACTGGCTTCGAGTGGCTGCTCCATGCCGATATTTTGCTGTTATTATGCCATTATTATACCGTTAAACTAACGTTCAATCCAGACTTTTTCCATGCTGGGTGGCCGATGGCTTGGACGCCGCGCACTCGCAGGGTATTGTGCACCGCGACATCAAGCCCGCGAACATCTTTGTCACGAAACGCGGCCACGCTAAGATTTTGGATTTTGGGCTGGCCAAGGTGGCGTCCGCTGACTCTTCGAGCCAGGCCACACTCAACTCCATGACGGCTGCCATGGACGATGCGCACCTGACCAGTCCTGGTTCGGTTATGGGGACGGTGGACTATATGTCGCCGGAGCAGGCGCGCGCGAAAGAGCTGGATGCCCGTCGGCTTGCGCCCAACCTACGGCCACCGAGAGCGGATCCAACTGGCGCACTTCGTATTGGCAACAGCGTAAATATCCTCAAGCGATCCAGGAGATTGCCGCCTTCGGTCAACAGGGCAACGACAAGAACTACGCAGACTTCGCAGCCGCTCTCGACGCCGGATACCATTCCGGCGGATGGCCGGTGGCCGCACACAAGGGTATCGAAGCTCTGCTCACTCGACGAAAGTCGGGCATCCGATTTAGCAGCAGCTATCTAATCGCCGAACTTTATGCCAGCGTGGGCGAGAAAGACCAAGCGTTCCTTTGGCTCAATACCGCCCTCGAAGAACACGACGCCTTCGTGCGCCGCCTCCCCGTGGATACGAATTTCGACGCGTTGCGCTCCGACCCGCGCTACACGGAATTCGTGCGGAAGATGGGGTTTCCGCAGTAGCGGTTTGGGGTTGTTTCATGAATAGAATTGTCATTCCGGGCGTAGCGAGAAATCCCTTTGAATACCGACAGTCTTGCCAGCGATAGGGATTCTTCGCTGGCGCTCAGAATGACAAATTCATATTTTTGAAACAAGCGCGGTGCCCCAGGTTTACGCCCGTTCTTTGGACGTTTACTTGGGAAGGAAGCATCGCCGAGATCAGGTTGGAGATACGAAAACTTCGCGAATGAGGGGCGCCTTGCTTTTGCTGCTATATTGGGCAGCCGGGACTTATCGTGAATCCCGAGACTGAAAATGGAGAGAGACACACCTATGAACCGAAGAAGATTGATTTTGGCTTTGGCCGTACTGAGTTTTGGCATCCCCAGCCTGCTGCTTGCGGAAACCAATGCTGTGATCGGAAGCTGGAAACTGAATCTCGAGAAATCGAAATTTCCTGCGGGGATGACGTACAAGAGTCTGACGCGGACTGTGAGCGCGGATGGCGACAAGATAACGTACAGTTTTGAAGGCGAAGGGACAGACGGTGCCGTGAAATACGGTTTTACGGCAAAGTACGACGGAAAGGACTACGGAGTTACGGGGAACGGCATGGCTTACGGAGCCGATCACATTGCGATCAAGAGGGTCAGCGCCCACAAGTATATGGCGACGCTGAAGAAAGATGGCAAAGTTGTCGCCACGAGCACCGCGATCGTGTCGGCAGATGGGAAAACGACGACCCTGGAAAGCAAAAGCACAGATGCTAAAGGGAATGGGTCGGACAGCACGTCGGTCTACGATAAGCAGTAGGCGGTCGCGGCAGGCGAAAAAACCGGTCAGTGATGCCGTGCGCGGCCTCTCACTGGCCTTTTGCCGGTTTGAGACTTGGCCATCATCGCCGACGAAAATTGTAGAAAGAACGTCGCGCACTTGGGCACCGATTTCTGATGGAAGCTCAAAGCTGCGGCTCGGAGAATTGGATGATGAAAAACATTCCTGCGTTACTCAGCCTTGCCGTATTGATGACCCTTCCTGCTTGGTCGCAGGAGCGCAAGTCCTCGCACGTTGTCCCCATGTCGACGTTCACCCGAAATCATCGCTTCGTCACCGTCTCCGGCGATCCCACCAAAGCCGGCGCGCTCTACGTGATTCGCATTCACTCGGAAGCGGGCTACATCATCATGCCGCACACACATCCGGAGGACGAGCACATCACGGTGCTGAAGGGCACATGGGAGTTGGGTATGGGCGAACGCTTTAACCCGAACGCGCTCGAAACCATGGAGATGGGAGGTTACGGACTTGTAGGCAAGAAGATGGCCCACTTCGCCTTCTCGAAGACTGACGCGGTCGTGCAGGTTCATGGCATCGGGCCCTTTACGACGACATGGGTTACGCCGAACTACGAACTCACCGATAAGGGGGTTTTATTGTCGACATCCGCGAATTTGCCCGGAACTCCCACATCGACGGTTCCGTCCGATTGCTTTGCGCTGAAACTCGGTGCACATGCACGCGGCGCGCTGGGTGAAGGAGTCATTGTGGGAGCGCAATGTACTCCGGGTCAGCTTACGCAGTACCGGATTGAAAAGGCGAACGGGGAATTGTTCTGGATTCAGCAACCGGCCTTGACGACGCCCTGAAGTATGTTCCTTTAAAGAAACATCGATTGCATCCCAGAAACCGTTGAGTAGGCCGGGTGCCCCAGGTTCACGTCCGTTTTTTGGACGTTAACCTGGGTGGAGGGAAGCCTCGGTAGATAGGATTACCAGAACGGCTGCGCGGCGGGAATAAATTCGACGGAGACCTCCGGGACGAAGGGCTTGAGCCAGCGCGCGCATTCTTCCATTCCGGCTTGCTCGGATGGAATGTGACCGAGCACGATGAGAGCCTTCTGCTTCTTCTCGCTCACGGCGTCGGCGGCGTATTCCACGGTTTCCCACTCGCGCGATTCGCCGGTGATCAGCAACTGCACGTCAGAAATTTCCAAGGCTTGAATCTCCGTTTGCATGCCTGCCGCACCGGGCGAAAGAGCTACGCGAGTTAGTTTCATGTGTGGATCGCCGACTACACGCATGGTGTGGAGTTCGAGACGAGACTTCAATTCCGCTGCGAGTTTGTCCAGAGTGATTGCGGGAATCGTAAACAGATACGGATTCTGTTTATCTTGAAACGCCTCCCAGCCGAGGGCGCGAATCATGCCAACTTCGATGCCGTCCGGGTTGCGCGAGTGCCAATGGTCGTGAAATCTCCAGACCACCAGCTTGTGCTCCTTGATGAAAGCCAGTTTTTGGGCGAGGACGGCGTCGTTTTCCTTCTGCGGAATTTCATCGAAATGATCCAGGTGATTGTAGAAAGTCGGCTCGTGCGTAATGACGAAATTGTCTCCAGCGGCGACGGCGCGCTGCAGGACGTCGAAGGTCGCCATCATGGTGACAGCGATGCCAGTGATGCGGGTGTCAGGATCTCCGGCTTTGAAAGTGTCGACGGTTTCTTTCTGCCAGGGAACGCCAACGTGAGCCTTGATGCGCTCCACAATTTCGCGCGCGGTGAGAGGGCGGGTCGGGCTCGCGGCACCTGGGGATTGAGCGAGTGAAAGAACGGGTAAGAAGATGACGAGTGCAGAAAGGCTGAGAAAATGTCGACGCATAGCGCTCCTCTTGCTCGCTAGCAATACTAAACGAAGAGGGCAAGCCTGAACTTTGGAGAATGAACCATGCAGGCATGACCACGCCCGGCGACAAGTTCGCGATCTAGTCTCACTGCGGAGCGCTCCTTCCTGGGTAGGTGCATCCGCGGACGGGAAGATAGCGACTATGTACGATGCGGAGGAACGGCAGATTTCCTTGGTGGAAGGGCTGCGGTAAAAAGAGACCTAAAGAGACCTGATGGTGCCCTAGGTTCGCGCCGTTTTCTGGCGCTAACCTGGGTGGCGCTCACTATACGAGTGAGGCCCGGTTTCGCATTTCACGTCACCCAGGTTAACGTGCAAAGAACGCACGCGAACCTGGGGCACCGTGCATATTTCATGACGACTTTGGTGGGGGCGAAAATTTACAAGAAATCTCCAAAGACGGTTCTTGAGAAGAACCGACTCTTCGAAATCGGGATTGACCCAGGGCTCGTCGGTGAAGAATTGGGAAAATGGAGAAAACGGCGAAAATTGTTCAGCTCTGAGATGAAACGAGGCAAGGCACGTAAAAAGACCACCGCTTAGTCTGTGTCCGCCTATCGGATTTTCCGCTCATCCCTTGCGATCACGCCATCCTTAATAAACACCACGCGATGCGCGTACTCCGCGATGTCGTGTTCGTGGGTGACCAGAACGATGGTGTTGCCTTCGGAGTGCAGGCGGTCGAACAGGGCCATGATCTCCAGTCCGGTTTGGGAGTCGAGGTTGCCGGTGGGTTCGTCGGCCAGGATGATGGACGGCTTGTTGACCAGGGCGCGGGCGATGGCGACGCGCTGGCGCTGGCCGCCGGAGAGCTCGTTCGGCTTGTGGTTCATGCGCGATTCCATGCCGACGGAAATTAGCGCGTCCTTCGCCCGCTCGATGCGTTCCGCTGCTGGAATCCCGGCATAGATCAGCGGCAGTTCGCAGTTGTGCAGAGCGGTTGCCCGGGCCAGCAGATTGAAGGTCTGGAACACGAAACCAATTTCCTTGTTCCGAATGCGGGCGAGCTCATCGTCGGTCAGTTCGCTGACACGCTGCTGGTTGAGCCAGTACTGGCCTTTGGTCGGTGAATCCAGGCAGCCGATCAGGTTCATCAGAGTCGACTTCCCAGAGCCTGACGGGCCCATGATCGCGACGTACTCGTTGCGCTCCATCTTTAAATTGACGCCGCGGAGAGCGTGAACCTGCTCGGAGCCCATCTCGTAGGTCTTCCACAGATCCTCGGTGAAGATCATGGCGGATTCGGGCGGCGCGGAGACGCCGGGTGTATTTATGCTCGATACGAAGCTCGGTGAACTCATCTGGATGACCTCGGCGGTTGCCATGAACTGTTCCTCTACTTTCTATCACGTCCGATATGTTTGTTTGGACGCGGTACAGCTGTAATTGTTAGGAACCCTCGTCTTCTTTTTTGGGGGCCGAGTTGTCCACCTTCACGTTTACTCCTTGACGCAACGTTCGCAAAACTTTGTAGGAGCCAGTGACGATCTCGTCGCCCTCCTGCAAGCCGCTGCGAACTTCGATTTCGGTGGTGCCGGCAATGCCGGTTTCCACGGCTGCGAATTTCGATTTCTTGTCGCGAACGATGAACACACCCTGCATCTCGTTCTTCTTGTCTTTAGCGGCGTTCGTAACCGGGGCGCTCGTATCGCTGGATTTCTTGTCCTTGTCCTCGATCAAGTCTTCCGGCTTGCGGATCGTGAGCGCCTGAATCGGAATCGACAGAGCCTGTGGACGAGTCGCGGTTGTAATCTTGGCCGTTGTGGAAAGGCCGGGGCGCAAGTTGTCGGGCGGATTCTGCAGCGTCACCACCACTTTAAAATCCTTCGCTTCCTGACTACTGCCGGTAGTCTGACTGGTGGCGACGCCGGTCGAGCGCACAATCGCGTTGTCCCCGATCTCCGAAACTATGCCTTTAAAAATCTGGTGCGGAAAGGCGTCAATCGTTACATCGGCTGATTGGCCCAGGTGCACATTCACGATGTCGGTTTCGTCGACCTTAACTTCAGCCGTGATCACCGACATATCCGCGACCGTCATCAGCGTGCTGCCGGGAGCGTTCTGAATTCCGATGACCACGCTTTCCCCTTCCCGTACCGGAAGGTTGCTGACGACGCCGTTGAAGGGAGCCGCATAAGTAGTTTTCTGTAAGACGTCCGCTGCGCGCGTCAGGTTGGCTCGGGTTTGGGAAATACGTTTGTTGGCGGAATCCTGTTGAGCCTTGGCCTGAGCTAAACGGGCCTGCGCCTGCGCCAGCCCTGCCGCTGCAGATTCCCATGCAGCTTTCTTCAGGTCAAAATCGGCTTTCGAAATCAGCTGCTCCTTAAACATGCCTTGGGCGCGATCCCAGTCCAGCTTGGCGCGATCGGCGTCGGACTGTGCGCGAGCCATATCCGCGACCGCTGTTTTTGACCCAGCGTCGGCTGCAACGAAGTCGGTTTCCGACACGCCAAGAGAAGCGCGTGTCGCGGCGACATCCGCCGCCGACTGCACGTTCTCAAGCTGTGCCAGCAATTGGCCCTTCTTCACATGTTCGCCTTCTTTGACATAGAGGTGCGTGATCTTGCCAAAAGCGTTTGCGCCCACGTTGACGTAGGTCTGGGGCTTAATTTCGCCGGAGGCGGTTACCACGGACGACAAATCCTGTCGCGTCACCTTGCCCGTTTGCACAATGACCAGGTTCTTGCGGCTGCTGTAAACCGTGCCGCCTACAATCGTCAGAAGAACTAACCCCACCGCGACGCCGATTGCCACTTTCTTCCATGTCTTCATAGGCTTATCTGTCGCTCTCCACAGGGTCGGCGGTCGGGTTTGGTTCGGTTCCTCCTGACAGGCCGCTGGGTCAGTTTGCCCAAGCTACAGGTAAGGCCTGTGGTGTAATACGGAGGAATCGCGAGCCGAGTTCCGGGAATTTGCGGAGGGCCAAAGTTTGGTATCCCCCGCCAGCCGAACTGCTTATTATAACTTCTGGATAGCGGTTCCTTATGGAACGTATTGTCAAGGGTTAAGACCCGAATCAGTTATGTACATTCCATAGGGTGGACATTCCGAGAATAGCCAGCGCTTAACGATAGACAACCCCAGGGATTGATTTGCGCATCCGACTGCCACAGGCTTGTTCAGAGGGCTTTCCGGGTCGGTCTCCGGGGGTAGTTGATGGATTGGGTCCTTCCCAGGCATTTGCCGGGAAATGCTTGCTTGATGCAGGGCGAATCCCTACAATACAGGCAGGTTAGTGTGTCTCCTAGGAGCTTGCGTTTGATGCGATTTCCCGGTTCGAGCTTTCGGCTTGGTCGTGCTGTTCTGTTTTTATCCTTAGTCGCCACGACTTTCCCGATTTGGGCCCGCGCCCAGTCCGAAGACAAGTCAGACGCCGAGAACCAACCTGCGGGCCAGGTGGATCCTCTGAAGCGTCCGCTCACCGAGAAACAGCGCAGAGAAAACGCCAAGTCCCTGCGCGGTGAAATCGGCAAGGTCTACAAGAAATGGCTAAACGAGGACGTAGCCTGGATTATCTCCGACGAGGAGCGGGATGCGTTTAAGCGCTTGAGCAACGACGAAGAGCGCGACAACTTTATCGAGCAGTTCTGGCTTCGTCGTGACCCAACACCTGACACCATAGAAAATGAGTTCAAAGAAGAGCATTATCGCCGCTTCGCCTATGCGAACGAGCACTTTCCTGCGGGAATTCCTGGATGGAAATCGGATCGCGGAAAGATGTACATCATGTACGGCCCAGCGGACGAGATTGAATCGCATCCCTCCGGCGGAAGCTATCAGCGTCCGCAAGACGAAGGCGGCGGCAGCACTTCAACCTTCCCTTTCGAGACTTGGCGTTACCGTTACCTGGAAGGTATCGGCCAGGAAATCATCATTGAGTTTGTCGATACCTGCATGTGCGGCGAGTATCACATGACGATCGACCGCTCCGAAAAAGACGCGCTCCTTTATACGCCGGGCGCAGGATTGACCCAGTCCGAGCAAATGGGCCTCTCCACCAAGGCAAACCGCTTCACGGGCGGCGGTCTGGAACGTCTGGGCAAGGGGCCCTTCAACCAGGATAACCAGAGCAAGCAGTTTGACCGTCTGGAGCAATTTGCCAAGCTGCAGCGACCGCCACCGATCAAGTTTAAGGATCTGGAAAGCGAAGTCGTCCGGCATACGATTCACGTGAATCCCATGCTGTTCGATGTGCGTACGGACTTTGTGCGCGTAACGTCGGAAACAATCCTGGTGCCGGTCACAATCCAAATCAAGAACAAAGACATCACTTTCGTAAACAAAGACGGGGTTCAGCGCGGTACGGTGAATATCTTCGGACGTGCCACGACGATTGGCGGGCGCATCGCCCAGACCTTCGAAGACACGGTGCAAGTCGATGTCCCGGCGGAGCTTTTGCCGAAGACGATTGAGAATGCTTCGGTGTACTGGAAGGCACTACCGCTGCATCCCGGCAAGTACAAGCTGGATATCGTAGTGAAGGATGTGAACGGAGATCGCGTCGGCACCTACAACCATGGCATCGACGTACCGGAATACAACGAAGAGAAGCTGGCTGGCTCAACGTTGATTTTGGCAGACCAGATGGAGCCTGTCCCGGCGAAGAACGTAGGAACAGGGAACTTCGTCATTGGCACAACGAAAGTCCGCCCGCGTGTAGCGTCGTCTGACGGTAAGCCGATCTCTTTCAAGCGCAGCCAGAAGCTGAACTTTTGGATGCAGGTGTACAATCTGTCGGTCGACGGCAAGACGCATAAACCTTCGGCCTCCGTGGAATACAACGTAGTGGATGTGGTGACGAATAAGGCTGTCATTCATACCGTAGAAAATACGGAACAGATGGGCAACATTGGCGAGCAAGTGACGCTGCAAAAGACGCTCTCGGCCAGCAGTTTGCAGCCGGGCGTCTACAAGATGAATATCAAGGTGAACGACAACCTCTCCAAGCAGGCGTTGGATCCCTCGGTAACGTTTTCTATCGAGTAGCCGCGCCCTTGGCCCCCGGTGAGGTGCATAGGATGTTTCGGAAGCTGAGTTGCTTTGCGGCGATTTTGACTCTAGGTCTGCCTGGTTGGGCAGCTGATCGCAATGCCTCCGTCTCTGGGAGTTCTGTGTCCGGCATTGTGCGCGCCTCCGATGGCACTCCGCAGATGGGCGCAGTGGTTGAGATTTTTGCCTCTGCGGCGCTGAGCCTCACAGTATTCACCAACGAAAACGGCTTCTATGCGGCTTCCGG
>JANXUC010000049.1 GCA_025352065.1 Acidobacteriaceae bacterium | reverse complement strand
GTTCGGGCAGCGGCAAGTCATCGCTGTTGCGCATCATCAGCGGCCTGACGCAACCCAATAGCGGCAGCGTGACTTCTTAGAACGCACCCACCTCCGGTACGATCTCGTCCAGCACGTTCACGTCGTGCACCTTGCCGTCGGTGATGGAAAGAAAAGCTGGAATATTGCCGCGCAGATCGAGCAGCGTGTGCAGTTGGACCGCCGCCTTGCGCCGCCGGAATCGCGCCCACGGGAACAGCGCCAGAACACAGATCGACGGTCGTCGAATCCAGCGCATACAAGCTTTGTTCCAGATCGATACCAAGAGGTTCGCGAGCATACAGTGTGCGCGGTCGCCATTAGCGCTTGCGCGAAGTCGGCGTAGATGCGCCAGTCGCGCGTTTCGTTGGCGTCGGCCAGCGTCGAACGCGTCACGCGCGCCCGAAATCCCATGTGGTAGAGCTTGCCGCCCACCGCGCCCAGGCAGATCTTGATGTCGCGCAGGCCCTCACGATACGTGAGCTCCGCGAAAGGCCATCGCCAGATACTGGTCCCAGCAGGAAAACTTCTTCGCGTAACGCTCGCCACCATAACGGGCCACACACTTCTGAAACTGCTTGTGTGGAAGAGGATCGAGGAGTTGGGCCAACACCATTACGACCGCAGTTCATCCCGCATTGTCATCGCTCGGGTCACGCTGCCACGCCTCCATTTTTCGTGCTCGACGATTTCAAATCGTTGCCGCCAGCAACGCCGCCTATCCCGCCCGTAATCAACTGCTTACACCACCTTCACTCAATTTCCCCCGGACAGCAGCGTAACCGAGTATAGGTGATACTAGAGTGTCGACATCCGAGTCCATTAACGATTGGCTGCCTGCGAAGTTTCGCGCAATGTATGGTACCGGTTCGCGAGTTTTTCGCGCGCCCGGTCGCGTCAACCTTATTGGAGAACATACGGACTACAACGACGGCTTCGTAATGCCGGCTGCAATCGGATTCTATACTTGGGTGGCAGCCGCTCGGCGTACAGATAATATTCTAGAAATTTATTCCGATCACTTAGACGAGAAAGTCACTCTCTGCCTTGATGACCTGGCAGGACCGCCTCGATCACACTGGAGCGACTACATTCGTGGCGCGGCAGCCAGTTTGCAGGATGCGGGTCATAAGCTATCAGGTGCTAATCTCGCTATTCATGGGGAGGTTCCCCTTGGCGCAGGGCTTAGCTCCTCAGCTTCGCTGGAAGTTGCAACCGCACTTGCTCTTGCATCGGTCTCCGAAGTTGAGTTGCCTCGCCTGGAGTTAGTCAAGTTGTGCCAGGCGGCGGAACACGAGTACGTCGGTACGCGGTGCGGCATCATGGATCAATTTGTTGCGTGCTTCGGAGTGAGTGGACATGCTTTAATGCTGGACTGTCGGTCCCTTGACTATGAGCTGCTGGCAATGTCGGTTGATCACAGCTTGGTAGTTTGCAACAGCTTAGTCAGGCACGAACTGGCTTCTGGAGAATACAATCAGCGACGCGCGGACTGCGAGAAGGGAGTGAAGCTTTTGCAAGCACACCTACCTGGAGTGGGTGCGCTCCGCGATGTCGGCATCGAGGAGTTGGAAGGGTACAGGCACTTACTGCCAGAGCAGGTATATCGACGCTGCCGCCACGTCATCACGGAAAATCGAAGGGTTCAGGAGGCGGCAAAATGTCTTCGGTCCGGCGATCCGGTCGGGTTCGGGCAACTCATGTACCAGTCCCACAACAGCCTTCGCGATGATTTCGAAGTAAGTTGCAAAGAGCTTGATTTGTTAGTCGAGATAGCTTCCACCTCCGACGGTGTGTATGGTGCGCGCATGACAGGTGGGGGATTCGGCGGATGTACCGTGAATCTTGTCCACGCGAGCTGCATAGCGGATTTTAGTTCCCATATTGCGAAGTCGTATCAACAGAAGACGGGAATCGTTCTGGATGTTTATGTTTGCGAGCCAGCGCAGGGCGCGGGGCCGTGGCCTCCCGATGGGAGCCAATAAGAGTGAAGATTCTGGTGACAGGTGGGGCGGGATACATAGGCAGTGCAGTCGCGGCTGATCTTGTCGGTGCTGGCAACGATGTAGTTGTCTACGACAACTTGAGCAGCGGCAGCGCTCGGGCAGTGCCGAAAGAGGCGCTTCTGGTTACTGGCGATCTCAGCGACGGCGACCTGCTCCGAAGCGTATTTCGAGAGCATGAGATTGCTGGTGTTCTGCATTTCGCGGCCTCCATTGAGGCTGGGGAATCCATGAAGACCCCAGAAAAATTCTTTCGCAATAACACCGCTAATACTCTTGCTTTGCTGGAAATCATGCTCGAATTCGACGTAAAACGATTCGTCTTCTCCTCCACGGCGGCGGTGTATGGAAATCCTGAACGCACGCCCATTCTGGAAAGCGACGCATTGCAGCCTACAAATGCGTATGGCGAATCCAAGCTGCTGGTTGAGCGAATGCTGCAGTGGTTTCACCGAATTCATGGACTATGCTATGCCAGTCTGCGGTATTTCAACGCAGCGGGAGCGACTAAGGATCGGGGAGAAGATCATCACCCGGAATCTCATCTGATTCCGCTGGTGCTGCAAGTCGCGTCGGGGCAGAGAAGCAGTGTGGCGGTCTATGGAACCGACTACCCTACCCCGGATGGAACCTGCGTGCGAGACTACATTCACATCAGCGACCTTTCTAACGCACACCTACTGGCGTACCAGCGGCTAGGGCAGAGTGCAGAGCCGGAGGGTCTTATCTATAACTTAGGGAGTGGCCAGGGTTTTAGCGTTCGAGAAGTTGTTGAGAGCGCTGCACGAGTAACTGAGCGACGGATTCAAGTTGATCAATGTCCTCGTCGCCCTGGTGATCCTGCTGTGCTGGTAGCAAGCTCGGA
>JANXUC010000046.1 GCA_025352065.1 Acidobacteriaceae bacterium | reverse complement strand
CCGCTTCCATCTCGTCAAAACTAATGTGGCCCAGCGAGGGCAGCTTGGTCGTCGGGCCCATCGACCCGGCCACAAACCGCGGATGCCCCGGAGTTGAAAACTGATCTGCTACTTCCCTTGCAAGCTGCGCCGATTTTCGATTCAGCTCCGCCGTCCGATCTTGTAGACCGTACTCGGCCAAGACAATGCGCGTCGCCTGAAACGAATCCGTTTCAATCACGTCGCACCCTACTTCGAGAAACGAAGCATGAATGTCCCGAATCATGTCGGGACGGGTCAGTACTAGAATTTCGTTAAAGTTGTCGTGCCCCCACCGGTCATCCAGAGAGGGTTCCCTCAACTCAACATTCGTTCCCATCGCGCCGTCGTAGATGACGACACGCTCTTGCACAAGTTTTAGAAAATCGGACAAAAAAACTCCTGACGCAACACCTGGCTGTCGCCTCTCAGCTTTCGGCTCTCTCTGCCAAACTGAATTCTAATTTGTCATTCCGAAGGGCTTCAGCCCTGAGGAATCTGCTCTTGTTCTTACTCGCTACTCGCAATTTCCGCAGATACAACAAAGCCGGTCCACGAACGGACCGGCTTTGGCAAAACTCATATCCGGTCTTATCCAGGCAAAACGCGTTGCGTTTCCATTTCTTGTTTGTTGAAGACGGCGTTGTCGCCCATTTGCGCCGGTTTGATGGCCAACAACTGCTCTTTGCGATACACCAACGCCCCCACATTGAAAGTTGCCACTTCGAAGCCGTGGCCATGAGTAATAGCATCCGTCGGGCAAGCCTCTACGCAATACCCGCAGAAGATGCAGCGGTTGTAGTCGATGTTGTAGACCTCGGCGTAACGCTCAGCGCCCGACACGCGCTTCTCAGCCGTATTCTCCGCAGCCTCAATATAGATGCAGTTCGAAGGGCAAGCTGCCGCGCACAAGAAGCAGGCTACACACTTTTCCAGGCCGTTTTCGTCGCGCTGTAACACGTGCATGCCGCGAAACCGTTCCTGAAACTTCGCGCCCTTAAAAATACCCGGGCCATCGGGATAATTCTCGACAACCGTAGGCTGGAACATCTCCATAAAGGTGATGCCCATCCCCTTGGCAACTTCGCTAATGTCTTTGATCACGGACATGACTTTCTCAGTATACCGGAAGGGCGCGAAGTGTGACTTCCGTCTAAGCCTCGTCGGCGAAACTTTCTCCCAACGAAAACTTACATCCTAAAACCAGCGCGATTCAGCAAACAGTCTGGGGCCTAACTCGCGATTTAGCGCCAAACTGATCAATCCCTACGGCCATCCTCCACAAGTGCCCCACTCGTTCGTGCCACCCACCCCACCGACGGGTAGTCTCTCCAGTTCGGTCTTGCGATTACTTCTGTATATGAAACAATACTGCCATATTCCGCTTTCGCATGCTAGCCTTGGAATGGATGAAACCGCGCCTCAAATCCGTCTTTTTCGATATTGGAAACACCCTGACCTATGCGGATTTAGCGGTTACGCTGCATCCTTTGACCAAGCGCGGACTTCACCCAACCGATGAGCAGTTGCGCAACGCAGAAATTGAAGCGCGCCGTGTAATGGACCTGATCAATCTCTCCGGCTCGCGCCTGAATCCCGACGCCGAGTACTGGCGAATCTTCCTGTCCAAGCTCATGGGATGGCTGGGCGTGCAAGATGACGCGCTCTTGGCGGAGATCACTTTCGAGTGGCGCAGCGCCCGCAATTGGACCTGCATGGCTCCGGGAACACCCGCCATCCTCGAACGCCTGGCTTCGAAATACGAACTGGCGGTCATCTGCAACTCCGACGGAACCATGACCCGGCTGTTGAAACACTTGGAAGTGTCCCGCTTCTTCCGTACCGTCACCGACTCCGGCGTCGTGGGACACGCGAAACCGTCACCCGAAATTTTTCATCTTGCACTCAAATCCATTGGCGCCGCGCCGGAAGAAAGTGTGTACATCGGCGATGTTTACTCTATTGATTTCCTCGGCGCTCAAAAGGTCGGCATGCGGGCCATCCTCGCCGACCGTCTTGGAACCTACGCCGATCTCGATGTTCCCAAAATCTCCAAGCTGGATGAACTGGAAGGCGTGCTGCAAAAGATGTAGTCCCGCCTCTTTGCGGTACAATTTCGATCCATGCGAAAACTCCTGCTTTGCGCTGTCCTGCTCAGCTCCCTTTGCAGCGCCGTCCTCAGCCTGCCTGCACTGGCCATCGACCGCCAGCCCAGCGCCGACTATCGCGCTCGCCGCGAAGCTCTCGCCAAGAAGCTGAACGGAGGCGCCGCGCTCATTTTTGCCGCCATCGAAGGCGACGGACCCAATGCTCTGCACGGCTTCCGCCAGAATGACAACTTCTACTACCTCACCGGCTGGGCTGAGCCCGGTGCCGCTGTGTTAATTGCGCCTGCTCGCGACGCCAAAGACGAGCAGCCCGCTCGCGCCTATACCGAAATCCTGCTCCTTCTGCCGCGTGACATGGTGGGCGAGCGCTGGACCGGCCCCAAACTCGGGCCTGACAGTCCGGACGCTGCCTCCATCACTGGGTTTGATCGTGTCGAATCCCTCTCCAAACTCGATGAAGAGTTGCCAAAGCTGTTGACGGTCGGCGACAAGGTTTACACCGAACTCGCGGCTCCCGGCGAAGTTACCTCCTCTTCCGGGCTTCTCGACTGGCTGAAGCGTACCCGCGCGATTTCAGCACGGGTTCGAACCGTAGACGCCAAGCCTCTGCTCGCTTCTCTGCGAACGGTTAAAGATGCAGGTGAGATTGCGCTCATCAAAGAAGCCACCGAAGCTTCTATGGCAGCGCACCTGGCCGTCATGCATGAGATCAAGCCGGGCATGACCGAACGCGAGGTCGGCGCCATCCTGCGCTACGAATGGGAGCGCCGCGGTTGCGAACGCGATTCCTACGCGCCCATCGTCGGCGCCGGATTCAACGGAACCATACTGCACTACTCGGAGAATTCCGGAACCGTCCATCCCTACGATACGGTCGTCATCGATGCCGCCGGCGAGTATTCCATGTACGCCACCGACATCACGCGAACCCTGCCCGCCAACGGCAAGTTCTCTGCCCGCCAACGTGAGATCTACGACATTGTTCTAGGAGCGCAACAAGCTGCCATGGCGGCATTCCAGTCGGGCACGTCAACCCTGGGCCGCGAAACTCCCAACACTCTGAACACTGTCGCCAAAAACTACATCAACACTCACGGCAAAGACCTGCACGGAGAGAGCCTGGGCAAGTACTTCATTCACGGCCTCGGTCACTATGTCGGATTGAATGTTCACGACGACGGTGACTACGACATCCCGCTTGGACCGGGAATGGTGTTTACAATTGAGCCCGGCATCTACATTCCAGAGGAAAAACTCGGCGTACGCATCGAAGACATGTTTTATGTCGACCAGAACGGCAAACTGATCCAACTAACTGCCAGCTTGCCCCGCACGGCAGACGCGGTAGAACGGGCCATGGCAGGCAAGTAACACAACGACATTCCCGATGCCCAGTCGCCCTCGCCTGGGCATCGGGCAAAGCCCGACAAGTTATTGAAAACCTCTAAATAGATTGTCATTCCGAACGGTTTTATCGTGAGGAATCTGCTTCCCCTTCACTGCATATCCATCAACCTATCAAACGGCGTCCGCAACAAAAAATACTCATTAATCGGCCGGTCATCCTGCAACGCAACCGTGGTCGGAGAAAGCGCGATCACTGCGCCGAGCGACGACGGATGTAATACAAGAAAATTCACCTGCTCCTCTGGAGTCTTTCCCGGTCCCCATTCCATCATGTCCCGCACCGCACTGGCAGGCATGCGGGCCACCAGTTCCGCCGCCGTTCTTTCAGGAATAGGACGCTCGCTAGCCAGAAAATGCCAGCCCCATCCTTCGATCCCCTGAAACACACGAACATAAGGGAAGGAATTCCGAACCGCCCGCGCGACCGCCGACTGCGTGGCATTGTCGGCCTCTGGCAACCACTGTTGCAGAATACCTCCCGGCTCCAGTCGCTGCTTAGCCACCGCATAGAAATCTTGCGAGTACAGCAGGCTCGATCCAGCCGTCACCACAGGCGGTGGCGGATCCAGAATGATGACGTCAAACTTCTCCGGCGAGCGCTCCAGGAAGCGGCGCCCATCATCAATCACGATGTGCCCCTGCGGCAATGCTGCCACGGCCGCTGCATCGGAATGGTAGTAGGCGAACAGCTTCGGCACGCTAGGAACCAGTTCTACGGCAGTCCCGGAAATCCCCCACGACATCACGGAACGAAAAGTCGTTCCCATTCCAAAACAAATAATGAGCGCGTTGTGCGGCGTGTGGTCCAGCGAAGCCAGCGACATGTGCGCCATCATCTTTGTAATCGGCGTGAGCTTGGTCATGCCCTGCCCGTTCACCAGCAAACGTCTCTGATCACCCGTACCCATGGCAATCACGGTAGCCGTTGAATCGCGCAGCACGGAGCGCACAGCAAATTGTGTTTCGTAATCCTTCGTCGCTACAAAAATAACCAGCGCTATTGCAACAAGACCGTAGGCCAGGACGCGTGCAAACGGTTGCAGTCTGGGAGCATTCCCTCTACGAAACGCCATCACGAACCACGGTACCGAAAGCAGCATCATCGCCATGCGCTCGCCAATAAAGGGCAACAGCAGAAACCCGCTTACCAACGGACCTAAGATGCAGCCCACAATATTCACCGCATAGGCGCGACCCGTTCGGTCAGGATCGCCGTCCGACCACCGCTCCACCAGCATCGGCGTTAGAAATCCGATCATGCCAGCAAAGGGCATTACGCCCACAAAAACACGTGCCACCAAATGCAGCGGAATACGTGCATCTGCGGTAAACAGCGGCAACAATCCCAGCGGCGCCAGCGAGATCCAGGTCAGCAAACTTTCCTGCCTCGGCTGCCGGCTCCAGTAGCGATAAAACTGAGATCCCGCAAAAGTGGCCAGCAAGTAGGCCACCATGATCATTCCAAAGGAGTAAACGACAGGCCCCACGTACGGCGTGAATAGGCGAATCCAAACCAGCTCCATGCCCATGGTGGCCAGACCAGTTGTGAATAAGAGGACCAGTACACCGAAGCTGGCATTGGCTGCGTAGTTCACAGCGGTAGCTTCAGTCACGGCAGGCTTTTGGTTCGCTTGGGGGCTCAGAGAAAGCGCAAACGCCCCAGCCGCAATCAATAGGTTCAGACCGGCGCCGATCCGCAGCGTCGCATGAAAACCCAGTGGCTCAATCAGCAACAGCGGCAGAAACGATCCCACAACCGCGCCCAGCACATTTGCAAGATAAAGAAAGCTAAAGGATCGAGACGAATCCCCAGCCATTCTGCGTATCGCGCACATGGCAACCGGAATCGTCGCGCCCATGCAGGCACACCACGGAATTACGGTCACCGCGAGCCAGAGCCCGGCAATCAAGTAGTCAGCTCCAGAAGAAAGAGGAGACCGCTCGGACAGCCTCTCCATGAAGCGGTGTCCCCACACCAGCTCAGCCGGCACAGCCAACGCGGAAAACCCAATCAACAATTCCAGCACGGCATACAAACGCAGAGGGGGGAAACCTGAACCCGTCTCCCTGGCTGCGAATAAAACCGCCAGCGAACCAGGAACCCAAGCCCAGGCCAGCCATGAATACGGAAAGGACGATCGAGGTAAGGGCTGTCGTGACGCCAAACTGCGCCATCGACAGCCTAAGCCAAATAAGTTCGTAGAGAAGACTACAGAACCCTGAAATAAAGAAGAAAACAAAGAACCATGCCAAATCCTGGTCCTCCTAGCTCGATTTGAGAAGACCCGGTGGTTGGACGTTCAATCTACTGCCTTCGTCCAGCTAGCAGTCCTTGACGCAATCACAGCAACAAATTTTTAGCAGCTTCGCTCATGCAGCTTCCGATGTCACGCTCGGCGGCATCCCGCTCTCCGGCTTCTTGCGGCGTCCGCCGAAAAAGCCTTCGTTCAGGAAACCGAAAATTGCACGCCGGTTCTTCGAAATCAGCTTCATCCAGTCCCACACACCCATTTGCGGAAAGTAAATACCACGGAAAAACATTCGCGCTACGAAGATATTCAGGCGGTAGCCCAGCGGCTTGTCCTTAATCAACTCAACGGATTTAGCAATGGCTTCCGGGCTATAACAAGCGTCCCAACCAATCCTGACCTCGTTGTGCGCTTCTTCAATCGACATCTTCAGCGGCGTATGCGCCATCGCAAACGGAATAAACTCCTGCCAATGCTTCGGACGCGTCAACCGACCCGCAGCCTCCAGACGCTTGTACAGCGGCGTAGCTGGCAGCGGCGTCAGCAGTCCAAAAATCGGCAGCCCTGGCGGCCACGTCCGAATCTGCTGCAGCGTACGTTCGGCACATCCGACCGTGTCATTGTCCATGCCAAAAATAAACGACGTGATCGCGAAGACGTTGCGCTGTGCCAGGCGATCAAGTACAGCCGCATACTCCCCAGGTTTGTTAAAGCCCTTGTTTACACTCGCAAGGTTGGCCGGATCGATGGATTCCATGCCAATGAACACCCATTTGCCGCCGGACTCCGAGATCAGATCGACTAACTCCTCATCTCGCAATAAGTTAGCACTAATTTGAGCCACCCAATTGACCTGTGCGCCCGCAGCGATAATGTCGCGCAGCAAAGACTTAGTGCGCTTGATGTTGATAGCGAAGTTGTCGTCAATAAAGAAGACTGCAATCTGGCCACCTTCACTCTTCGCGCGAGCCTTCAAGAGCAGCAACTCATTGACAACACTCTCGTTAGTACGAAACCGAATCGAGTCGCCAAAGAATCCGGTCACCGTGCAGAATTCGCAACCATACGGGCAGCCGCGCCCAGACTCCATGGGGATAATTCGGAACGAGCCCCAGCCGCCGCCAAGCTTTTGCAGCCAGCCCGATGCCATTTTGGGAATCAAATTGAACTGCTTCAGGTTGATTTTGTCCCAAGGAATAACCGGATATTCCTTCAAGGAAGGCTTAAGCTCTTTGCCTGCATCATCCACCGGCTCATAGACCTCTTTGAGCTGGCCGCGAGCGGCATCTTCTACAATTTTCGGCCAGGTAGCATCGGCCTCGCCGAGCGCCACAGCATCGGCGTGGCGGGGCCCACCGTCACGCCCTAGGGCTTCGTCAGCCATTTCCGTGACGTGGGGTCCCCCCATGACCACGGGGACGCCTACGGCCCGTATAGCGTCAGCAACGCGGTATGCCTTGGCGATCATGCGCGTCATGGCACCGATGCCGACCAGACCAATCTTTTCGTCCAGCACATACTGTGCGATTTCGGCCTCGTTCATCGGCCGGGCGTTGCCGTCGACCAGGAGAACTTCGTGTCCGACGGGAGTCAGCGCCTCGAGCAGGAACATCCAGAGGTGCGGCATGTAGTTGCGGGTCACCCCGTTATCAGGGTTGTAAAGCAAAATGCGCATGGATTTTGTCTCCGTTTCGTGTACACCACTTCTGGCACAGCAATCGTTCTGATGGCTGTCGTTCCTGGTGCGGCTTGCTGGTGCGGCTAAACGGGCTGGCTTACTAACAAAGGGGCCAGTTTCTTGTAAGACTCACTCGCGCGGTGCAAATTAAAATGGGGGCCGAGAAGCATGCAAAGCATACTACATTCGAGCGAATCCATCGAAATAGATTGTTGGATTTTGGCGGGTGGGGTTCTTGCGCACGTCATTTGAACCACAAATGCCAACTATTGGGCAATCCAATTGATCGCGGCCGGGAACCCTCGCCCAAGTGAATCTAGCTTCCGTGTCCAGTTCTACTGGGGCGCACTGCATTGAAGGTAACCTTAGATGAGGGCGGGAGAGCTGCTTAAGAAAATACGGGGAACGTCCCGTCTGTCTTCGTATTATTGTGGCCACCGAAGACCCCGAGTTCAACTCCTACCGTGAAGCCGCAGAGATGCCGTCACACCGCGCGCTGATGCTGCGCCGCTTTTTCCAGGACTACAAACTGCTAGAAGGCAAAGCCGTGGAAGTGGACGAGATTCGTCCGGCGGGGGAAGCGTATCCGATTATTGAGGAAGCGTTGCGTCGGTATAGCCAGCAGCAGAGGAAGGGATTTAAGGGCAAGCACTAGGTATTAACAACGACATGGTGGCAAACACAGAACAGCTATTCTGTACCTGCCGCCGAGCTTAGATTCTATTCCTGCGACCAACCTGTTTTGAAGCCCAATTTTCGGTTCAGCTGCCAAGGTCCGTAACACGATACTTTCAGACTCTTACACACGTCCGGGACATGCCGATTGTGGCGTTGTCGGCTAGGCTTAGACACTTCTGTGGTCACGATGCACCGCTCCGCGTTCTCAAAGGCGTAGGCAATCAAGAAGGGATCACGCCCAATGCTTTCGATCTCGTCATCGGTAAGATCGTTGGCGTAACCCTCCGCTACGACGCGGCGCACTAGCTCCGGGTTTGGTGTCTCGTTCAAGACAAGCGCCTCACGATGTTTGTCCCTCTTCACCCAGTCGAGTAGCTCGTCGTCCTGTTGTCGCCCCTCAAGCACTTCTTCATACATTTCGATTGGAACTTTCACCCGCCCAGCCGTTGCTTGGTAATGCAGCCAGCCCCAAAATTCGGGCACCCGGCTGATGTCGTAGTAAGTGTTCGCGGCAGTAATCAGAATGTTGGCGTCAAGCAGGTATAACACTATTTGCTCCCTCGACGAGGAAACTCAACCGCCAGGAGTGGCTCGACATTCCTAGCACGAACTCCGAGGATTTGCCCTGCCTTCGTATACGTCAACTGGCCTTCCCCCAAGGAGCGTTGGGCTAGGTCCAAAAGGGCTCTTCCGATCCGATGTCGCCTCACGACGTAGTAGCTGGGGCCACCCTCCCTATTGGATTGCTTGAGGGCCTCTCGTTCCTTACGTACAAGCCAGTCTTGTCTGAATCGCTCTTTCAGTTCGCCCCACGTTTTGCGCCCAATAAGCCCGTTTCGAAACACCCTATACGCCACCATCGCACGGCTGATCTTGCGTTTTCCGGCGAACTTACTTACTGCCTCCACTACTTTGCCGAACGATAGACGGCCTATGCGCGCAAGTTCGTCGAGTTCTCCGTAAGGAAGTAGTATTTCTGCTGCGACATCGCTGCAGTACCGCTCTGTCGCTAACTCGGTTGCCCAACCACTCACGCCGGTATCGCCGAGCCAAAGATGGACCACCTCATGCAATGCAGTGAACGACCATGCGGACCTAGCATCGTTGTCGTTGATGATTGCTATAGGAGCTATTGCGTCTGCCATCGCGAAACCACGGAAGGTGTCGACGGAAATGTTGGTGTGGTGGCTCCCAAGGTTTCCCAGAAGAAGTACGAAGATGCCAGCGTCTTCCACCCTGAAACGCAGATATCCAAAAGCGTCGTCTACGGAATCTTTATGTCGGAACTCTCCCAAATCGAAGCCGATTTGTCGCGCGATGCGCTCAGCCAACGCAGGTACCGCGATGTCCATCGTCGCCGAACCAACAAATGGCAGGGGTTCTGCCTCAGCTTCCTTAAGCAGTTCCCTAATAACGCTCTGCCTCGCTGTAATATCTCGGATCAGCGCATCAAGGACAGGATTGTAGAGAGGCGGCTCACCCCCAGGCAGTATCCGAAAGTCCTTGCCCCGGTCGCCGATTCTTGGAGGCCGTTCTAAATAAAAAACGAGGAGTGAGCGGCGATAAGCCTTGGCCATCCTTAGCAGCAGAGGCCTGGAAGGTTCGTCCTTGCCCGTCTCGAATGCCGCCAGTCGCTCACGCGCGGACACCCCCCGAGCTTCCTTCAGGTCTATCGCGTGAGCTGCCTCATCTAGTGACAATCCGGCAGTTTTTCGCGCCCATTCGAAAATCTCTGGATTTAGGGCTGGCATGAACATATGATTTTACCCGCGCTTCTTCGCGCGCACCATTCTTACCAGTAACGGCCCCGGTTTTCAGCATCTACACAATACACCACATCTTTCCCTTCGCAACCGCAGCGTATAATCGCCATAGAAAACTTAAAGGGCGGTGGCATTCATGAGTTCGACGAATGGCGGCGATGGTAGCGGGAACGGCGGGAACGGAAACAGCTTGAACGGGAAGGGCGTAAACGACAACGGTTTGGATCATAACGACGTGAACGGCAACGTCGCCACTGGGAATACCACGGTTGGAAATACCACGGTCCCGACCCCACGCGCCGAGTGGCTGGCCAAGCGGAAACAGGAAAACACCAGTGGCAACTTCTCGCAGATGCATTACGCTCGGCAAGGCGTGGTGACCGAGGAGATGATTTACATTGCCGCCAAGGAAAAGATTACGCCCGAGCTGGTGCGCGATGAAGTGGCTCGCGGACGCATGATTATTCCGGCGAACATCCATCATCCCGAGCTGGAGCCGATGGCGATTGGCGTGGCTTCGCTGTGCAAGATCAACGCCAACATTGGAAATTCCGCCGTCACTTCGCACGTCGACGAAGAGCTGAAGAAGCTGCACACGGCTGTCCACTACGGCGCGGATACCGTCATGGACCTCTCCACCGGTGGCGACATTCATAACATTCGCGAAGCTATTTTGCGGCATTCGCCGGTGCCCATTGGGACTGTTCCGATTTACGAAGCGATCTCGCGCGTGAAGCGCGTGGAAGACTTGAACGCCGACGTGATGCTGGAAGTGATCGAAGAGCAGGCTGAGCAGGGTGTGGACTACATGACCATCCACGCGGGCGTACTGATTCAGTATGTGCCGCTGGTTTCTAAGCGTATTACGGGGATTGTGAGCCGCGGCGGGGCAATTTTGGCGCAATGGATGACGCATCATCATAAACAGAATTTTCTGTATGAGCGCTTTGACGACATCTGCAAGATTTTCAAGAAGCACGATGTGTCGTTCTCCCTCGGTGATGGCCTGCGCCCCGGCTGTCTGGCCGATGCCAGCGACGAAGCGCAATTTTCCGAACTTGCAACACTGGGCGAACTAACCAAGAAAGCCTGGGCGCACGACGTTCAGGTGATGATCGAAGGCCCCGGCCACGTGCCGATGCACAAGATCAAGGAACAGGTGGAGAAGGAAGTTGAGCTTTGCTACGAGGCTCCGTTCTACACGCTGGGGCCGCTGGTGACCGATATCGCGCCGGGCTACGATCACATTACATCGGCGATTGGCGCGGCCATGATTGGCTGGTATGGCGCGGCCATGCTTTGCTACGTCACTCCGAAGGAGCACCTGGGCTTGCCGAACGAGAAAGACGTGAAGGACGGCATCATTGCCTACAAGATCGCCGCACACGCCGCCGACATCGCGCGCGGACGTCCCGGTGCGCGCGACCGCGACGACGCTCTCAGCTTTGCCCGCTACAAGTTCGACTGGGACAAGCAGTTCGCGCTGTCGCTCGATCCGGAAACAGCGCGGTCGATGCATGATGAAACTTTGCCCGAGGAATCTTATAAACACGCGGCATTCTGTTCCATGTGCGGGCCGAAATTCTGCTCGATGAATTATTCGACCAAAGTGGATGAGTACAACAAGGAAGTCCACGGGTTGGAAAAGCAGGATTATTCGGAACTGGTGGAGAAGTTCATTACTATCAAATAGGCAAGTTCAAAAGCTTCGAGCAGGAATGCTCACCCTACACTGGCGGTTCTAATTTCGGGAATTATATACTTGGCATACCGCATACGGGTGCTACGCGCTGGGTTGGGGAATGCAAACCGGGCACGCCTGCGGCCTTGATCGTACCTTCTCGTGGGGCCCTTGCAATACTGCAATTTCGCTCTCGGAACACGTGGCCGCAACTTTACGGGACCAGAAGTCCCCCGACTCTTTCACCACTCCAATCCGTTTACAGGAGACCTCGACGTACCGCTCTCGCTGATCCATGTGCCACTCCGTGAGAACCGCATAGCTCACACAAACCAAACTCCGGTTGTGCTGCAACAGGCGGATGTCATCCTCGTGACCTTTTTTTATATCGGGCGGTCTCTCTGTACGGCAGCTAATGTGTTTCCATTCGACTTGGACGAGCGGCTTGCATGTTTGCCAGAGCGTTGCTTCGGCGTGAGGCCACACCACGATATCTGCATACCTCCCAAGCATTTCCCTTGCTTGTTTCGAGGACTTCGCTCCGTCACTCTCTGCTACGATAATCTTGGGAAGTTTCTGTACGGCCACCTCGATGCCGAGTTGGCTGATGTCCAGATTCTTCTTTTGAAATTGCGGAATCAGGTGACCAAACACGAACAGGTTCACTACTTCCCGCTCGCGGACATACCACGGTGCTTTGGCAAGTTCAGGGAGCAGTTTTCCAAGTGCCGTATGGAATAGTTCTTCAAATATGACTATTGGGTCTTCGCCGCAATCGCGGAGTTGCGCGAATGTGCTCATTATTTCGTACCTCGTGTTGTCAGAATTTTGCATTGCGGAGAATTTGTTTGAGCGCAGCCTCGACCCTTGCTCGCGGTATGTCAAGTATATAGTTCCCCTAATTTAGGTCGGTGATTTTCTTAATCGGAGCAGGCCGACTGGTTAGAAACTGCTTTTGAAGCGGACCCGGCCCAGCTGAACTGCTCTGAACCGGATTGCTGCGAAACGGATTGTTCTGAAACGGGCGGCTCTGAATTGGAGTGGTTCTGTCTGCCGCAACCTTCGAGACAAGAACGTTCCCGGCGGACGAAATCGGCACTGCGATCAAAGCCCTCCTCGTCGGAACTACGACGTGTATCACCGTATCCCGCGCAATCAGTTGATCTGCAAGCTTTGGATCACCCGTTGCTCGCACCATGGATTGGCCAGCGGATTGGTCAGCGACCGATTGTCGAATTGGGGAAGGCGCGGGAGTCACGTCCCGCACCCCAGGCTCTTGGACAGGTGCCACTGGGGACTCGGTTGACGCCGCCGCATGCAGGGAGCCCGATGTAGGCTGCGAAGGACCGACATGCCAACTGATATACAGCAGCATCAGGATGCCCGAGGCCACGCCAACCAGAGCCATACCCTCCCAATACTTCTGTATCCGCGACTTCAGCTGCGAACGCTGGATATCGCTCAGGATTCTTTCCGGGAAAAACTTTGCTGGCTCGACACGGGGAGCGTGGGCAAGGAAAGCAGTGACTTCTGCGCCCACAACCTTGTCCCAGTCATCGTTGTTCTGCTTACTTAAGTCCTTGCTCGGACTGCGTCGATCCGTTTGGGCCGGAGCCGCACCGTAGGTTGCGGCAGTCTCACTGGCTGGGAACGGTAGAACAACCAGCGGAGGCGGATTCACCTTCTCAGCTCGGGCCTCGACTGGCGGTACAACCAGTCCGGCTATCGCCAGATTCGCAACGAGTAGGCTGTCCGGAACGTATTGAGGGTGACGGCTCTCCGTGCCAGCGGCAGCCACGGTCATCTCAATCAAAACTAAGTCGCGCTGGGGAATCCTCGAAGGAGTGATAAACACGCAGCGCGATGGAGACCCGCTAACGGCCTCGACGCGGGCAATCGCTTGAGCAGGCGAGCAGTGCTCGAGACGCAATTCTAGATCCGCCGGCTCCGTGAGTTCCGCATCAGGAAAAACGACTTGAACGTTGTAGCCGCGCGCGAACAAATCGGCGCGGAGCGGCTCGGCTTCTTCTACCGACGACGCGTAGATACGGGCAAGCGGCATCCCAGACATGTGAGTTTGATACCAAAGCTTTCGGGTTCGCCAAAAATCCACAGGGGATGACTGGCTTATTGCAGACAGCTTACTCCAAACCAGTTCGACTGCAAGCAAATTCCGGAACAGGCACTCTTCAACTTTGGGCCCGCGCCAGCCGAAGCGCAATAGGGTATGTCCTGTATTTTTGGGAAGTTGGAGGGCTGAAGGCATTTTTTTCAATAACTTGTCGCGGGTCGTCCCTTTTCCCCTAGCGACCGCAGCAGCAGCCCGGAGATCGCAATCCTTCAATGCACGGCTTCCAGTATTCCCGCCGCCCGGTTAAGTGCCGTCGCCAAGGCGATGGCTTGCTGCCGCGCAAGCTCGCGATCTCCCTTGTCCAAAGCCTCATTTACGCCCGGGATTACAACCGCCGCATATCCCGTATAGCGGCCCGGGGCATAGATGGCATGGCGAAACCAGGGCCGCCCCGGCTGGCCTTCCGGTAGTAGCAGCGCCCGTTCGGACTCGCGGAGTGCCCGATTAATATTTCCGGCATCTTTCGGCGCGAGACGCTGCCTTTTCATCACGGAAGCACCGGCTTTGGCAAAGCGGACTGCCGCTTCTTCGGCCTTGTGAAAATCTAACGCGCCTTTGCCGAACTTCCGGTCAGCCTTCGCGGCGGCATCTTGAAGATAGACGCCAATCTCTTTGGCATAGGTTTCGTAGTCCAAGGGGAGGACGTCGCAATCGGCGAGGCGGAGAGCTTCCAGGCCAAAGACGCGAGCCATTTGCTGTTCGTACTTAAAGCTGGGGTCGCCGAACTTCTTGAACCAGTCAAAATTGTCGAAAGCCGAGTGGTACACGCCATAGGGGCCGCTGGTGTTTACGTCCGTCGAGGGCACGCCAAGATGTTGAAGAAAAACGGTATAGTCCGATCCGCTGCCTAAATCCCCGAGTGGAACGTCTGACTGTAACTGGGCCGCCGGAGGCCGGGTCGTGCCTCCGATGGCGTCTGTCTGTCGCGCAGTGGTCGCCTTACCCTCCACCGTGGCACGCCAGGTGCTGTAGACGCTTCCTCCAACTGGGCTGGGCACATCGCGGGTCACCTGCCTGATGAATTCTTTGAGGCTCGGCACGGCAGAGGCGCTGAAGTCTGGGCCGGAAACTGCGGCATCCATGTTGAGATAAGCCACCGCGTGCTCGAGTTCTGGCGCGAACTGCTCGCCCCACTCGGTTGACCCAATCAGTCCTTCTTCTTCGGCGTCCCAACTTCCGAAGACGATGCTGCGCTTCGGGCGCCAGCCAGTCTTCAGCAATTCGCCGAGTCCATGCACGGTTTCCAGCATGGCGGCAGTTCCACTGTTCGGATCGACTGCGCCATAGACCCAAGCATCGCGATGATTGCCGCCAACCACCCACTCCTCGGGAGAGTCGGTGCCGCGCACACGCCCGATCACATCCCATATGGTTCGATACTGGTAATCCTGTTTAAGATGAATCTTGACACGGACTGGCCCCGGGCCGCCGTGATACGTGAAAGGCCCAGCGCCTTGCCATTCTTGCGGCACGGCCGGGCCGGACATCTGCTCAAGAATCGTGCGGACATCTTGGTAAGAAAGCGGCGTAACCGGGATGCGCGGCAGCTGCATAGATTCCGTATATGGAACACGCTTACTGTCCGGCAAATTGGGAGTGGAGGCGACTCCCGGCGTGGTTGGGTCGCCTGGGAAGAAAAACATGTAGCCTACCGAACCGCGTTGCACGGCAGACTCCGGACGCCAAGGCCCTAGCGGATAAGAATCGCCGCGCTTGAAGCCATCATCGACTGGATCGGAATAGATGATAAGCCCGGCCGCGCCGCGCTCCTGGGCCACCAGAGCCTTCACTCCGCGAAAGTTCTTGCCATAGCGCGCCAGAATGATCTTGCCGCGCACGTCGACCTTCAACTGCTCCAGACGTTCGTAGTCTTCCGGCGCACCGTAGTTGGCATAGACCACTTCGGCCTCGGCATCGCCGGACGGCGACATGCCGTTGAACGCGATACTCACGCGCGGATCGTCCTGAAAAGAATCCACCGATACGTGTTCCGGAGTTGGACCATGCATCGTGACGTTGGCGGGAGCCGTCACATCCACGCTGACTTCGAGTGGATAGTTCATCCACACGCGGTATTCGACGATTTCGGTTTCCAGCCCAGCTTCGCGGAACTTCTTTGCGACATAGTCGGCGGTTGCCTTGTCTTCGACCGTGCCAGCCATATGCGGAGCCTGCGTCAAAGTACGCAGATGGAGTTCCGCCAGCGCCGGATCGGGCACAGAGAGAAATTTTGCTTCGATCTTTCTCTCCGCTGCGGCATCGCGAAAGCCAAGCAAATCCGCGGGGCCGGGGATGGCTTTCTTTTCGGCGCCTATTCCGGGTTGAGGAAACAGACAGAGTAAAAGCAACGCAGATATTGTCGAGATTGAAGTTGAAGGTGTTTTCATTTTGGATGATTTCTCTTGCTGATGCCCGAACGCGGTAAACAGATTTCACAGGTAAGTCACGGACGACGTTTCACGAAAGGCCGCTCAGGAAATCGAGCGTCGCATCCAGATTCGGCACATCTTCCAGCCCATAGCTTTCGCCGAAGACAATTTTCCCATGCTGGTCGACCACGTAAATTGCGCGATCACTTGCCCCGCGTGAAGGCTCCTCTTGACGCAAGACCCCGAATAGACTGCAAACTTCCCCGTGCGGCCAAAAATCGGAGCACATGGGAAAGTCCAGCGGTCCGATTTCACGTTCCCACGCCGTGGTGTTCACGATGGAATCGACACCAACAGAGACCGCAACCGTCTTCCGAGTGCGCAGCTTCTCGGCCTCCGCCTGATACGCCGTGAATTGTGTTCGCGACGCTTCCGACCAGTTCGAAGGATGGAACGCAAGCAAGACATTTTTCTTCCCGCGCTGGCTGCTCAAGCGAAACCTGCGCTTGACGCCGCCGATCAGCGCGGGCAATTCGAAATCGGGAGCCAGTTCCCCCACCGACAACAGATTCATACGTCCTCTCGCAATCGCCTCGCAACCCTATGATCACGAGCCCTAAAAATGCTGATTGTACTCTTTCAACGGTCGCGGATTCGCTCGCTTCGCACTAAACTAGTTACATGCCCGCATCGGATGCCACCACGCGATTCTCCAGCCGCGTTGACAACTACGTACGTTACCGCCCCGGCTACCCTTCTGAGATATTGGATTTGCTGCGTGACAAATGCGGTTTGACTCCATCCGCGCATATTGCGGATGTCGGATTTGGAACAGGACTGTTCACACGGTTGCTGCTGGAAAACGGTAATTCCGTGGCTGGCATCGAGCCCAACGCGGAAATGCGGCAGGTTGGGGAAACATTTCTGGCAAACTTTCCTCGCTTGCGCGCCATCCAAGGCACTGCAGAAGCCACGACACTCACAGATCACAGCGTCGATTTTGTGACTGCTGCGCAAGCTGCGCATTGGTTTGACCGCATGGGAGCGCGCCGGGAGTTTCAACGCATCTTGAAGCCTGGCGGCTGGGTTGTGTTGCTGTGGAATGAGCGCATCACGCACAGTACGCCCTTCCTCGTCGCCTACGAGAAGCTGCTCCTGCAATATGGAACCGACTACGCGGAAGTCCGCCACGAGCGCACGACTGAGATCATCGGGGAATTCTTTACGCCCTCGTCTTATGAGGTTGCCACTTTCCCGATGCGCCAGACATTTGATTTACCGGCACTCGAAGGCCGCGTGTTCTCGTCTTCTTACACGCCGCAGCCGGGCGATGCCAATTACGAGCCCCTGAGACACGAACTGGACGAGCTTTTCCGTCGCTGCCATACCGATGGTCAAGTAGCTTTCGAGTATTGGACGCGTGTGTTTTTCGGGCGTCTATCATGAGCAGTTGTCATACTGAGTCCAGCAACCCTACCTTGCGAGCACCCTCGCGGCGAAAGGGACTCCTCGCTGGCGCTCGGAATGACAAGCTTAAAGAGCACTTCGACGAGGAGGCATGTTGCCTGAACCAAAGACTTTTCACATGAGTCCGGAAGAATTTCGACGGCACGGCCATGTCGTCATCGACTGGATCGCCGACTATCAGCAGCGGGTTGAGACATTCCCTGTTCTCTCGCAGGCAAAACCGGGGGAGATTCGCGCACTCTTGCCAGCAGAGCCTCCGCAACAAGGAGAACCCTTCGACGCGATTCTCGGTGATGTAGCCAAGCTCTTCCCGGGCATCACGCATTGGCAATCGCCAAACTTTTTCGCATACTTCCCTGCCAACGCCTCCGCGCCTGCGATTTTGGGCGATTTGGTTTCCTCCGGACTTGGTGTCCAAGGCATGCTTTGGGCGACCAGCCCGGCCTGTACTGAAGTTGAAACACATATATTGGACTGGCTGGCTGGAATGCTGGGCCTGCCGGAAAAGTTTCTTTCGACCAGCGCAGGGGGCGGCGTCATCCAGGACACTGCTTCGACGGCTTCGCTAACCGCCGTTCTCGCAGCCCGGGAACGTGCCACCAACTTCGCCAGCAACCAAAGCGGATGCGACGGCAAGCTGGTGGGCTACACCTCCACCCAAGCGCACTCTTCGATTGAAAAAGCGATCATGATTGCGGGTCTCGGTCGCGGCAACCTGCGGCTTATCTCTGTGGATGAGAACTTCGCTATGAAGCCCGACGAGCTGGCTCAACGTATTGAGGAAGATAAGCGCGCCGGTTTGATTCCGTTTTTCGTGTGTGCCACGACTGGAACAACCTCTTCCACTGCGATGGACCCACTCGACGCTATTGGCACTATTTGTCAGCAGTACGGGCTGTGGTTTCATGTGGATGCCGCAATGTCCGGCACTGCGGCTCTCTGCCCTGAGTTCCGCTGGATTCAGAACGGCCTTGCGTACGCCGACAGCTACTGTTTCGATCCGCACAAGTGGATGTTCACGAATTTCGACTGCGATGCTTTTTACGTTGCCGACCGCAAAACCCTAATCCAGACGCTCAGCGTCCTGCCTGAATATTTGAAGAACCAAGCCACCGAATCCGGCGCGGTGTTCGACTATCGCGACTGGCATATCCAATTGGGACGCCGCTTCCGCGCATTGAAGCTGTGGTTCGTGATTCGACACTACGGCATCGAGGGCTTGCAGCACCACGTTCGGGAACATGTGCGGCTGGCACACAAGCTGACTGGATGGATACGGATCGATCCGCGCTTCGAACTCGCCGCACCCGTGCCGCTGAATCTAGTGTGCTTCCGGCACCGGGGAGGCGACGTGGTGAATCAGGCTTTGATGGACCGCCTGAACCGCAGCGGCGACCTTTACCTGACGCACACGAAACTGGATGGAAAATTCACGCTGCGCTTCTGTGTGGGCCAGACCAATACGACCGAACGCCATGTCGAGCGCGCTTGGAAGCGCATCTTGGAAGAAACGCTGGTTGTGGAACGTGGCACGGCCTAATGAATCCAAAGGGCTCCGCAGTATGGGTTGAACGTGGATCGATGCGAGGTATAATTCGCTAATGCTGCAAGAAGCTCAGGAATTGCTGAAGAAAGTGCTGGCTTTGCCGGATAAGGAACGAGCTGAATATACTTGACTGCACTCATCTGGTATCGGGATCGCAGCATGGTTGCAGCTTCTAACTTCGAAACTATTTTCGAACAAGCAGTTGCGCGAATTCGTGAGGCTCCCGACCGTTGGCCAGTGTATTTCCGCGACTGCAGAAAGTATGCCCTTCATCAGTTTCCGTTCAGCATCGTGTACCGGGATTTTTCCTCTCATCTACTTGTTTGGGCCGTGGCTCACGGCCATCGACGCCCGAGGTACTGGAAAGACCGAAGATGAGGCTGGAGCCTAACCCCGACGGAGCAAACTCCGTCGCCACACGATCTAATTCTTCCAAAACTCGCTAGAGCAGTGGTTCCGCTAGTGCTAACTGCACGCTTGCAAGCGGCCGCGCGACGGATTTCTCCGCCGCGAATCACGCTTTCACCTGCGGGAGCGCTTGCCGCATTGCCAACTCGACAACGCGAATCATTTCGCCAGCGCGGACGAAGTCGTCGTAGGCGAAGTCGGTCATGTCCGGTTCGACGACCAAATCGCTGGCAGCCTTCCAGGTTCCCGCACTTCGATCAAGAGCGAAGTTGAAGCTGCGTCCAATCACGTCGAACATCGTTTGCGGCCCCGTCGATTGCGCACCGGTCCTCAAATGAATCGCTAACACATGACTCACGCCCATGGCTCGCACCGGCGCCGAAGGCACCAACATTCCGTCCACAAAATGACGCCCGTTAATCGCGACAGGCTGAAACATTCCTGGGTAAGCGCAGCCCGCGCGCACCGCGTCAGAGAAGCCGAGGGCAATCCCGCGCGGAAGACGACACCCTCGCCAGTTGCGCAATCCGTGGCCGTCACCGCCAAAGGAATCTTCAGGCCATCAAAGGATTTGTGTTTCAGAATCTTGTGGAGTAAACCGCCCATGCGCTCGTTGCTGGCCAGCCCAAGCTTGGAGACGGTCCATCGCGCCAGATGCCGCGAGCGGATGCGAGACGCAATCTCTTCCATTTCCGCGATTGAAAGCCCGCTACAGTAGGCCGCGCCAATAACGCGCCGTTCGTGCCAGCAATGCATTGCACCGGAATCCGCGCCTCTTTCAGCACCTTGAGCACGCAAATGTGCGCGATTCCACGCGCAAACCCGCCGCCGAGGGCGAGGCCTGGGCGTTTCAGGTACACCGATGCCCGCAACCCGGATTCCGGGTCCGCGAGCCAATTCCCTGCCGAAGGCTCGAACCGGGCGCGCTACGCGCCGTAGTCTCTCCACCGGATGGACCTCCCCGATGAACCGAGCTTCGCTTCGTAAACTTCTTGCACCTTCTATGCCAAGAAGACATGGCCGGACGTGACGATCGCAAAGCTGAGAGGTGACTCCCGCCCATCCGACCGCCAGGTCCAATTCCCCAAAGATGACGAACTCCTTAATCGCTGCTAACTTGGGAAGATGGTGCGTGAGTTCTCCGCGGGTGGCGTAGTGATCCGGCGTAAGGCCGGAATCTGGTGTGTGGCGGTTATTGAGCCACATTTCAAGGAGGATTCCGCCCCGCAAACTAACAAAAAGCGTATGCGGAAAGTGACACTTTGTCTCCCGAAGGGCACCGTCGATCCCGGTGAAACACCGTTGGAAGCGGCTCTGCGCGAGGTTCGAGAAGAGACAGGAATCACCGCGCGGCACCTCGCCAAACTCGTGGACAGTAAGTACTCCTACGTCAGAAACTGGGGAGACGGCGCTCGCGTTTTCAAGATCGTCAGCTTCTACCTGATGCGCTACGAAGCAGGCCGCATCGACGATGTCTCTGACGCAATGCGCGTGGAAGTTCGTCAAGCCCTTTGGCTGCCGCTTGAGGAAGCGCCGAAGAAGTTAGCGTACGGAGGAGAGCGCCAGGTAGTTCGGCGAGCGCAGAAATATTTGGAAGCACTTTCGGAGGTTTAGTACGAAAGCTTTCGCAACGCAATTACTCAGAAGTCCTAAGTTTAGGACGAAAAGTTGAACCGAAGGAGATTCCCAATGCCCCGTGGTATCCATTCCGAGCAGCACTTTACATCCGGCAATTTCGTGCGCGACGTGGTGATCGGCATGGCCGACGGACTGACCGTCCCCTTTGCGTTGGCCGCGGGACTTTCAGGCGCTGTCAGTTCGAACCCACTTTTCAGCACCGTCAGTCCGAATCACTTGATCATAATCGGCGGCCTCGCCGAAATTGCAGCTGGGTCCATCGCTATGGGCCTCGGCGGATACATGGCTGCCCGTGGCGACGCTGAACACTACGTGCAAGAACGTTCGCGCGAGGAGCGTGAAGTTATTGAAATTCCAGAAGAAGAAAAAGCGGAAATCAGCCGGATCTTTCAGTCCTATGCTGTAACCGAGCAGGAAGCGTCGCACGTGGTCGAGGGCTTGGCTCGCGACCCAAAAGCCTGGGTGGACTTCATGATGAAGTTCGAGCTGGGCTTGGAAGAACCCGACCCCAAGCGCGCCGTAACGAGCGCGGCGACCATCGCGCTCGCGTACGTCGCCGGAGGGTTCATCCCGCTCACGCCTTACATGATCGTCAACACCGCGACGAAGGGCCTGATACTTTCCGCCATCGTTACTCTTGCCGCACTCGGTATCTTTGGATTCATTAAAGGGCGCTTCACAGGGACTTCGCCAATGCGAGGCGCGGTGCAGACAGTCGTGATTGGCGGACTTGCAGCGGGCGCGGCGTTTATTCTGGCTAAACTGATCTCATAATAGAACTAAATTAAATCATGGGCATCTCCGCATCTTGCATATCACCAAGGAAGTCTCGCACAGTTCTGTGCCTTGCGATTGCAATCGCGCTCACGTGCTCCCCACTCTCTTGGGCAACGAAGCACAAGTCACAGGCACGTGCGGTTGATGCGAACTACATTGCTGCACTCGCCACAGCCAACCGCTTCTTGGCTGCTTGGCAAAGCAACGACCAGGAAGCTGGGCTGTCGCTACTCACGGACCGTGCCAAACACAAGAGCTCCGAAGCGGGCATCGACACTCTCTTTAGCGGCGCTTCTCAGCGAGCCTTTGAAATTGTGCGCGGCCGCCCGCTCGGAAATAGCCGATACGAGTTCCCTGTAGTCCTTCTGCAGACGGACGTGGAATCGAAACAAGTTCACAGAAAATTCACCAAGATCGTAGTCGCCAACCCTGGCAAGAACGACTGGGCAGTCGATACGCTGCCGAAGTAAAAGGAAGAGAACCGCATGAAGCTAATCCAGAAAGTTGCAGTCTTAGGCGCTGGAACCATGGGCAGCCGTATTGCAGCACATCTTGCGAACGCTGGCATCGCTACGTTCTTGCTTGATATGGTTCCGCCCAACGCGACTCCCGACGCGAAGTCGCGTCGCCAGGTCGCCGCAGCCGGACTCGACGCTGCACGGAAATCCAAGCCTGCCGCTTTCTTTGAAGCTTCGCTGGCTAATCTTGTGACGGTCGGCAATTTCGACGACGATCTGGGCAAAGTTGCGGAAGCGGATTGGATCATCGAGGCGGTGGTCGAAAATCTCGACCTCAAGCGCGCCCTACTGCGTAAAGTGGAGGCTCTGCGTCGACCGGGAACAATCATTACCACCAACACGAGCGGCCTCCCTGTTACCAAGATTGCGGAAGGCTTTCACGACGACTTCCGCCGTAATTGGTTTGGCACGCATTTTTTTAATCCGCCGCGCTACATGCGCTTGCTGGAATTAATCCCAACTCCAGAAACAGACCCCGCCGCCCTCGACACCATTGCGCATTTTTGCGACACGCGCTTGGGCAAAGGTATTGTCTGCGCCAAAGACACGCCAAATTTTATCGGTAATCGCATCGGAATTTTTTCCATGCTGAACGTGATGCGCATTATGCAGGCGATGGATCTGACGATCGAAGAAGTCGACGCGCTCACCGGACAAGCCGTAGGCTGGCCGAAGTCCGCGACGTTTCGTCTGACCGATATGGTCGGTCTCGATATCGTCGGCCACGTGGTTAGCAACATGGCGCAGAATGTTCACGACGAACGCAGCGATTTGCATCTCCCGGGCTTCTTCCAGCAAATGCTGGATCGCAAATGGCTGGGCGACAAAACGAAAGCTGGCTTCTACAAGAAGGTCAAAGGCGGCGACGGCAAAGAGGACGAACGCCAGACTATCGACTGGAAGACTCTCGAATATCACGTTCAGGCCAAGCCGAAGTTTCCTGCTCTCGACATGGCGAAGAACATCGAAGACACCGGTGCGCGGGTAAAGACGCTGCTGGGTCTGGATGGCAGCGGCGCCAAGCCCGACCGCGCCGGACAGTTCTTATGGCAGGCACTCTCCGAACTTTGGACTTACTCCGCGAATCGCGTTCCAGAAATCTCCGACACCGTTGTCGAGATCGACCGCGCCATGGAGATGGGCTTCAACTGGGAGCTCGGCCCGTTCAAATTATGGGACGCCGCGGGAGTGGACGCTTCCGTCGCTCGCATGAAAGCTGAGGGAAAGCCAGTTGCCGCCAATGTCGAGAAACTACTCGCCGCTGGCAAGACATCCTGGTATGCCGACGACACGAAAGCTGCATCCGTCCGAGCGTACTTCGATCTGAGTTCCGCCGCTTACAAACCTGTCGAGGTTTCCGCGGGAGTCTGGTCCGTCGCCGTGGCGAAGAAATCTCGCGGCGTGGTCAAGAAGAATGCTGGAGCGTCGTTGGTCGATCTTGGCGATGGCATTGCCTGCATTGAGTTCCATTCCAAGATGAACTCTATCGGCGGCGACATCATTGGTCTGATCACGCAAACGCTGAAACCCCACAGCGCAGGCGACAGTTTCGATGGCTTCGTGATCACCAACGACGCGACCAATTTCTCCGTCGGCGCGAACTTGATGATGCTGCTCATGTCGATTCAGGAAGGCGAGTGGGACGAAGTCGACCTTGCGATCCGCCAATTTCAGGGCATGACGCAGGCGATTAAGTTTTCGTCAAAACCGGTTGTGGCGGCGCCGTTCGGCCTGACGCTTGGAGGAGGCTGCGAACTCTCCCTGCACGCCGCCGCGCGCCAGCCCAACGCCGAACTTTACATGGGATTGGTCGAAGTCGGAGTCGGCCTGCTCCCCGGTGGGGGTGGCTGCAAGGAAATGCTGCTGCGCGCGGTGGACAGCGCCGCATCGATCCGACCCAAGGGCTCCAAGAACGAAAGCGGCGAGACGGTCGAGCTTGTCGAAACTATGAAGAAGACCTTCGAAACTATCGCGACGGCCAAAATAGCGACCTCCGCCTCCGAAGCGCGCGGACTGGGTTTCCTGTCGAATTCCGACGGCATTACGATGAACCGTGAACGCGTCTTGGCCGACGCCAAAGCCCGCGCTCAAGAACTCGTCCGAGCGGGCTATCAGGCTCCCGTCCAACGAACCGACATCCCCGCCCCCGGCGACAATATGCTTGCAACACTGAAGATGGGCGTTTACTTCATGCGACAAGGCGAGTTCATCACGGAGCACGAAGCTAAGCTCGGCACGAAGATCGCTGAAGTCCTTTGCGGCGGCAACATTACTCCGGGCACGCCGGTTAGCGAGCAATACTTGCTGGATTTGGAACGAGAAGCCTTCAAGTCCCTCTGCGGAGAAAAAAAGACACAAGAGCGGATTCAGTTCACGCTCAAGACCGGAAAGACATTGAGAAACTGAGGCCGGTTGAGATAAAAAAGCTTCGCGCCTGCTCCGCGAACCCAGTATCCGCCGTCATTTAGGTTTTAGGTTTAGGCTAACAAGCAGGAGTCTCCATGCGCGAAGTCGTTCTTGTATCCTCCGTTCGCACTCCCGTTGGACGCGCCTACAAAGGCACGCTCCGTGCCACGCGTCCTGACGAGTTGGCTGCCATCGCCATCCAGGGGGCGCTCGAACGCGTGCCACAACTCGATCCGCGCGAAATTGAAGACATTATCCTGGGCTGCGCTATGCCAGAAGCGGAACAGGGTATGAACGTGGCCCGTATCGCTTCCCTGCGCGCTGGATTACCCATTGAAATTTCTGCGATGACCATTAATCGCTTCTGCTCGTCTGGCCTGCAGTCCATTGCAATGGCTGCCGAGCGCATCATGGCGGGCGGAGCGGAAGTGATCGTCGCGGGCGGCACGGAATCCATGACCATGATTCCCATGGGCGGCCACAAAGTCGCGCCCAATCCTTGGCTGGTCGACAACAATCCCGGCGCGTATCTCTCCATGGGATTGACTGCCGAGCGTCTGGCACAGCGTTTCAACATCACGCGCGAAGAGGCCGATACCTTCTCTCTGCGTAGCCACCAGAAAGCGCTCGCTGCCATCGCCGCTGGAAAGTTCGAAGAGGAAACGGTTTCCGTGCCTGTCAGCTTTACAACACCGAACGGCTCAAAACCGAAGCGGGTGAAAGTAGTTTTCAAAGTCGACGAAGGCCCTCGGACCGACACCACGCTAGAAGCTTTGGCAGCGCTGCGCCCGGCATTCCACGTGAAAGGCACGGTCACGGCTGGCAATTCCTCTCAAATGTCCGATGGAGCGGCAGCTGCTGTCGTGATGTCCGCCGATCGCGCGAGGCAGCTTGAAATCACGCCGTTAGCGCGTTACGTCGCCTTCGCTACCGCCGGATACAAGCCTGAAGAAATGGGATTGGGCCCGGTATTCGCCATCCCGAAAGCTCTCAAACTCGCGGGGCTCAAGCTACAAGACATTGCCGTCTTCGAACTTAATGAAGCGTTCGCCGCGCAGTCTTTAGCGGTAATCAAAGAGGCTGGCCTCGATCCTGAACGCGTCAATCCCAACGGAGGCGCGGTCGCTCTTGGCCACCCTCTGGGATGCACCGGCGCCAAACTCACCGCCACACTCATACGCGAACTCCAACGCCGTAAAGCCCGCTATGGCATGGTCACTATGTGCGTCGGCGGTGGCATGGGCGCAGCAGGAATCTTCGAAAATCTTTCTTAAGAGGTGTAACTTGGCGACCACCGTACCTCCTAAAACCCGTATCCCAGGCTGCAGCTTTTTGATAGAAGACCGCCGTCCGGACGAAATCTTCACGCCAGAAGATTTTTCCGAGCAGCATCGCTTGATCGCGCAGACGGCCGACGATTTCTGTAACAACGAAATCGTTCCCAATGCGGAGAAGATGGAACACAAGGATTACTCCATCTCTCGTGATCTGCTCAAGAAGGCCGCCGAGCTTGGGCTATCGACAGTCGACATCCCGGAAGCCTACGGCGGCCTGGAGATGGATAAGGTCACGTCCTGCCTGATCGCCGACCGCATCGCCAAATATGCCGGATTTGCTACCACATGGGGCGCGCATACCGGAATTGGAACACTACCCCTTGTCTTCTTCGGCAACGAACAGCAAAAACAGAAATACCTGCCGAAGATTGCCGCCGGAGAGATCGTCGGCGCCTATGCTCTGTCGGAAGCTACGTCGGGCTCCGATGCGCTCAACTGCCGCGCTCGCGCCCAGCTCTCGCCCGATGGGAAACACTACCTTCTCAACGGCGAAAAAATGTGGATTACCAACGCTGCCTTCGCCGACCTGTTCACCGTTTTTGCCAAGATTGATGGCGAAAAATTCACCGCATTCCTGGTCGAGAAAAACTTTCCCGGCTTGTCAGTTGGTAAAGAAGAACACAAGCTCGGCATCCGAGGATCGTCTACCTGCCCACTCGTCCTCAACGATTGCCAGGTTCCGGTCGAAAATGTACTCGGAGAAATCGGCCGAGGCCACATCATCGCTTTCAACATCCTGAACGTTGGCCGCTTCAAGCTTGGCGCCAGCGCCGTCGGAGGCGCGCGCAATGCCGTCGATCAGACCATCGCCTATGCCAAGCAGCGCAGGGCTTTCGAGAAGCCGATCTCTGATTTCGGTTTGATCCGCGAAAAACTCGCCAACCAAGCCGTCGGCATCTACGTCGGCGAGTCGATCGTCTACCGCACCGTCGGCATGATGGATAGCGTGCTCTCCGAAATCGACAAATCCGCCGCCGATGCCATGACGCAAGCCCGCAAAGGTATAGAGGAATACGCCGTCGAATGTTCCATCGTAAAAGTGTGGGCGTCCGAAATGCTCGACTATGTGGTTGACGAATTCGTGCAAGTCTATGCCGGATACGGCTTCGTCGAAGAGTATCCCGCCGAGCGCGCCTACCGCGATGCCCGCATCAACCGCATCTTCGAAGGCACCAACGAAATTAACCGCCTGATCATTACAGGCTTCGTTCTGAAGCGCGCGCTAAGTGGTCAGCTAGCTTTACTCCCAGCCATCAAGCGCGTGATGGACGAAGTGATGTCAGGCCCAAGCATGAGCGAAGAAGCAGAAAGCCCGTTAGCCGCCGAACGCGCGATTGTTGCGAATGCGAAAAAACTTGGCCTGCTCATTGCGGGTGCCGCGTCGCAGAAATACATGCAGGCGCTCGTCGATCAGCAGGAAATCGTCGGCGCCCTCGCCGATATGATCATCGAAGCCTACGCGATGGAATCGTGCTTGCTTCGCACACAAAAACTGGTAGCGACTCACGGCGAGACCGCGGCCAAGCTTCCCATCGCGATGACGCAAATCTATCTGACCCAAGGCATGGAAAAGATCGAAGCCGCCGCCAAGAAAGTTACCGCCGCAGTCGCTGAAGGGGACATGTTGCGCACGCAACTCGCCATCGTCCGGCGTTTGGCAAAGTTCGAGCCATTCAACACCATTGCTTTGCGCCAACTGGTGGCACAGAGACTGATTGAAACAGGTAAGTATGGGATTGTGTAGAATCCCGATTCACCACATTCACGACAAAGACACTGAAGGCACGGATAATCCAAAAGCAAGATAGAGAATGAAGGCGCGGGCATCCTCGCCCGTGCGGGTGCGCAGACGATGCTGAAGCAATGGGTTCTATGCATTATTGTCGCGCTTACAAGTGTCGCCGCAGCGCAGACGCAACCCGAACCAATCCTGAAAACGTCCGGCCAGCCTACCTATCCTCCGCTCGCGCGGCAAGCCCGAATTCAAGGGCAAGTCAAGCTCGAGTTCGTGGTAAACCAAAACGGCGAACCTGTGTCAGTGACAACCATTTCCGGTCACCCCATGCTGGCGCCCTCGGCAGAGGCCGCAGTCTGGACGTGGCGATTCCAAATGCCGAAACGGGAGTCTCTGGATGATGTGCATCTTGCCACAACTTTTGATTACGAATTGGTGGATTCTGCGCCACACTATCCGGATTCCTCGCCTCCACCTACCGTCTTCAATTCTTTCCATCACGTTACGGTCGGGGCAATTCCTGTGCTCATTTCCGACGCGGTTTTGACGCTTGTTTGTCCAACTGAACCAGCGAAGGCCAGTCGCATACCCGATGGCCGCGAATTCGTGGAACTCGCTTACACCCAATGTTACGAAACTGTGCACAAGCTTGGAACTACATCCCTGATGAGTGCCGCTACTAAGCGGGACTTAGCACGAATTAAGCGATTGCTCCGGTCTGGAGCAAGTGTCCTTGATGTTGACTCCGACGGGTGGACGGCGCTTATGTATGCGGCGGCCAGCAATAATGAAGATTCCATCGAGGCTTTACTTGCAAAAGGTGCCAACGCAAACCAATCCTCGCTCCTTGGAAACTCGCCTCTCATGGTCTCCGCGACACGAGGGGGGCTTTACGATAGCCTGCTGCGCGCTGGAGCCAACATCAACGCACAAAACGGAGCCGGTACCACAACTCTGATGATCCTCGCCGCCGATGGAGACTCCGACGAAGTAAGGACGGCACTCGATGCGGGCGCGGATCCCACATTCCAGGACAGGATGAATCGGACAGCGCTCGACTACCTGCATTTAGCTAATTGTGGATCAAGTCCGCTCAAGGAAAAGCCGCAAGAAGCCAAGACTGCCTCTAGCCACAAAGCATGCGACGAGCTCAATCAAAAAGACGTTGTGGAGATCGAACGCCTCCTAGCTAAGGTAATGCACCGCAACCAGAGCCGTTAGGAATCCAGTGTTAGGCATTAGCTTTCAGTTCCTCCATCACGCCCTGAATCAATTCCTTAGCATCCTTCAAGCTCTTCATCACAACTTGAATATCCATCGCGGGCATGCCCAACTGCCGCTGGCTTTGACAATAAACTCCGTGCTGGCCGACTAAGGCCATGGCGTCTGTGATGGCATCCAGCGTCACAGCAAGGCGGCCGCGAGGAACGCCCATCATGAACTCGTGACGCTCTAGTTCTTCTCGCTTTTCGTCGTAAACGGACATGCTTCGATTGTAAACGCGCGGATCAAAACGCCTTGCCGAGCAGGAAAATGTTCGCCCTGCCGTGGTAACCTTCTCTCTGATGTTTCGTCTAGTGAATTGCGGCCTGTTGTCCGAACTCCCAGGTCGCAGAAACTAGCCGCTCAGACTTCGCTGCACAGACTTTCAAGGAGATTTTTTCATGAAACGTTTCATCTTTACCTCCCTTACGCTCGCACTCGCATTGACCGCCAGCAGCCTTTCCTTCGCGCAAGACGACAAGAGCAAGCGCCCCAGTCCGCCCGCTTCGGCGCAATGTAAGTTTGCCGACGGCAAGACCATCACAGTCGATTACTCCAGCCCGCGCGCAAAAGGACGCAAGATTTATGGCGGACTCGTTCCGTTCGGAAAAGAATGGCGCACCGGCGCGAACGACGCAACGACGTTCGTGACTACCGCGAATCTGACAATTGGCGGGAAAGATGTCCCCGCCGGCAAGTACACGCTGTACACGACTCCCAACGAAAAAAGCTGGACACTCATGATTAACAAGCAGACCGGCCAATGGGGCACGGATTACGATGCCAAGCAAGATTTGCTGCACGCGGAGATGGAAGTCAGCGCGTTACCGGCCGCGGTGGAAAACTTCACCATCAGCTTCCATGAGATGGGCAAGGGCTGCCACATCTATCTGGATTGGGAGAAGACGCGCGCTGCGGCGGAAATCTCGGAGAAGTAATTCGGACTGAGAGGTTAATCGAACTAGGATATTAGCTTGTCATTCTGAGCGTAGCGAAGAATCCCTGTCGCCATCAAGACTGTTGGTCTTCAAAAGGGATTCTTCGCTGCGCTCAGAATGACAAAGATCAGCGGAGAGTTTTCGGCAGCTTCAGCTCGGGCGCTTCCATCTCAGCACAGGTTTCCGCGCCGCCGCTGTCTCGTCCAGCCGCGAGATCCGCGTATTGTGTGGAGCATCCAAAATCGTCTGCGGCTCATTCTCCGCTTCCCGCGCAATCGACTTCATCGCTTCCACAAACAGATCTAACTCTTCCTTGGATTCGCTCTCCGTCGGCTCAATCATCAGCGCGCCCGGCACGATCAGTGGAAACGCAGTCGTATAAGGGTGGAAGCCGTAATCGATCAGTCGCTTGGCTAGGTCCATCGTCTTGATGCCGTTCTTGCCTTGCAACTTGTCGCTGAAAACAACTTCGTGCATCGAAGGCGTGGAGTAGGGCAAATCAAACGTGCCGGTCAGTTCTTTGCGAATGTAGTTGGCGTTGAGCACGGCATCTTCCGTGGTCTGGCGCAACCCATCCGGGCCGTTGGCCATGATGTAAGCCAGCGCCCGCACGAACATGCCAAAGTTTCCGTAGAACGCACGCACGCGTCCAACCGACTGTGGACGATCATATTCGAAACCAAGCGTGCCATCGGGCTTCGTAATGACGACTGGCGACGGCAAGAACGGCTCAAGAATCTGCTTGCAGGCCACCGGACCCGAGCCCGGGCCCCCACCTCCATGCGGCGTAGAAAACGTCTTATGCAGATTCAAGTGCATCACATCGACGCCGAAATCCCCGGGACGCGCCTTGCCAACCAACGCGTTCATGTTCGCGCCGTCCATGTAAAGCAGTCCGCCTTTGGCATGCAGAATATCCGCGATCTTGGCGATTTCGTGCTCAAACACGCCGAGCGTGTTCGGATTGGTCAACATCAGCGCAGCCACGTCATCATTCATCTGCGCGGCTAAGGCCGCCGGGTCCACCATCCCTTGCTCGTTCGACTTCAGATTCTCCACGGCATAATCGACCATGGCCGCTGTCGCAGGATTTGTTCCATGAGCGGAATCCGGAATGAGAATCTTCTTGCGGGCATTGCCTTTGGATTCGTGATACGCGCGGACCATCAACAGCCCCGTCATTTCACCCTGAGCACCAGCCGCAGGCTGCAGCGTAATCGCATCCATGCCGGTGATTTCGATCAGCGCATCGCTCAGCACCCGCAAAATTCGCAGTGCACCCTGGGAAATTTTTTCCGGCGCATACGGATGCGCGTTGGCTAACCGATCCAGCCGCACCACAACCTCATTCACGCGCGGGTTGTACTTCATGGTGCAGGAGCCCAACGGGTACATGCCGAGGTCAATGGCGTAATTCCAAGTCGAGAGCCGCGTAAAATGGCGGATAATTTCGATCTCGCTCACTTCCGGCATCTCGCCCAAATCGTTTCTGACGGAAGACCCCAAAAGCTTTTCTGCATCCACTTCTGGAACGTCCAGCGGCGGCAGCTTCCAAGCGGCCTTCCCCGGAGACGACTTCTCAAAAATCAATCCTTCGTTCTGGCTGATGTGGCGAGTTGCTTTTGTAATGCTCACTGCGCCACCTCCTGCATGCGGGGCTCGTTCGTTTTCGCAGATTCCTCATACTCAGAGAGCAGCCCGCATACCGTATCAATCGCACTCCGCGACGTGAGTTCCGTGCAGCACCATAGTGCGGCATTGCCCAGTTCCGGATAGAACCGCTTCAACGGAAAGCCGCCCACAATCTTATGTCCCAACAAACGGCTGTTGAGCACGCTGGGATCTTCCGTCGTTTGCACCACGAATTCATGAAACCGTGGCGCGCCCGCAAACAGCACCTTCGCTTCCTTACTAAAATGATCCGCGGCATAGGCAGCCTTGGCCAGGTTCTGTTTAGCGAGTTCTCGCAGCCCAACACGCCCGTAAACCGTCATAAAGATATTTGCCATCAGCGCCACCAATGCCTGGTTGGTACAGATGTTGGACGTCGCCTTCTCGCGACGAATATGCTGTTCGCGCGTAGCTAGCGTCAGCACAAAGCCGCGATTGCCCTGCTTGTCGGTCGTCTGTCCCGCAAGGCGCCCGGGCAGTTGGCGAACAAATTTGTCGCGTGTCGCCAGCACTCCGCAATAAGGGCCGCCGAAGCCAAGAGGCACACCAAAGGACTGCGCTTCCATCGCCACAATGTCGGCATCACTGGGAGGCTTCACAATCCCCAGCGAAATGGCTTCCGCAATTGAAACAATCAGCAGAGCACCTTTGCTGTGAACCAGGTCCGCAATGGCGGAAACATCTTCGATGGTGCCAAAGAAATTCGGGGATTGAATCAGCACGCAAGCTGTGTCACTGGTAATGGAATGTTCCAATGCAGCCCTATCGACGCGGCCATTCTCGGCAAAATTCACCGTACTCAGAGGCAAACCTTGATGTGTGGCGTAGGTCTTGATGACTTGCTGATATTCCGGATGCACGCTCCGCGCTACCACCGCCGAACTGCGCCCCGTAACACGCACGGCCATCATGATCGCTTCGGCGGCAGCCGTGGAACCGTCATACATGGACGCGTTCGCCACTTCCATGCCGGTGAGTTCACAGATCATGCTCTGGAATTCAAAAATCGCCTGTAATGTACCTTGCGAAATTTCAGCTTGATACGGCGTGTAAGCCGTAAGAAATTCGCCGCGCGAGACTAAGGCATCAATAATCACGGGCCGATAGTGGTTGTAAGCGCCAGCACCGAGAAACGTGGTGTAGCCTTCGCCGTTTTCTCGAGCACGCTGCTGAAACCAATCCACAATTTCGGATTCCGCCATCTGGCGCGGAATGTTGAGGTCGCGCTGCAAGCGGTACTCCGCTGGAATTGGAGCAAAAAGATCGTCGATGGAGCCAACGCCAATCGTGCGTAACATCTCGGCGCGGTCGGTGGGTGACTTAGGAAGATAGCGCATAAGGTTATGTACTTACTTTAGACGATGTCGGTGTTCAAACCGATGCAATCAAGTGGGGGATCATGCACTCGTGAGACAAACCACAACCCGCGTTTTCTTGCAGGTGAATCCAAGCGAAAAACTACTTCCCTGCTTCTTCCGCCACGAACTTTTCGTAATCCGCCGCAGACAGCAGTGCACTGACTTCACCCGCGTCTTTCAACGTAATCTTCAGCATCCAACTGCCGTGTGCATCTTTGTTCACAGCTTCTGGAGTGGTTGCAAGGCTGTCGTTCACAGCGGTGACGGTGCCTGAGGCGGGAGCATACAAATCCGAGACAGCCTTCACCGATTCCACCGAGCCAAACATCTTTCCGGCTGTAATTTCCGACCCGACTTTGGGCAAATCGACGAAAACAATGTCCCCCAGCGACTCCTGCGCATAGTGCGTGATACCAATCGAGGCAGAACCGCCATCCGCCATCACCCACTCATGTTCCTTCGTATATTTGCGATCCGCCGGATATGCCATATGCCCCTCGATAATTAAAGTCTAGTGCTTCGGTCTTTTATAGAACGGAGTCGGAATAACTTGCGCCGTAACGCCCTGGCCCCGGATTTCCACTTGCAGCGGCGTACCCAGAGTCGCGAACGCCAGCGGAACATACGCAAGAGCAATGTTCTTTTTCACGAACGGCCCGGGAGAACCACTGGTAACGTACCCAATCTCCGCGCCCGCTGGATCCAGAATCTTATAGCCGTCACGAGCGATGCCGCGGCCTGTCGTTTCCAAGCCAACCAAAGTCTTCGCTAAGCCGGCAGCTTTAGCTTGTTCCAGGGCCGCGCGACCAATGAAATCAGGCTTTTCCATCTTGCAAAAGCGGTCTAGACCAGCTTCCCAAACGTTGATGGTGTCAGAAATCTCATGCCCGTACAGCGGCATCTTCGATTCCAGCCGTAGCGTGTTCCGCGAGCCCAGCCCGCAGGCTACCGCACCGAATTCCCTGCCCGCTTCCAGCACCTTGTTCCAAACCATCGCACTGGTCGCTTCGTCCGATGGAACGTAAATCTCGAAGCCATCTTCGCCGGTGTACCCGGTACGCCCGATCAGCACATTCTCCAACCCACAGACCGCACCGTGACTGAACCAATAGTTCTTCACCGCACGCAGATTCGCATCAGTCAGTTTCTGCAGCAACAGATGCGCCGTCGGCCCCTGAATCGCGATCTGCGTGTAGTCATCACTAAGGTCGGTAACTTTGCAATCGAACTGGCGTGTGTTGTCGCGCACCCATGCGAAATCCTTCTCGCGAGTACCAGCATTGATCACCAGCAAATAGTCGTCTTCCCCCAGCCGGTGCACGATCACGTCATCCACGAACGTACCTTGCGGATAGAGCAGCGCGGAGTACTGTGCCTGCCCGATTGCGAGCTTCGCAGCGTCATTCATGCTGACGTGTTGGACGGCGGCCAACGCCTGCGGCCCCACCAGGCGAATGTCGCCCATGTGGCTCACGTCGAAAATTCCGACGCCCGTGCGCACCGCCATGTGCTCAGCCACCAAACCGCCGCTGCACGGATATTCCACCGGCATATTCCAGCCGCTAAAGTCCACCATCTTCGCGCCCATCCGGCGATGGACGGCGTTGAGCGCGGTCTTGCGAATGGTCGACGCACTAGCTTCCTGAACGGACAAGACGGCCTCGGTAAGCAGGGCTGGCACTGCGGGAAAGCGAACCCTTTACGGTATCACGCGGATTTTTTCGCGGTCAATCCAAGCCTGAGGAAAACTCGCCTGCTTTGCCTGACAAGAAAACCGCAGGCCTGACGCAGCAGTTACGAAAGACACTTGGAACCGGCGTCGCGCTGGCGTTAGATTTGAACCATGCCAACCCTGAACGGTCGATTCATATGCAGTCAATGCGACTCCACGGAGGAGAAGTGCGATTGCGTCAAATATTGCTGCCTATGCAATGCGCTGGAAGGCATACGCCTCTGCGCCGACGGCCTCCTGTATTGCGAACCCTGCCGCGAAGCCTGCGATCACGACGTGGAAGTGCGCCTCTAGTTTATTCGGTGTAACGAACATTTCCTTTGAATTTTTCCAGCTGAATTCTTCCAGCGTTGCTGCATCTCTTTTCATTCTCTTATTGGGACTAAAGGATCGGCACAGCCAGGAAACGAGCATCCGAAAGTCGCCGTAATCTTGTGCGCGGTCGTCATCTATGCGACAGGAACCTTCGCATCACGGCACTTCTCGAATGCATGGCCAGAGATTCCCGCTCATGGTGAAAGCTAGGCGAACTCCAGAGGTTCCGGATTTGCTTGCGAACCTTTTGGTACCCTAAACTAGCTGCGGCAGCGCGGCACGATTTGTTCTGCCTGCCCCCAGAATTATCTTCAGAAGAGTAGGTTCAGTGTCATCTGATCCTCAACGTCAATTGCTTCGTCATGCCGTGGCTGCTTTGGCTTATCGCGCGGGGAAGGCTCTGCGCGGCGCGCCCGAGAGCTTTGCTGGGTTTGAGGCTGGTCAGAATGTGAAGTCTCCGGCGCGGATTCTGGCGCACATGGGCGATCTGTTTGATTGGGCACTGGCTAGGTCGCAGGGACGCAGAGAGTGGCACGATTCGGCGCCGCTGGCTTGGGAGAGGGAAATTGAGCGCTTTTTTGGCGCGCTGAAGGCTTTTGACGATTACCTGGGGTCGGATGCGGTGGTGCAAGTCTCTGCGGAGAAGCTGATGCAGGCGCCGATTGCCGATGCTCTGACGCATACGGGGCAGATTGCGATGATGCGGCGGTTGTCGGGATCTAAGATTCGCGGAGAGAGTTATTATGAGGCAGAGATTGTTACGGGGCGGGTGGGATTTGAGCAGGCTGCGCCGAAGCGGGAATTTGATTGATGCAGCCGCGTTCCGTGCAGTCTTGTCATTCTGCGCGGAGCGAAGAGTCCTTAATTGCCACAGGCTGTTGGTATTTGAAAGGGATTCCTCGCTGTGCTCGGAATGACAAATCCAAAATTGTCCAAGGCGTGTCCAATCGTGAAGAACGGAGAAATCATGCGTAAGCCTTTGCTGCTGCTGTCAGCACTATTTTGGGCGACACAGGTCGCGCCTAGTCCTGCCTTCGCCGCGGACCATACCGACCGGATTTTTGTGAACGGCAATATCTGGACGGCCGATGAGGCCCATCCGCTGGCGGAAGCGCTGGCTGTGCGGGGGGACAAGCTTTTAGCGGTCGGATCGAATGCCGAAATTCGTAAGCTGGCTGCTGCTGATACGGCGATCGTGGATTTGCACGGGCGCTTGCTGGTGCCGGGCTTCAATGATGCGCACTGGCATTTTTCTTCCAGCGATCATGCGGATCTGGTGGACTCTGCCGATGTTGCGGATTTGCAGCAGCGGTTGGTTCGCTATGCCCAGGCTCATCCGGCGAAGGCATGGATTACGGGGCGAGGCTGGGGATATTCGGCGTTTCCGGGAAAGTTGCCGGAGAAGAAATATCTGGATGCGGTGATGCCGGACCGTCCTGTTTTTATTTGGGAACGCGATGGGCACATGGGTGTGGCGAACTCGAAGGCACTGGCGCTGGCGGGAGTCACGCGGGATACGCCGGATCCGGTGAACGGACGCATTGAGCGCGACGCGCACGGCGAACTTACGGGGGAGTTGAAGGAATCTGCGGTGGGGTTGGTGGCAGAGCATATTCCGGAACCCTCGGCGGAGGATCGCTACCTCGCGCTAAAGAAGACGCTGGACGAGGCGGCTTCGTATGGGCTGACGTCGTTGCAGGAAGTCTCGCAGGGTTGGGGAGACGACGAATCCGCGTTTTTGCGCGTGTTGGCGGAAGGCGGCATGAAAGTTCGCTTCTACATGTCGGTTCCGTTCAGGAAGAATCCCAACGCTGCGGATTTAGAACTGTTTCAATCGCAGCGCGATCAATTTAAGGGCCCGGTGCTGAAGTTTGGTTGCGCCAAGGGCATGCTGGACGGGACCGTGGATGCGCGGACGGCGGCAATGTTCGAGCCGTATGTTGGTGGCGGGACCGGAATTCCCATGTGGACGCAGGAGGAGCTGAATCAGGCTGCGGCCGCGTATGACAAGGCGGGTTTGCAAATCATGCTACATGCCATTGGCGATAAGGCTATCCACATGGCACTGGATTCGTTCGAGTATGCCGCGAAAACGAACGGCAGTTCAGGACGACGGCATCGCGTGGAGCATATGGAAGTGCCTCGATTGGACGACCTGCCGCGCTTCAAACAACTCGGTGTGATTGCTTCGACGCAGGCGCTGTTTGCGAATCCCGATGACACAACGTTGAATAACTACGCCGTACTGCTAGGTCCGGCGCGGGCTTCTCACGCCAATGCGTTCAAACTGATTGACGATGCGGGAGCGATGCAGGCGTTTGGCAGCGATCATCCAGTGTTTTCGCATGAGGCGCTGCGCGGGATTTACTGTGCGGTCGCACGCAAGACGCCGGAGGGGACTCCCGCAGGGGGCTGGTATCCGGAGAATCGAATTTCCGTGGAAGCGGCACTGCGGCATTTTACGCGCGATGGCGCCTATGCCAGTTTCGACGAGAACGTAAAGGGAACCCTGACGGCAGGCAAGTTGGCGGATTTTGTGGTGCTGTCGGAAGACATTCTGAGCGGTCCGCCGGAAAACATTCTGAAGACAAAGTGTTGCTGACGGTGATGGGGGGCCGCGATAGCTATCGGGCGGCCGAGTTCCAATAGAAGAAACTAAAGGCTGTTTCATAAATACGAATTTGTCATTCTGAGCGCAGCGAAAAATCCCTGCTGCCTTGGCGACTGTGGATGTTTACAGGGATTCTTCGCTGCGCTCCGAGGCTGTGACTTTATTCAAATTACGCGGTTTTTAGGCGCGTAAGTTGTTTGTTTTCAGCGTTGGTTTTCGGAACAGACAATAAAGTCAAAGGCTCTCAGAATGACAGGGTGCAGGCTAATATTTATGAAACGCGGCCTAAGTCAATCCACGCATTTCCAGCCATCTGGGGGCGGGTCACCAGATCCTAACCCGATCTTCGGGCTTCATATAGAGCTTGTCGCTGGGTGCGATGTCGTAGGCTTTGTACCAAGCGTCGACATTGCGTACTGTATCGCTGCGATATTTTCCTGGCGAATGGGTGTCGGTTGCGATCTGCTTGTGCAGAGCGGCTTCGTCCTGGATTTTCCGCCAGCGCTGGGCGAAGGCCAGGAAGAAACGTTGTTCGCCACTCAGTCCGCCGATCACGGCATCGGGCTTGCCTTGCAGCGACAGGATGTAGGCGTCGTGCGCGACCAGCAAGCCTGCTAGGTCAGCGATATTCTCCCCTAAGACCTGCTTGCCTTTGACACAAAGATCGGCGAGCGGGCAGTAAGCGTCGAATTGCGACGCTAGCTTCTCTGCGGCCGCGTGGTATGCGGTTCGGTCCTCTGCGGTCCACCAGTCGCCGAGACGGCCTTTGGCGTCGTAAATATTGCCTAGTTGGTCGAAACTGTGGCTGATTTCGTGGGCCATGCCAGCACCCGCCGAGCCGTAGTTGGAAGCTGTGTCGCCCTCGCTGTCGAAATACGGCGGCTGCAGGATGGCGGCGGAGAAAAACTCTGCATTGGGGCTGAACATGATGAACGCGCCCGGGATTTGCGGGTTGATGGGCCACTCGATGGGATCGACCGGTTGCTGGAGCTTGGCCAGGTTGCGTTCACGAAGAAAGGCTTCCGCGCGGCACATATTTCCGAAGGCGTCTCCGCGCACCACGTCGAGCGCCGAATAGTCGATCCATGTGTCGGGATAGCCGACGATCACTTCCAGCGCGGCCAGTTTAGCCAAGGCTTTTTGCTTGGTCTGAGACGACATCCACGCAAGATTTGGAATGCGAGAGCGATATGCGGAGATTAAATCGGCGACCATGGCTTGCGCTTTGGCCTTCGCTGCAGGCGGGAAATAGCGTTGCGTGTAGATCTGGCCGACCGCCTGGCCTAAAGCGCCGTTGGTGGCGTCGACGGCTAACTTGTTGCGGTCTGGTGTCTGCTGGCGTGCGGCCTTGGGGAGGACACTGGCGTAATGCTCGACCAGGTGAAACCGGAGGTAGTCCTTCCATGCGTCGATGTTTTCGACACTCTCACTGGCTACTAGTGCGGAGACGCCGGTTACGGCTGATGGCTGCCAAACAATGAAATCGGGTTGTTGTGCGAGGCCGGCTGCTTCGAAATAGGCGTCCCAGTCCATGCCCGGGGCCTTGGCGCTGAAGTCGGCGCGTTTCCACGGATTGTTCTGTTTGAAGACGTCGGCAGCGTCGGAGTCGGGCGCGAAGGCTTTTGCAATCTGGGTTTCCAGCGAAAGAACGCGCCCCGCCTTGGTCTCGGATTCTGCCACGCCCGCTATTTTCAAGACCGCAGCGATGTGTGCTTGGTATTGGGCGCGCAGCTCCGCAATTTGGGATGAGGGGTCAAGGTAATTGTCACGCTGGAGCATTCCGAGACCGCCCTGCCACAGGTGGACGACATTGTGGTCGGCGTCGTCGAAGCCCTGGTTGATCCACAGGCCGAAAATATGGTCGGCGTTGGCAATGAGCCCTTCAACTTCGCCATTTAACGTGGTGCCGAGATAGGCCGACAGCGAAGTTTTGTTTGTGATGGCTGAAATTTTGGCGGTTTCGTCGGCGAGTGGTGTCAGCTTCTTGGCCTCGATGCTGTCGATATCCATGAAACTGCCGAAGTAGTCTCTCACTTTTTGCGAGTCGCTACCCTTGGCGGAGTGGGACGCGAACGCTTCTTGAATGAGATCGCGCACACGCTGAGCTGTCCTTTCTCGCAGCATGGTGCGCGTGTCGTAACCCGGAGGGTTGGCAGGTGTGGCTGCGATTTTCAGCCAGCTGCCATTGGCGTATTGGTAGAAGTCGTCACCGGGCTTGATGGAACGGTCGATGTCATTCGCGCTTGTGTTTTGAGCGACCGCTGGGGCTCTGCTAAAGAAAGCTGCAATTGCGAAGATCGCGAGTAGCGCCGCAGTGCGAAGAAAAGATCGCGAGGTCTGCATGTTGCCTCCATGACGAGCGTGGACTATTCAGAATATCGAAATGGAAGGACACGCATCGGACGTTTGCGGACCTGTTTCCTTGGAGGTGCCCGTTGCGTCGACGACGTCCTATTTGGAATTTGCAGCGGAATCCGCATGGGCGGGCGCTTTTTCGGGCGTCGGAATTGCGGCAGGTAGGTCGTCGCGGAAGCCGATGTTCACCGCATCTCCAGTGATGGACTTGTCGGCGGCGGGCTTGTAGCGCACGACGGCGCGAACGCCAACGGTGTGGAAACAGGGCGTGAAATGGGATCGGCCAACCCATAGGGTGTCGGAGTAGCCCAGCATGCCGTGGTGGAGGTCGTAGCGGAAGGTAAGCGGCTGACCAGCTTGCTCGATGGTCAGGGTCATAATTGGGTCGGCGCAGGTGACGGATTTGATTGTGCCTTCGGCGGTGCGCAGGTCAGGGCTGACTAGGGTCACATCCGGTTGGGTCGCGGAAGCTCTCTGTGCGGGCGGTACGCTGTTCCAGAGTTCCATCGCCTCGTCATGGTCGGGACCGAACCAACGGCTGGCGACATAGTCCGCTGCAGAACTGGCTTCGACGGGGTGTCCGGCGCGGAGGAGAATTTGGCCGGTCAGAATATGGTAACCGGAGCGGGAGGGCTCAAACTTCTCGGCAACACGTGCCATGGCAAGGGCGTGAAGAAGATCTCCCTCCGCGACGAACAGCTTTGCGAGTTCGACGAATGCGGGAGCGAAATGGGGATTGACGTCGAGTACCTTCATTAGCTCGCCTTGGAACTTGTCGCGGTCCGCTTTGGTGGTCGAATGGGGCAGCGGAGACAGCATTGTTTTGGCGAAAAGTGAAAGGTACATCTTGGGATCGAGTTCCACCGCCTTCGAGAACTCGCCGACGGCCTCCTGGTCGTTGCCTTCGTTCAAGGCCAAGGACCCGAGGGTCTCATGCGCCAACGCGATTTTGGCATCAGTTTTGACCGCGTTCTGCGCGGGTTCCAGGGCGAGCTTCCGCTGGTTGGTGCCAGCGTAGAAAGTTGCGATTTCAGATTCCGTTTCAGCAACGGTAAGCATCCGCGATTCGTACGCCTTGTCTTCGGATCGAGGAGGACTAGGAAGGACTCCTGCGGAAAAAGTGAACCTCCTCAGATACTGATCGAAACCATTCTGCACTTTCTCGAACGGGCCAAAGGTATCCTGAAACGCTTTCTTCTGCTCTGTACCAGTCTGGATCGCCGCAAAAAAGCGAGAGAGGAGGGCGCCATTTTCCATACCGGGGCCCAGGGTCAAGTAGTGCGTTAGCGCCCAGCTTTGAGCGTAGAACATGGCGGTGTCTCTATCGTCGTGGCTAAACGATCCGCGACGCGCCAGGAACGTTTCGAGCGGGAGAGAAGCTCGCGAGTCCAGAGTCCGAATTATTTGGATATTTCGGGGAGGCGCGCCGATGAAGGTGTTCTTGTCTTCAAACCGGGTGTATCCATAGAATTCGGCCAATCCCTCGTCCAGCCAAGTTGGAAGCCACCGAAAGTTCAAGTGAAGAATGCTGTGAACGTACTCGTGATAGACCACAGCGTACCTGTCGGGTGACACGCGGTCGGAGCCGACTGCATCGAGGCGCACGACAGCAAACTGCCTCTCCCATCCGTGCAAGTACAATCCGGCCGGTTTCGACAACTTCGAAGCCCAAAATTGGGGCAATAGTTTCTTTGTGGTGGGCTCGTCTTGCGGAGCCAGAATCAACAGGGGTGCCGGAGAATCAAGGCGAAATGTGGGAAACTGCGAGGCAAACACTTCGCGCATCCGTTCGAACTCGCGTGCGACCTGGCGACCGGCACTGTCGCTGCCATTCGTGATCACGCGGAAATGCGGACTACGCACTTCACGCCAGGGAGTTTCGTCGGCAAGGCCAGTGCAGGCAAGCGCAAGCACGGCAAGAAGCAACAGTGTCTTCTTATGCTTATGCAATGGCATTCGATTGGGTTTCTACTCCGTGCTCTCGACCTTAATGCGCAAAGATTTCAGGAACTTCTGATCCTGATCGTTCAGCGTCAACGAGGAATTCGTCCGCATGGTAATGGATTCGATTTCGCTTTCGCCGGGCTTGGCTCCCTGTTTGGAGAGGCCGATGGTGGCTTCGAGGACGAGGAAGATATCGTAGCCGCCATCTTTGATACGGGAGACGACTTCGGAAATCTGATCGGAATCGGCCAGCGATTCGTTGATAGCTTCGCCGAGGTCCTTCATGAGCCGTTTCAGTTGTTGATCCATTTCCTGCCTCCCGGACGGAGCCGACTCCGTCGCCGCACAATTCCTTTAGATGCCAGGTGCCCCAAACTTGTTCCGATGGGGAGCGGAAATCAAGTGATTTATTGTAACCCGGACCTTGTTAGAATTCATCCATGGGAAATGCATCCACGGCGAGAAAGATTGGCTTCGCGGCCCGGGTGGTGACCCAGCAGGCTGGGCGCACCAGGTTGGGGGCAGCGCTTTGGTCCGGCGCGCGAGCTGCGTCGTCGTCGTTTGCGCGAGTTTTCCATGTCCTGTGGCTGGAAGTAACTGGATTTGTTTTCTTTGTCTTGGCGCTTCTGGGCGGAACGGCGGCTTTTCGGGAATACCATAAAGTTGGAGCCGACCCGGTGAACATGAACAAAGTTTGGGCGGCTGGGGTGCTAATACTGGTGTTTGTGTATTTTGGGGTGACATCGTTTTGGCGGGCCCGGAAGCGGCGGGGTTAGAGGGTTCCTGCCACAAAGTTCGTTGGAAGAAAGCAGCGCCAAATTTGGAGACTCACGATTTGAAGAGCGAAAAGATAAAAGTGCAAGCCGTGGTTTTCGACTACGGCAATGTTCTTAGCCTAAACCAGGCACACGGTGCTACTGAAGAAATGGCGCGGCTGTGCAATTTGCCGCTGGATGTTTTCACCGAACATTACTGGAATTCGCGCCTCGCCTACGACCGCGCGGACTTGAATGGAAAGTCTTACTGGGAGTCGGTGGCGAGCGCACAGGCATCAATGCTGACGCCGCGAGTTCTCGAAGAACTTTACCGAGTTGACAGTGAGGGCTGGGCCAATCCTAATCCTGTGATGTTGCGGTGGGTGGACCAGTTGCGTTTGGCTGGTGTGCGGATCGCGCTGCTCTCCAACATGCCGCTGGAAGTCAGCTTGTTTCTGGTCAAGAATCGGAAATGGCTTTCAGTGTTTGACCCCATGATTTTCTCCTGCGACATACGCAGCGTGAAGCCGGAGGAAGAGATTTACCGGAACTGCCTGATTCGGTTGCAGTTGGCTCCGGAAGAAGTTTTGTTTCTCGACGATAAGCCGCATAACGTGGAAGGCGCGCGTCGGTTGGGGATGCATAGCCTGGTGTTCGAGACGGCCGAGAGTACGCTGCCGCTGGTGCGCGACCAGTTTGATTTGCCGATGCCGGATGAAGTGATGGCTCTTTCGGTTTGATGGAAGCGTCATCTTTCGCGAGGGAGTTTGGAAGGCAGGACCACGATGGAGCATAAAGGTACGATTCCGACGACGGCGCCTCTTATAGAAACCTCTTCGCACATTCCAGTGCAAACTGTTTACGTTCCGGCGGATTCGGCTGGTTCCAATACTGACAATTCGGTTGGCTATCCCGGGCAGTATCCCTTCACCCGCGGCGTGCAGTCGACGATGTATCGCGGGCGTTTGTGGACCATGCGGCAGTACGCGGGCATGGGCGACGCCGAGGAATCGAACAAGCGCTACAAATATTTGCTATCGCAGGGTACGACGGGGCTTTCCGTGGCGTTCGATTTGCCCACGCAGATTGGAATGGATTCCGATCACGCGCTGGCCATGGGGGAAGTTGGCAAAGTTGGGGTGGCTATTGATTCGGTCGAAGATATGCAGCGGCTGTTTGACGGAATTGACCTGACGGAGATTTCGACGTCGATGACGATCAACGCTACGGCGTCGATTCTGCTGGCGCTGTATGTAGCAGTGGCGCGGCGGCAGGGCGTGGATATCCGTCTGCTTTCTGGAACTGTGCAGAACGATGTCCTGAAGGAATACATCGCGCGGGGCACGTATATTTATCCGCCGTCGCAAGCCATGCGGATCATTACCGATATGTTTGCCTGGACGAATGAAAATGTTCCGGAATGGAACACAATTTCGATTTCCGGTTACCACATGCGTGAAGCGGGATCGACAGCGGTGCAGGAAGTTGCGTTTACCCTGGGCGACGGGATTGCCTACGTAGAAGCTGCTCTCGGGGTGGGTTTGGATATCGATAAGTTTGCGCCGCGGTTGTCGTTCTTCTTCAACGCACACAACAACTTTCTGGAAGAGGTTGCGAAATTCCGATGTGCGCGAAGGATGTGGGCGCGCATTATGAAAGAAAAATTTCAGGCGAAAAATCCGAAGTCGTGGATGCTGCGGTTTCATACGCAGACGGCGGGATCGACTCTGACGGCCCAGCAGCCGGAAAACAATATTGTCCGAACGGCTCTGCAGGCGATGGCGGCAGTGCTGGGCGGAACGCAGTCGCTACATACGAATTCGTTCGACGAGGCGCTGGCGCTGCCAACAGAAAACGCGGCGCGCATTGCGTTGCGCACGCAGCAGATTGTCGGTTATGAAACCGGGGTTCCAAATACGATTGATCCGCTGGCGGGATCGTACTACATCGAATCGTTGACGGACGAGATGGAAAAACGGGCGCTGGCTTACTTAGAGAAAATCGAAGCCATGGGCGGGATGCTGAAGGCGATTGAGCGCGGCTACGTGCAGCAGGAAATCCAGAATGCCGCGTATGAATATCAGAAGTCCATCGACCACGAAGAAGCCGTTGTCGTAGGCGTAAACCGCTTCAAGGTGGACGAAGAAAAGGCTGTACCGATCCAACATATCGATCCGGCGCTGGAGCCGAAGCAGATCGAACGCGTACGAGCGTTACGTATACGACGCAATCCGAAACCTTGGCAGGAAGCGCTTCTCGCCGTCGAAGAAACAGCCCGTGCAGGCGGAAATCTGATGCCCCAAATCCTAACCGCCGTGGAAGCCTACGCAACTGTCGGCGAGATTTCCGATACCTTGCGCAAAGTCTTTGGAGAGTATCGGGAGGCCGTTGTGGTGTAGCCAGCCTGCGGGCGCTGGCATCGCATGTTTCCTAAGACTTTCTGACTGGGTGAACCCAGTTAGTAAACACCACACTGCGTCGCGCGAGGTCATTCGATACGCTCATTACCGTGATTTTACTGGGTTTCGTAGGTCTTTCGTACCTGAAATGGCCTATTTGTGCCAGTTTTCCACCGAAATTCTTGTTGACATCCACAGGCCATATGCTGCAAAGTCTTTCCTGTCTACACGTTGACGCTCTGCGACGTGCTGTACGGTTCTCCCAAAACCTGAATGGCAACGATTCTATCTCCCGTGGACTCACGGGAAGTTGTCCGATGCGATAGCTGTGCCTTGGTGCAATTCCGCACATCCAACAATGAATGCCGCCGCTGCCACACGTCCCTTGATGAGGACGAGGAAGAACTCGCACCCGTTGCCACCATGCCATCCGCCGTTCCCGCTTTGGAGAACATTCCAGGGCACTTACGGCTGGCGGCCTCCATTCGCTCCTTCCGCCTGCGCGGTGGAATGAGCCAGCGGCAACTCGCCCTTCGCATGTCCGTGCCACGCACCTATGTCTCCAAAATTGAAAACGAAAAGGCCTGCCCAACCCTGTCGTCGCTCGACAGGCTGGCGCGCGCTCTGTGCGTAACCATCCCCGACTTGTTGACCGGCAGCGAACGCAACCGCGACGAAGAGATTCGGGAACTGATCGAAGACCCCTTAGTCTCGGAAATGATGCCGTTTATCAACAAACTCAACGGCATGCAGATGACCAGCATTTTAGGTCAAGTGCGCGATATGGCCATCCATCCGCGTCGCACCGCCTAGCATCTAAGTGTTTGAAGGCAAGGGCTTATCCGGGCCTCCCTGCCTCTCCTGAGAAGCCGGAGCCGTAAGGCTCCGGCCTTTTTATGCCTGTGTAGGGCGAGCATTCCTGCTCGCCGAAGCACTTCGTGAAGAGGCACTTCGTGGAATCAATCCGACGCAGGACGCTCTTGGTACCCCGCACACGACCGCACCGGCAGCGGCGGATACTTCCTAAAGCGCGAATCCGTCAGCGCCAGCTGACACAGAAAAAACACCGACCCGCGATCCGACTCCACGCGCCTCGCGTGCACGCAGTCCGCGCATAAACCAATCCGCGCCCGATCTTCAGATGGCTTCATGAACGCCCGTGTAGGGCGAGCATTCCTGCTCGCCAGGTTTTAGCTCAACTCACTCGGAAAACTACAACAATACCAACGTCACGCCGCGATTCTTCTTGCCAAAATCCTGATCTGCTTTCGCTTCGGGAGCTTTCTTCACCAACTCCCAAGCCCGCTCGTCGGAGGTCGTAAAGTCCTCACCATTCACAAATAGTTTGATTTCGCCTTTTTCCTTCATCTGTCTCAAAAAGCTACGAACGGCGAACCGCAGAACCCCTCCCTGACCGGTCGAGCCGTAGCCATGTATGACCTTCAGGACGCGCACACCGCCCTTCTGAGCGTTCGCCAGCCCCTCAGCCAGCCTGAGGAGGGCCTGTTCGCGTGTAGGGCGTCCTGGCTCGATATTTAGGATTCGAATTGGCATCCATCTCCGCCATGAAATTCCCAAATTGGGAATTTTGGAGCCGACTCCGCCAGCTTCCTAATTCATAGCATACCGTCATACCTCGAGTGATCAATCCATCGCGAACACTCCTTCTAGTTTGTCAAAATCTGGAATGTGGGCCGCAGCCATTTCCCAGCTCTGCTCCGTGGCTCAGTGTCTCCGTGGTGAACAGATTTGCCAGGAGGCGACTGCGCGCATTGCCATCCCTATCGCGCTATGGTAACTTCATGAGCGGACGAGGTTTACCCTTGCAAGCGACAACTCCTGCCGGCCTCGACCGCAAGGAAGCGGCGATTTTCTCGCAGCTCGATCCGGCAAGACTCCCCAAGCATATCGCCATCATTATGGACGGCAACGGACGCTGGGCGCGCCGCCGGCATATGCCGCGCGTGGCCGGGCACCGCGCCGGAGTAACCTCCGTGCGTTCGACGGTCGAGACTGCTGCGCGTATCGGCATCCCGTGGCTCACGTTGTACGCGTTCTCCGAAGAGAATTGGAAGAAGCGTCCCAAGGGTGAAGTCGGCTTCCTGATGAAGCTGCTCAGCCGCTTTCTGAAAATGGAAGTGCCCACGCTGAATCAGAACAACATCAAGCTGGAATACATTGGCCGCCGCCACGAGTTGCCCGAAGACGTGAACGAACGCATGGAGTGGGCGCGCGAGGAAACTGCCAAAAACACCGGCATGGTCCTGACGCTGGCGCTGAATTACAGCGCGCGCTCGGAAATTGTGGATGCGTTCAAGTCGATGGCCGAAAAAGCTGTGCGCAATGGTGGACTGTCGCACCTGCATGTGGACGAAGAAGCGGTCTCGCAGCATCTCTACACGCGCAATTTGCCGGATCCGGATTTTCTGATTCGCACCAGCGGCGAAATGCGGTTGAGTAATTTTTTGCTGTGGCAATGTGCCTACGCCGAAATTTATGTCACCGACACGCTGTGGCCGGATTTTCGCGGCACGCATTTGCTGGAAGCCATTGCGGAATATCAGAAGCGCGAGCGGAGATTTGGCGGGCTGAACGACAAGCACGTGCCGGAGCCGCGTCCGCACAAGGTAAAGCGCTGACGCAGAGTCTTCAATTTGTTCCATTAATATAGATTGTCATTCCGACCCTGAGCGTTGTTTGCGAAGGAGAGGAATCCCCGTCAACCTGAACAATATTTACTGTCGCAAGGAATTCTACCCGTACGGCGTCCGCAGGCTGTGGGGCTGGCTCGCAGTGAGAATGCCTCTCAGCGGCATCGCAACATCAGCAGTTAGGGACCCTTCCCCTTCGCAAAGAACGCTCAGGGTCAGGATGACAGGACTTTAGAAACTTATGATTCAACGCATTCTCACCGCTCTAGTTTTGATTCCGCTGGTTTTGCTGCTGATTCTGCGTGCGCCAGTGTGGCTGCTCGCGATCGTGGCTGGGATCGTGGCGCTGCTGGCCATCCGGGAATTTCTGGGACTCACAAAACACTATGGGGTGGAGCCATCTTTCATTAGCACGTATATTTTTGTAGGCATATTTTTTCTGCTGCTGGCGCTCGACACAGGTAACGGTAAGCCTTTGCTGTCGACGGCATTTTTCGTCTACGCCGCTGGCATCTGTGCGGCACTGGCTCCGTTTATTTTTCTAACCTTCGGCATGGAGAGAGAAAATCTGGCCACGGCCTACCCTGCCGCTGCCGCTTCAGTTTTTGCTTTCACTTACATCGCCCTTCCCATGGCAATGCTGGTACAGCTCCGGCAACAATACTCCGGCGCGTTCCAATTAATCTATTTGATGTTCGTAGTGTGGTCCGGCGATATTTTTGCTTACTTCTTCGGCAAGTTGATCGGACGAAACAAAATGTCTCCTCGAGTTAGCCCGGGGAAAACCTGGGAAGGGGCGGCGGCTTCCCTGCTGGCAAGTGTCGGAATTGGAACGCTGCTTTACCACTACGCGCTGGCCATCAGTAGCTTCTTGCTCCATCTTCATTTGATTGAACCGCGCGATGGCATGTTTGGATTGCAGCGTGCGGAGATCGGTCCGGTGATTCTGCTTTCTGCCTTGCTCAATGTTGCGGCGCAATTGGGAGATCTGGTCGAATCAGTTCTCAAACGTGGCGCGCATGTGAAGGATTCCGGATCCATCCTGCCTGGCCACGGAGGAATGCTAGATCGCATAGATGCGATGCTCTTCGCGGCACCTGTGTTGTGGCTGTATTCGGCGTGGCAAGTCCTGCGATAAACCTTTAGCGCTCCAACTCGTACCTTTTGCTTTGTCAGACAAACTATGCTATCCGTATGACATGGCAGATCATCGCATTTCCGTCCGCATTCCCGAGCATTTGGGGGAGCGGCTTCGTCAGAAGTCGCAGATGAAGGGTGCTGCCGAATCGGAGATCGTTCGTGAAGCGCTGGAGTCGTATCTGGTAAAACAGGCTGGCGAGCATTCCGCCTACGAAGCTGGGGTTGCGGCGGGGGTGATCGGGTGCGCGAAGCGTTCCGGAATGCCGAAAGATCTCAGCACGAATTCGAAGCACTTCAAGGGCTTCGGGAAGTCTGAATGAAGCGCGTTTTGGTGGATACCGGGCCGCTCGTCGCGATTTTCCATGCGGGCGATCATCGCCATGAAGCTTGCGTGGAGGCTTTGCATTCCCTTCCCTCGCCTCTGCTTTCCTGCTGGCCCGTGATCACCGAGGCGCTCTGGTTGCTGCGTCGCGATAGGATCGCCGTCCAACGCTTGCTGCGGACTATCGGCACAAGCTTCCTGCACCTGCTCGCAGTGAGCGATAAAGAAGCCAGCTTCATCGCGGACTTGATGAAGCGGTATGAAGACATGAGCGCGCAGTTCGCCGACGCTAGTCTCGCGTATCTGGCGCATCGGGAGGAGATCGAAGTTATCTTCACGCTGGATCATCGCGATTTCTCGGTCTATCGCACGGGGCGGAAGCGTCCGTTTGAGATTGTTCCGGCGCGCTAGACCTCGCGCATTGGACGCGGCCAATCTCGGCAAACTAAACTAACAATGGATTTGTCATTCCGAGGATTTGTCATTCCGAGCGCCAGCGAGGAATCCCTTTCATGGTAGGAGTGTTGAGGCGATAGGGATGCCTCACTGCGTTCAGCATGACAAGGGGCCGTACGAACTTAGCATTGATTCTATGAAGAAAATCGCCATCCTAGGCTCCACCGGCTCCATCGGACGCAGCACGCTGAGCGTGGTCGAGTCGTTCCCTGACCGCTTTCAAGTCGTCTCGTTAGCGGCGGGGTCGAATCTCGACGCCGCTTACGAGCAGGCGCTGCGATGGAAGCCGCGCGTGATCTCGATGGCATCGGAAGAAGACGCAGAAACGCTTCGTTCCAAGCTCAAGAAATCTGGGCAGACCGGCACAGAAGTCGTCTCTGGCTCCGCAGGAACAGTCCGCGTCGCCACCCTTCCCGAAGCGGATTTTGTGGTCAGCGCCATCGTTGGCGTCGCTGGACTGGAAGCGACCTACGAAGCCGTGCGCGCGGGGAAGTCCATCGGTCTCGCCAACAAAGAATGCCTGGTGGCCGCCGGAGAGCTCATTACCGCCGAGGCGCACAAACAAGGCAAACCGCTGCTGCCGATCGATAGCGAACACAACGCCGTCCACCAATGCCTGCGCGGGGGGCGTATGAGCGAAGTCGAGCGGGTATGGCTGACGGCGTCGGGCGGGCCGTTCCTTAAAACTCCTGCTGCCGAGTTTGCAAATATCACGGTCGAGCAGGCGTTGAACCATCCTACGTGGAAGATGGGCCGCCGCATCACCATCGACTCCGCCACGTTGATGAATAAGGGGTTTGAGGTCATTGAGGCCTGTCGGCTGTTTAACGTCCCACCGAGCAAAGTCGGCGTGATTGTACATCCGCAATCGACCATTCACTCCATGGTCGAGTTTGTGGATGGCACGTTTCTGGCGCAGTTTTCCGTGACGGACATGAGGCTGCCGATTCTTTATGCACTAACCTACCCGGACCGCATCCCCAGTGACTTGAAGTACCCGGTGGAGAACCTCCGTCATCTAGACTTCGAGCCTCCGGATATGGCCAAATTCCCTTGTCTGCGTTTAGCTTACGAGGCGGTGGAGGCTGGGGGAGGCAAAACTGTAGCCCTCAACGCCGCCGATGAGGTGGCTGTAGCGGCGTTTTTGGACAACCGTATTGCTTTCAACGACATCCCAAAAGTGATTGCGAATGTTTTAAAGGAAACCAAAGCGACTCCGATGGAGTCTATGTCTCAAGTGCTCGCGGTGGATGCCGAGGCGCGGAGCCTCGCGCTGCATCAAACGGAATTGCGCGGAGCTGAATTGCGCGGAGTAGCTTTAAGGAAGTAGTTCTCAAACCCTATGCCAGCCTTTATTTTATATCCGCTTTCGTTTCTTGGAGTTCTGGGCTTCCTGATCATCGTCCATGAGTTCGGCCATTTTGCTGTCGCCAAGCTGCTGGGCGTGCGTGTGGAAGTATTTTCGGTCGGGTTCGGACCGCGCCTGTTCGGCTTCCGCAAGGGCGAGACAGACTATCGCGTTGCGCTGATTCCATTGGGCGGCTACGTCAAGATGAGTGGCGAGAATCCGATGGACGAGCGCACCGACGATCCCGCTGAGTTCATGGCACATCCGCGCTGGCATCGTTTTCTGATCGCCGCAGCGGGGCCGTTCATGAACATCGTGCTTGCCATCGGCCTG
>JANXUC010000042.1 GCA_025352065.1 Acidobacteriaceae bacterium | reverse complement strand
GTTCTTCGCGATTCATTGATCTCCATCGAAGATAAAGATTTTGAGCGACACTGGGGCGTGAACGTGTGGCGCATGATGGGCGCCGCCTATCGCGACATCGAATCTGGCGGCAAGGTGCAAGGCGCATCTACGCTGACCATGCAGCTGGCGCGGAATCTTTTTCTTTCGCCTGACCGTTCGTTTCACCGCAAGATTCAGGAAATAATATTGGCGATCCAGATCGAACGCCGCTTTACCAAAGCACAGATTTTCACGTTGTATGCCAACCAGATTTTTCTTGGCCACGGGGTTTACGGATTTGAAGCTGCGTCTGAGTATTACTTCAACAAACCTGCGAAGGACCTAACTCTGGAAGAAGCAGCTCTGCTGGCGGGTTTGCCGAAAGGCCCTGGCAGCTACTCGCCAATCAATCATCCCGACAAAGCGTTGAAGCGTCGCAACCTGGTCATTAATTCCCTTCTCGAAGACGGCAAAATCACTGCAGCGCAGGCAGCAGCGGCTAAAGTGAAGCCACTGCAGCTCAATCTGCAGCACGATCCGAATTCGTTGGCGCCCTATTTCGTCGAGGAAGTACGTCGTTATCTGGAAGCGAAATACGGCAGTGACCAGGTTCACGAAGGCGGGTTGAAGGTTTACACCACACTGAATGTGGAGATGCAGAAAGCCGCGAATCAGGCTGTGCTCGACGGCCTCGCCGCCTACGAGCGCCGCCACGGATGGAGGAGTCACCTTCTTAACGTCATTGCCGAAGGCCAGATACTCGCAAAGTTCGCGCATCCCGATTGGGACGACGCACTGCAACCTAACACGTATCTCCACGCGCTGGTTACTTCTGTTTCATCCAAAGAAATTGCGCTGAAGCTGGGCCGCTATTCGTCCACGCTGACTCCCGCGGACGCGAAGTGGACGGGCCGTAAATTGGAAGACATTTTTTCGGTGGGAGATCTGGCCTACATCAAACTGATCTCCATGACGCCGGACAGCAAGGCACAAGTCAGTTTGGAACAGGATTCCGGGGCGCAGGGTGCGCTCATGGCTCTCGACAACGCTACCGGAGAAATCAAGGCCATGGTTGGAGGGCGGGATTTCGAGGAATCGAAATTCAATCGGGCCACACAAGCCCAGCGCCAAGTCGGATCGTCGTTCAAACCGTATGTTTACACAGCGGTGATCGACCAGGGTGGCTCTCCGGACGACCTTGTACTCGACGCGCCCATCACTTTCCAGACCGCCTCCGGACCTTACACGCCACACAATTACGACGATAAATTTGAAGGCACAATCACGTTACGACGCGCCCTTGCGCAGTCGCGCAATATTCCCGCTTTAAAGATGGCGGACAAGGTTGGCATCAAGACAGTCATCGATTATGCGCGACGCTTTGGCATTACCTCAAATATCCCGGCGTACTTGCCGATTGCGTTGGGCTCGGCCGACCTCACGCTATTCGAGCAAACGACCGCGTTCAGTGTTTTCCCGAATGACGGTGTGCGCCTAATTCCGCGCTACATCAATAAAGTGGCGGACTATGACGGACACATCCTGGAGCAGAATGTTCCGGATGTGAAAGACGTGGTGAGCGCCAGAACTGCTCGCATCATGACTTCCATGCTGCGTGAAGTTGTTTTGCACGGAACCGCTGTTGCTGCCGCTAAGTTGCCGTATCCGTTGGCGGGGAAAACCGGTACGACGAATGACTTTACTGACGCCTGGTTCGTGGGCTTCTCGCCGACAATCACTGCTGGTGTATGGATTGGGTTCGACGAAAAGAAGACGCTGGGAGAAAAGGAATCTGGAGGGCACGCGGCCCTGCCGATCTGGATCGACTTTATGAAATCGGCGCTGATGGGCAAGGACCCGGGCCAGTTCCAACCAGCTCCCGGAGCACCGGCCATCGACGCCTCCGCGAAGACTGATACGCCCGACGTCGCACCGGGCGACGGAGAAATGCACTGACTGGAGTCGCCGACGTTTTTAACTCCAGGGCACCGTTCTAGAATGTTGGACATCATATGAAATCTTTCTTTCGCGTGCTGCTGCTGAGCCTCATCCTGGTGACGGTCGCTCTCATCTCCGCGCTAACCTCGATGCGGTTTGCGATTCATGGTCGCCAAGTAGCCATACCGCCGCTGGTTGGACTTACGCCCGACGAGGCCACCCGACGCGCCGATAACTTGGGCTTGCACCTGGAGGTCGAGCGCAAGTTCTACAGCCCCGCCGTGCCCGTGGGTAAGATTGTTTCGCAAGCGCCGGAGCCCGGAACGCAGGTACGCCGTGGCTGGCGTGTCCTGGTTGCGGAAAGCCTGGGGCCACAGCGCGTGTCTCCGCCTGATGTTGTGGGACAGACTGAGCGCGCTGCGGAGATCAATATTCGGCGTCGAGGACTGCAGGTTGGTGAAGTCGCCGTCGTTTCCATGCCGGGACAAGCAGACGGCAAGGTAATCGCACAAAGCCCACCCGCCAATGCAGCTAGCGTTGCGTCTCCGAACATCAATCTGCTTACTAGCGCTGCATCGAGCCCGCCCTCGTATGTGATGCCGAATTTGGCCGGCTTGACGCTGGCGGCGGCGACGCAGTCTTTGAAGGATGCTGGAGTGCATGTTGGCTCCGTGAGCATGCAAGCAAGCTCGCCGAGCGATGCCGGCTCGCCTGTGCCTGTTGCGCCTGCTACTCCTGCTTCTCCGGGGCCAGCTTCGATTGTGGTTTCCCAAAGTCCAGCACCTGGGCAGCGGGTGCAAGAGGGCGCGGCCGTTAATTTTGAAGTAAGGCCTTAGACCCTTTCCAGGAGTGCTGCGAAGAATCCATCGCATGGATGCAGGCCGGGAAGCGTGCGCAGGTAGGGGCCGCTGGTAATTCCTTGCACATCGGCGACGGTCAGAGCGCTCTCCTTCTTGAGTTCGAGCAGTTTCCCGCCAAGGTTCTGAACTCGAAAATCCGTCACGCGCGCGAGGGCCCGGTCGAGAACATCTTCGTTTTCTTCACGCTCCAGCGAACATGTGGAATAGAGGAGTGTGCCGCCGGGGGCAACCAAATTCATCGCTGCGCCGAGAAGGGATACTTGAAGTATATGCAGCTCGGCAATATGTTCAGCCTTGAGTCTCCACTTGATCTCTGGATGTTGAGCCAGCGTTCCCGTTCCTGAACATGGTGCGTCTAACAAAATACAGTGAAAGGTTCCACGGAACGGCGCTGATTGAAGATCGGCAGCAATCACATGAACATTGGTTGCGCTGACGCGTGATCGCAGCAATCGCGCGCGGTGGGGATGAAGGTCCATTGCAACAATCATCGCCGAGGGGTTGCGCTCTCCCAGCACCATCGTCTTGCCGCCTGGTGCTGCGCAACAATCGAGTATTCGGGAGCCTTCTCCAGCTAGCAGCGCTACCATCTGCGAAGCCTCATCTTGAATGATGACACGCCCTTCGGTAAACGCCTTTGTTTTGGTGATGTCGCCGGATTCAACGCGGCGCGCCGAGGCAAGCAATGCTCCGTTGGCGAGGTGGACGCCATCCGTGAGCAGCTCTTGCACCAGCGCATCGGCTGCGTCGGAAGCTCCCGGGATTCGGATGGTTGTAACAGGAACTTGCTGGTCGGAAACGCAAATCGCATGCGAGGCCTCCAGGCCGAACCGCTCCACCCAGCGGGAAACCATCCACTCTGGATGGGCATATTTCTCGGCTAGGCTGCTTGCGGTTTCCGGGGTGGCTTCGCGCTTAGTTCCTCGAGGAATCTTCCGCAGCAGTGCGTTAACGAGCCCGGCTGCGGAAGTCTTTCGCGCCCGCTTCACCAGTTCCACGCTCTCATGCACAGCGGCGTGCGAAGGCACGCGCTCCAGATGCATGAGCTGGTAAGCTCCCATCCGCAAGACCGTCTTTACCTCCGCATCCAACTTTGGCAGAGGCCGAGAGCTGGAAGACGCAAGCATGGAATCGAGTTGGGAGCGCCAGCGGAGGACACCCATCACAATTTGAGTTGCCAAGCCATGATCTTCGCGGGAGAGCGACAAGTAGCTTTGCGAGTGGAGCAGCTCCGACGCATATGCATCTTCACGTTCTATTTGGAGAAGAATATCGAAGGCGGCGGTTCGCGCAGGCGAAATGCTCATGGCGTCAGCCGAGCCGTTCGTTTGGCTGTGGGCGGTATCCGTTGATGAAGTCGCGCGCAGGCATGCGCTTCTTGCCTTCGGGTTGGAGCTCAAGGAGTTCCAGAGAAGAGTCGCGGCACGCGGCAAACAGCTGAGTGCCTTCTACGAACAATGATCCGGGCGACGGAGGCAGACTTCTATCTGTAATTTTCGTACTGCAGAGAACGAGCTGCTTCCCGCGGAATTGTGTAAACGCTCCGGGCCAGGGCTGGAACCCGCGCAAGCGATTGTGAATCTCCGCCGCCGAGCGCTTAAAGTCTATGTGGCCGTCTTCCTTGCGGAGGATCGGAGCCAGAGATGCAAGGCCATGATCTTGCGCTTTCGGGTGAATTGTTCCGTTTTTGAGTCCGAGAAGAGTCTCCACCATGAGATCATCCCCGATAGCCGCCAGTTTAGGGGCGAGCGTTTCGGCGGTGTCTTCGGGATTGATTTTGATTTCGCTCTGCTGGAGGATGTCGCCGGTATCGAGGCCGGCGTCGATCCGCATGATGGTGACACCGGTGACGGTTTCTCCGCAGGCAATCGCCCATTGAATTGGGGCGGCGCCGCGATATTTCGGCAAAAGCGACGCGTGCAGATTGATGTTCCCCAACGGCGGCAGATCAATCATCCATTGCGGAATGATGCGACCGTATCCAACAACCACGATGGCTTCTGGGCGAAGAGCTTCGAGTTGAGTACGGAATTCCTCGTTGTTCTTGATTTTCTCAGGCTGCGCCAATGGCAGATTCAAGGTGAGCGCGCTCTGCTTCACCGGGCTGAGGGACATTTCCATGCCCCGGCCTTTTGGTTTGTCTGGTTGCGTGACGACCAGATCCACGGGGAACCCGGCTCGCACCAATGCTTCCAGCGTGGGCACCGCAAATCGAGGCGTGCCGCAAAACACGAGATGGAAGGGGAGATTCATGCTAAGAAGTGGAACGACAAATCACGGACAGGAAGTCATTTTCGAATCAACGCGAGACTACCACTCTCCCGCTTTGATCAACTTTCTTATCTTGCGCTTCATCAAGTCCCGCTTTAACGCGCTGATATGGCTAATGTACAGTTTGCCGTCGAGATGATCCGTCTCATGGCAAAACGCGCGGGCTAGTAATTCCTCGCCGGTATGCTCAAAAAACTCGCCTTTCACATTCTGTGCGCGCACAGTGACCTTGCGGGGACGGGTCACGCTCTCACGAAATTCCGGAATACTGAGGCAGCCTTCGCTCTGGGCATGCCTTCCCTCTGTATGGATGATCTCGGGATTGACTAGAACGAGTTTTGCCTTCGGATCTTCTTTGAACGTCACATCAATAACGGCAATGCGGCGAGAAATACCAATCTGCGGGGCGGCCAGCCCTACTCCATGCGCCGCATACATGGACTCAAACATGTCTTCGACAAACCTCTTCAGGGTATCGTCAAATTCAGTTACGGGGGCGGCCTTGGTTTCCAGAACCGGGTCGCTGAACTTTACGATTGGATAGATCATTCGATGTTTAGAAGCTCTTTAACTGCCCAAGATAGCCCTGATAGTTACGGAGTGTTTCATGCATGGAATCTCCGCCGAATTTATCGAGCGCGCAGCGGGCTAATGTGAGCGCCACCATGGATTCGGCGCCAACGCCCGCCGCTGGCACCACACATACATCGGACCGCTCGTAGGCGGCTTGCACCGTCTCACGGGTTTCGAAGTCCACCGACTTGAGGGGACGACGCAGCGTCGAAATAGGCTTCAGATAGCCCCGAACACGGATATCTTCGCCGTTCGAAACTCCGCCCTCAATACCACCAGCATTGTTATGAGGCCGTGTAAATCCCGCGAAACCGCTCGACGCAGCATAACCAATTTCATCGTGGACCGCCGATCCAGGAGCTGCTGCGGCTGCCACGCCGATGCCAATCTCAACCGCCTTCACAGCCTGCAGCGACATGACAGCACCTGCCAGGAGGCCGTCGAGGCGCTCGTCCCATTGCGCGTAGGTCCCTAGCCCCGGCGGAACACCGTGGGCCACAACCTCAAATATGCCACCAACCGTATCGCCAGTTCGCAAAACATGATCGACTTCGGCCTTCATTTTTTGTTCCATTTCGTGGTTGGCGCAATTCAGCAGGATTTCATCTTTCGCGCAGATCGCTACAATCTGCTCCCAAGGAACTTCTCCATGCAGCACAGTATTCCCCACCGCAACAATATGGCTGAGCACTTCAATCCCGAGAGCACGCAAGAACAGCTTCGCGAGCCCGCCCATGGCCACGCGGGCTGTCGATTCTCGCGCTGATGCTCGTTCGAGCACGTAGCGAGCTTCGGAAAAGTTATATTTGAGGGCCCCCGCAAGGTCCGCATGGCCAGGGCGCGGCGATGCCACACGCTTGTGCTTGGCAGGGTCGCCCTCCTCCACGGGCAAGGATTCCGTCCAACTCTTCCAGTCTTTGTTTTCCAGAAGTATCGAAATTGGCGAACCAATGGTTTTACCGTGGCGTACCCCGGAAAGAATGTGGGCATGGTCACGTTCGATCTTCATTCGCCCGCCACGTCCAAAGCCTTGTTGGCGTCGCCAAAGCTCACGATCCAAAAATGCCTGGTCCACCGTGAGTCCGGCTGGCAAGCCGGAGATGAAGGCAACCAGCGCCTCGCCGTGAGATTCCCCTGTTGTGAAGTATCGCAGCATGAAGCTTGAATTTTATCTGATGACGCGGGAATTGCCGAATCGGGGAGGCTACCACGGCCAAATGAAATTAAAAGTTTAGATGGTTCTAGCACTTTACGCCGGATCGGGTTACAATCAAGAAAGTCGTCCACTTCAATCTCATTCCTGCGTCCTTGCCGTTCCTGTTCTTATGCGCTGCACGTCTTTTTTCTGGCCAACGGAGGAAGCGTGCATTCACCGTCACCGGCACGAATCCTGGTTCCCCAGCCCGCTCCGGAACGTATTCGCTGCGTTCTTGTGGACGAGCAGGTTCTGGTGCGTCAAGGAATTGCCTGTTTGCTGCGCGAGAACTCAGCCCTGGAGTTTATGGCTGAAGGCGGATCGCTGCAGGAAGTCCTTGAACAGATTGGTTCCCGATCACCGCACATAGTTGTCGTAGGCGCAGATCAAGACCGCCACGTCGCTCTGGAAACAGCTCGCCTTTCACGCCTTCAATACCCTTCGGCAAGGCTGGTTTTTCTTTTGACGTATTGTGACGACGCCTATCGAGCGCAATGCGAGCGAGCTGGCGTGTCGAGCTTCGTGCTGAAGACTGCTCCCGCAGAAACGCTCTTTGCGACACTCAACGAGACTCTGCCTGAAGCAGGTAGTAGCGCGGTCGGCGGGCCCGTGCTGATTGAAAATGCTCACAGCCACAGGAACGCAGCCCGTCACCTTCGCGTAACCCCACGTGAAAATGAAGTGCTCCGACTGATCGCAGAAGGAAACTCGGCTCGCACGGCAGCGGCAATTTTGGGAGTGAGTGCGAAGACGGTGGAAGCGCACAAGTTCAACTTTATGCGCAAGCTGGGCTTGCACAACCGGGCGCAAGTGATCAACTACGCCTTGCGCAAGGGGCTGATCCGAATGTCCGCTGAGGAGTGAGCCAGCCTCGAGGCCGCTTTGCCTCTGCCAGCCGTTAAATTTTCTTCCCTGCGAAAAGTGGGGTTGCGACGGCGCTATCCGCATCGAAGTCGTCGCTAACAGCTGACGGCAAATCTTCCATCGGGGGAGCAGTGATCGGTTTCGCCAGAAATTTAGTGGAGTTCAGGAGATTCCGTCCAAGCGACGGGTTATAGCCAGCCCAGGGATTCTGCGAATCCCCATCGCGCTCCAAATGCGCGCGCATACTTTCCATCTTTGAATCAAGATCATCCATGTAATGCAACAGCAGCGCCTCAGGAAACATTGGAAGTTTAGGAGAGCCAAATTCATATTGTCCGTGGTGGCTGATGATCAGGTGCTCCAGGAGAGTCTTGAGGCCATCAGGGAAATCCGGAAAGAGCACCAGCTTCTGCTGCAACATCTCCAATTCAATAATCATGTGCCCCAGGAGCTGACCGCGCGTGCTATAGGAGAATGAGCGCGCATACGTGAGCTCGTGAATCTTGCCAATGTCGTGCAAAAACGCTCCGGCAAGAACCAAATCACGGTTGGCCTGCGGATAGTTGCGGCAGATCAGATCGCAGCTCCGGAAGAGCGAAACAACGTGATCGAGCAGGCCGCCGATGTAAGCGTGATGCAGAGTCTTTGCAGCAGGCGCGTTCCGATAAGCGCGCGCAATTTCAGGATCCGCCATAAACGCTTCCAGCAGAGGGCGCAAATGCGGATTTTTTATGCTGGCGACAAATTCGCCGAGTGTGCGCCAAAGCTCATCAATGTCTTTATTTCCATTCGGCAGGTAGTCGCCAAAATCGACTTCCGAGTCTTCCATCTTTCGCAGCTTGTGAATGGTCAGCTGAAAACGTTGGTTATAGCGATTCAGTAAACCCTTAACCTTGACGAAGTCGTCCTGCTCGAAGGTGCCCATGGCCTCTTCAACGTTGTCCCACATCTTGGCCTCAATCTGGCCACTGCGATCCCCGAAGGTTAGCGCGAGGTAAGGCTCCCCGCTCTTCTTCGGCTTTACTTGTTTCGAAACGACAACAAAACTGGACGTAACAATGGTATTTTCGTGCCGGACCGCGTCGGAAATGAAGAATTCTTTCATAAGTGCACTGAGGGCGTTCAGTTCCCTTTCGTCCGTCCGGGCAAAACGCCGCTGAGCTTCTTACCTTTTTTCAGCTCTTTCGCGGAAGCATCGGCAGTTCTGGTTTGCACAAATTTCGTCTGCTTGGGACTGGCGCCGGTGTCAACATAGCCCGGCTTGATATCAATGTGAGCGTCTTCACGCAGCTTCGTAAGATAGGTCCTCAGCGCCGGTTGCAGCTTCTGGTAGTACATCGCGTCCTGTATCTTCGGTTCCGCTTCTTTCATGCTCGCAAGGCCGGCTGCTGTGTGTTCGGTGACTTTGAGCAGCACGAAACCTTGCTTGGTCCGAATCACGTCCGACACGTCGTCTACCTTCATGGCAAATGTTTTGTCTTCCAAATCTTTCGAAAGCTGCCCGCGCTGAAAGTAGCCGATGCCCCCGCCTTGCGCAGCTGTTGGACCGTCCGAGCTCTTCTTCGCTACGTCCTCAAATTTCGCGCCCCCTCGAATTTGCTCCATCAAGTCCTTGGCCTTAGCCTCGGCAGCCTTCAACGTTGCATCGTCGGGTTCCACTGGAGTTTTGCCATCGGCTCCCATCTTCTGCGTCGATACCAGCAATTCATTCAGTCGCACTTGTTCCGTTTGCGTAAAATCCTGCTTATGCGTCTCGTAGAACTGCTGCATCTCTTCCTTGGATATCGCAAGATGCCTGCCCACCTCTTGCCCAATAACTTTTTGCGTGATCAGGCCGTTCTTCATGTTCAGCTTGTAGTCTTCCAGAGTCGTGCCTTGCGATTGCGCCGCCTTTTCCAGATCTTCCATCGATTCAAGATTCATCTGCTTGCGCATCTCGTCCAGTCGTTTGATCACTTCCGTGTCGACGTTGATATCCATCTCCTTCCCTTTTTCGATGAGAAGTTGCTGGTCGATCAAGTCGCGGAGGATGTCGCGTTCGCGCTCAGAGTAGACCTTATCTGCGTTTTCAGGCTCCTGCTGACGCAGGTCGTTCTTCAGCTGATCTTTGCTCCGAATGAACTCTGTGCGAGTAACAATCTGATTATTCACGCGCACAATAATCTCTTCAATGACCGCGTCCGCGCGCAACCGCCGTGGAAAAAGCGCCAGGCTCACTGCTAGTCCGAGAATGACTATCGCTAAATATAAAAATTTGGATCGCATATAAACACACCCTTCGCTCGATAACGCGGTTGAACTCTGGCCGAACGTCCGCCAGCCAAGCTCTAATATTGTAACTCCGAATGGGCTGTTCGCCCTCAGCAGGCTACACTGGCTCGGAGCCCTCAGGCTGTTATGATGCTGAGCGGTTGATAGGGTTGCTAGTTGGAGGGGTCATGTCGAAATTTTGGATTTTGAACGTAATTTTGGGATTCACCTTGAGCGCCGGAGGGTCGGATATGTCCGCACACGCAAAAAAGACAGCTTTGCCGGATGCCGCGGCGTTAAACCGAATGGCTGTCCGCTTTGCACCGACCGATCTCAAGGTGAAAATCTCCAGCCTTTCTAAGGGGGATCGGGCCGCTCTAGCCAAGCTCGTGATTGCGGGACGGCTCATCGACCACATTTTCCTGGAGCAGTTTTGGAGCGGAAACGTCGCTCTGCAAAAGAAGCTGCTGGAAGACAAGACCCCTCTCGGTAAGGCCCGGGCCAACTATTTCTCCATCAACAAGGGTCCCTGGTCAACTCTCGATGGGTTCGCGGCGTTTCTCCCCGGGGTGCCTGAGCGAAAGCTGGAAGGCTCAAACTTCTACCCCGAAAACATGTCCAAGGCAGAATTTGAGAGTTGGCTGGCCAAGTTGGCCGGGAAGGAGCAAGAAGAAGCTAAAGGCTTCTTCACCGTCATTCGACGTGCCGGAGATGGCAAGTTCAAGTCGATCCCCTATAGCGAAGAGTACAAGAAGGATCTAACTCGCGCGGCGGATTTGCTGCGTGAAGCGGCTGCCCTCACAGACAATGCCACGCTGAAGCGTTTCCTGACGGCGCGTGCTGGCGCGTTCCTGAGCAACGACTACTACGAAAGCGACATGGCGTGGATGGATTTGGATGCGCCTCTCGATATCACGATTGGCCCGTACGAAACTTACAACGATGAACTCTACGGATACAAAGCCGCATTCGAGGCCTATATCAGCGTGCGCGATGACGCCGAATCCGCGAAGCTGGCTGCATTTGCCGCGCACTTGCAGCAGATTGAAGACAATTTGCCGATGGATGCCAAGTGCCGCAATCCGAAGTTGGGTGCGGCCGCACCGATCCGAGTCGTCGATCAGGTACTCGCGTCTGGAGACGGGGCTCACGGCATTACCACGGCGGCTTACAACTTACCGAACGATGACCGCGTGGTTCAGCAAAAAGGCAGCAAGCGCGTGATGCTGAAGAATGTACAGGAAGCCAAGTTCGAGCGCGTGTTGCTTCCGATTGCAGAACGAGTTCTGGCAAAATCCGCACGCGCCGACGTCAAGTTTGAGCCCTTCTTTACCCACATCCTGGCGCACGAATTGATGCACGGCCTTGGGCCGCATCAGATTCAAGTGCAGCGCCGCGATACAACGCCGCGCGAGGAATTGAAGGAGCTGTATAGCACGATTGAAGAAGCCAAGGCCGACGTAACCGGCCTGTGGGCTTTGCAGTACATGATGGACCACGCGAAAGAAATGGCCCTCGAAAAAGTACTCCCGCTTGGTCCGGCAGCGGAGAGGCAGTTGTACACCACATACTTGGCCTCCACTTTCCGTGCATTGCGCTTCGGTTTGTCGGACGCGCACGGTCATGGCATGGCGATTCAAGTCAATTACTTAATGGGCAAGGGAGGCTTCGCGGTGCAGCCCGACGGCTACTTTGCGCTGGACCTGGAAAGAATGAAAACCGCGGTACGCGACTTGGATCACGATTTGCTAATGATCGAGGCGAAAGGAAACTACGCAGCGGCCAAGAAAATGTTGGATGCAGCGGTGACGCTGCAGCCTGACATGCAGAAGGCCATCGATAAGCTGCACGACATACCGACTGACATCAACCCCCGCTTCGTCACGGCAGAGGAAATTGCGCCGTCGAAATCGGCGAAGAAGAAATAGGTACTTCTGAGCCGACTAGTCGGTCGGCTTTTCCAACGGTGGCGGCTCAGTGGCGCTGAACTCTGTTAAAAAGCGCTCGCCATAAGATTGCAGCAGCTCGCGAATTCGTTCAGGATCGGGCGACTTCAGAATCAGTCCCGCATGGTGCTTCTTGGATGGACGGTCCGCAATCTCCGGATCGCCGTAGGCGGAGAGATCGGGGTGCTCCTGCCTCGCCAGCGTCAAAATGACTCCGGCGTAATCACGACGAACAGCAGGCAGTTTGTATTTTTCGCCCAGCACTTCTACGCGCGCCCATCCACGCCACAGATTGATTCCGGTGGCCGTCTCTACCAGATCCGAAATGTAGGCGCCACCGACGCGGGCAGAAGTTTCGAGAAAATAGAAGTGTTTGTCTTTGTCGGCGCGAATGAATTCCGTATGCGCGACACCAGCCACGAAGCCCAAAGCCTTTTGCAGGTTGCGTTGAATAGATTGCAGCTTCTTGGATTCCGCCGAAGTCCGCTTAAGCGTTCGCGTGCTGAAGATACCGCCGCCGTGGGATACCTGCATGGGAGGCTCTCCGTATTTGTGGACTTCGGAAAAAACCGTCTTGCCGCCAGCGATGACACTGTCCACGTGGTAGACCTCGCCCGGAACAAACTTTTCCAGCAAGTGATAGGACTGCCGGTCGCCGAGCTGATCGAGAAGCGGCCATAGATCATCCGCGCGCTCAATCTTGCGAATGCCGATGGCCGACGCTTCCGATCGCGGCTTCAGCACCCACGGCGGCGAGACGCGAGCCATAAATTCGAGCAGCACATCGTAATTCAGAACAGGGCAAAACGGGGGAACCAGAATTCCTTCTTCGTGGGCACGTTCCCGCATGGCCAGCTTGTCGCGAAAATAGCGCAACGTGGTCGCGCCCATCCCGGGAATGCGCATGTGCTCCCGCAGCTCCGCGGCATTCTCCATGTCGTATTCATCCAGCGCCACAATACGGTCAATGCGAACTGCGCGCGCCATATATGCGACGGCGTGGATCACTTGTTGCAAGGACAGGTTTTCTGGAACGTAAAATACATCATCCAGGCTTTCATGCGGCCAGTTCGCTTCGCGACGTTTCTCCAGAGTGAGTAGAACAACCTGGCAGCCCAGGCGCTTGGCCTCGCGCATGAACTCCTGGCCTTTTTCATAAGACGCAATACACAGCAGAGTCAGCGGTTGCGGCATCAGTTCGCTCCCAAGGGCGGCTCAGTAAGAACGGTGTTATAAACAGATGGCAACAATCAGGAAAACTATAACAACTTGAGGCGTGGTGTGCGGTTTTTCCTTCTTTGCCGCCTAGCCGGAGGAGTAGCTTTGAAAGCAATTGCCGTGATTCCCGCCCGTTTGGCTTCCACACGGTTGCCGCGCAAGATGTTGCACTTGATCGCGGGTGAACCACTACTGGCTCATGTTGTGCGGGCGGTCCGCTCGTCGCCGCTGCTGGCGGAGGTAATCGTAGCGACAGACTCCGAAGAAATTTTCGCCTTTTGTGAAAAGAATTCCTGGCCCGCCCGAATGACCTCCGCCATCCATCGCAGCGGAACGGAACGCGTTCACGAAATTTCAAAAGCACTGGAAGCGGACGTCTATCTGAACGTCCAGGGCGACGAGCCGCTCACCCGGCCCGAGCACATCGCAGCGCTTCTGCAAGTTATGCGAAACCCAGCCGTAGAGGTAGGCACCCTCAAGACTCCCTGCCCGGAACATGATGTGAACAATCCAAACGCCGTGAAAGTTGTTTGTGAAACAGGCGGCCGCGCATTGTACTTCTCCCGCGCCACCATCCCCCACGACCGCGATGCCGCGAGTCCCCGTTACTACAAACACCTCGGATTTTATGCGTACCGCAGAGCGGCACTCGACCGTTTCGTGAGTCTGCCGGAGTCTTTTCTGGAACGAAGTGAGCGCCTGGAACAATTGAGATTCCTGGAAAACGGAACTTCAATCCACGTAGGCGAAACTCCCTATGACACGGTAGGCGTGGATACTATCGAAGACGTACGACGGGTAGAGGAAATCCTGCGACAGCGTTGAGCTGAACTAACGAGCGCTAGCTCGGGAAGCAGCCCAGCCCAGCGCCGCTGAAACCCGATTCGAAATCGAAGGGTGCGAGTGAAACAGCATCTCCACCCACTGCGAAGGCGTCCGTTCAGCTAGATTCTGGTCTGCCAGCTTATTCATGGCTGAAATAAACGGATCCACTGATCGAATCGACTGGAAACAGTAGCGATCCGCCTGGCGCTCATTGAAGCGCGAATACGCGTTCAAAACCGGCATCAGCAATACTGAAAGCACCGTAGAAACCAGGACCAGAAGCGGAAGGTTGGCAAAATCAGAGAGCGCGTCGAACCACCGCACTCGATCCACCGCATACAACAGCACTTCAGATGCCAGCCAAAACCCCGCCAAAGTAACCGCAGCCTGCACAAAAATACTTTTCAGAATGTGACGATGCACGTGGTGGCCAAGTTCGTGCGCCAACACCGCCTCAATTTCGTCCGCGCTGTAGTTTTGCAAAAGCGTGTCGGCCAAAATAATCCGGCGTGTTGCACCCAACCCGGTCAAAGCAGCATTTGCTTTCTTAGTCTTTTCAGAAAGCTTCCACTCGTAAACACCACGCACCCGAGTCCCTGCTTTTTCGCCGAGTTTGACCAGGCGATTCTTCAAGTCTTCGTTATCCAGCGGCGAAAATTTGTAGAAAATCGGGAACAAGACTATTGGCGCTACCTGCGCCATCAAAATAAACAGAGCGATAAACACGACCCACGCTATCAGCCACCACTCCTGCGGCGAAAAGCGAATCGTCCAATAAATTAGCTCCACGACGACACCAGCCAGCACAAAACTAAGGAGAAAAGATTTTGCTTCATCCCAGAACCACGCCCGCAGCCTCTGGTCGGACAAGTGGTAAGTGTGTTCTAGCCGAAAGCCATAATATTCCAGGCCAAAACTAATCACTTTGCCAATCACCAGCAGCAAAAAAACGTAGAACAATACCGCCAGCGAGTAGTTCTGGTGCGCCCCAAATAAGGCGAGATCCCTCAACCGGGCGCTCCACCCAGTAAGCAGGAGGATGAGCAGCAGACCGAACCCGACCGCCAAATCGGCGAACTCAAGCCAGCGCTTGATGCGGTTATAGCGACGCGCTTCCGGCGAGTCCGTTACCGTCGAATTGGAATTGGCAACTGTCACGTCTGATCCATACAGTGTCGCTGGTTACAACAGAAATTACGACTCACAATAGTGCTTGTCCTACGGGTGCTAGGCACCTTCTACGAAAACCTCCGACGCCCCCAATATCTCGCCAACAATCTCGGGCGACGCCGCTTCCGCATAAACCCGCAACAGCGGCTCTGTCCCCGAGGCTCGAAACAGCACCCAAGGCTCAGCACCATTTCCATTCGTCGGCGCGTCGAGAAAGAACTTTACTCCGTCCAGGCTCTCTTTGCGTAGCACCCCATACGGGCCGAGGCGATTGGTTTCCGTCGAGCCCGCGCGTTGGATGGCGTTCTGTTTCACTTCTTCCGTGATATGCAAATCTCGCCTTCCGTAATAATGCGCGCCAAAATCCTTCTGCAAACTGCCTACAAGCTGGCCCAACGTTTTGCCTTCCTCTGCCATCACGTTCGCCAGGAGAAGACAATTCAAAATTCCATCGCGCTCAGGTAGATACCGCGAATAGCCAATACCACCGGACTCCTCGCCGCCAATCAAAATATCGCGTTCCATCATCAGATCAGCAATATACTTGAATCCGATTTTGCATTCGATCAGCTTGCGGCCGTGCTTGGCGGCGATCCGATCCAGCATCTTCGTAGTATTGAAAGCTCGCACCACGTCGCCCGACCAGTCTCGGCGCTCCAGCAACCAACGCAGCAAAACGCAGTAAATCTTGTGCGAATCAACGAAACTTCCGTCTTCTGCGACCGCGCCTATGCGATCGGCATCGCCGTCGGTGGCTAGGCCTGCGTGACAGGTTTCCCGCACAACCGTCTCTTGCAGCATCGCAACGTGCGGCAGAATCGGCTCGGGGTTAATTCCCGGAAACAACGGATTCACTTCCTGCCGAATCGCAACAAACTTCACACCAAGGTCGGTGAAAATCCGCGAAAGAATTCCGCGCCCGGACCCGTACATGGAATCCACCGCAAACTTGAATTTCGCTCCCGCGATGCGCTCCGTCCCGGCAAACTTGCACACGGCCTCAATGTACGGTTTGGTCAGATCCACCTCTGTAATCGCAGCCGCAGTTCCCTTCGGCATGGCGCCCGCAGCGAGTTCCTGTTCAATGCCTTGCATGATCGCGGGTGGAGCGGAGCCGCCAAAACTCGCCTTGTACTTCACTCCGTTCCAATTCCATGGATTATGGCTGGACGTAATCATGACGCCGCCCGCCGCTCCGGCCTGCTTCACATGCAACGAAACAGCTGGCGTCGGCACATAATCAGCGGCAAGCTTGACGGGGACGCCCGCGGCAGCCAGCACCTCGCTCACAACTTCCGCGAAACGACGGGAACTGAACCGCGTGTCATAGCCCACCACCACGCCCTTGCGCGAGTCTTCGTGCTTCAGCACATATCCCGCAATCGCGCCCGCAACGCGGCGTACATTGTCGAACGTAAAATCGTCCGCGATAAGACCACGCCAGCCATCTGTTCCAAATTTGATCTCTTGCATGAGATTGGTCCCGAGCGCTAGCGACGACTAAGTCAGTTTGTGGAGTTTTTTTTCATCTAAATATTTAACAATCTTGCCCACGTCCTGCGCATGTTCTCGCGTGGTAATGAGCAAAGCGTCTTCGGTTTCCACAACTACCAACCCGGTCACGCCGACCGTCGCTACAAATTTACCCGGCGCGTGAACGTAATTGCCTTCTGCATTCAACACAAAATGACCGGAGGCGGAAATCAAATTCCCGCCTGCAACTGGCTTCTTCGCAGAGTGATGTTCGTACAACGCCGTCCAGGAGCCCAGATCGTTCCACCCAAAATCCGCAGGCAGACAAGAAATGTTCGAGGCGCTCGCGCCTTTTGCCGAACGCGGCTCCAGCAAAGCGTAGTCCACGCTGATGTTCTCGCACTTGGGATAGAGCTTGCGAAATGTGCTGGCAAATTTCCTTGTTCCAAAAGCAGTCGCGATCTCAGCTAAGAGCGGCGCAGTCTTCGGCAAGTGCTCTTCCAGTGCGTGCGCGAGTGTTCTCGCACTCCACAAAAACATACCGCTGTTCCAATAGTAGTTTCCTGCGCGGACAAACTCCGCCGCCCTTGTTGCGTCCGGTTTCTCGGTGAAGCGGCGAACCTGCAGCGCCTCCCCGCTTGCCGCGCCTCCCGCTTCTATATATCCGTACCCCGTTTCGGCGCGCGTAGGCTGAATGCCAAGCACCACCATATTCTCGCCTGCCGCTGCGATCGCAATACCTCGCGCCAAAGTTTCTCTGTACCGCTTTTCGTCGCCAATCACATGGTCGGATGGAAACAACCCAAGCACGGCGTCTGGATCATGACGCAGCAGCAAGTACGCGGCAAGACCAATGGCGGGCGCAGTGTTGCGTCCACAAGGCTCAGCCAAAATCTGTTTCGCTGTCAGTCGCGGAAGCTGGCGCGCGATCGCACCCCGAAGATCGTCGTTCGTAATGACCCAGAAATTCTTGGGCCGCGCCAGCGCCTGCAAGCGAGCGACGGTTTGCTGGATCATCGTCTGCTTGCCGTCCAGCGCCAGCAGCTGTTTCGCTCGACGGCGACGGCTCAACGGCCAGAAGCGCGTTCCCCGACCGCCCGCAAGAATCACCGGATAGAAATGTGGATTGTTCTTCAGATGGAATCCCTATGCATGCACAATATCCTAAACGCTCTCAAGGCTGTGTAACCGGCTCGGGGCACGGCTTCCCAGGAACGCTCGACACCGTAAACTCCACCCGCTCCTGCGGACGAACGACAAATTCCTGCGCGCTCGCGGGAATCACAACCGCATCTCCTTTTGCAAAAAGCACAGGATCAGAGCCCACGCACTGCACCAAGCCCTTACCTTCAATGGCCACCACAATCTGCGCTGAACTGGCGCCGGTAGCCGTTGTTGAAAATGTACGTTCACTCGTCAGCGCAAATCGATCAACGACAAAATAGGGCGCGGCGACCAGCTCGTCGCCTCCCCCCGGCAACTCGCGCCGCAAGACTTTGCCTGCGGTCGTTTTCTCTTTCACAGCCGCCAGGCCTTGTTCCAAATGCAGTTCACGCGGACGGCCATAGTCGTACAGCCGATACGTTACGTCGGACTGCTGCTGCGTCTCCACTAAAATCGACCCCGGCCCCAGAGTATGCACCGTGCCCGCTGCGACATAAATCATGTCCCCAGCATGAACATCGATCCAGTTCAGCAACTCTTCCGCCCGGTTCTCGTGGATCGCCTGCGCGAATTTATCGCGCGTCGTACCGGGCTGCAACCCCAACCCGACCTGCGATCCCGGCGCAGCATGCACGATATACCAGCACTCCGTCTTACCCCAAGGTTCGCCCACTCGCTGCGCCGCTTCATCGTCCGGATGCACTTGGACAGAAAGCTTTTCGTTCGGGAATAGGAACTTCAGAAGTAACGGAAAGCGTTTCGGATCACGCGCTGCATCCCCTACAAGGGCGCGCTGGTATTCCTGACTAATATCGTCCAAACCACGCCCCGCTAGCGGACCATTCGCAACCTTGCAATGATCCCCGGTGAGCCACGCTTCGCCAATCTTTTGCGTAAAATGCTGGCCGGGATAAATCGGCGACAAATCCAAGGTTCCCCACGGACGCGGATCGAACTCAGGCGACATCAACAAGGGATAGAGCTGCATCATTGAGCAAGCCCGGCAAAGAACTTGCGCATGCGATCCAGTCCGCGATCAAGCTCCGTTACTGACGTGGCATAGGAAATTCGAATGTGATCCTTGGTGCCAAACCCTTCGCCCGGAACCGTAGCAACGTGCGCTTCGCGCAACAACTTGCCCGCAACGTCAGAAGCTGACTTCGTCCCGCCGCGCCCAACGAAAGCCGAAATATTCGGGTAGGCATAAAATGCGCCTTCCGGCATGGTGCATTGAATTCCCGGTATGGAACGGAGTCCAGTCACGCAATGATCTCGCAGCCGTATGTATTCGGCTCGCATTGCAGACACACAATCCTGCGGGCCTTGCAGCGCGGCCACAGCAGCTTTCTGCACAATGGAAGTCGGATTGGAGGTGCATTGACTCTGCAACTTCTGCATTGCGCTGATCACGGGCGACGGGGCTAAGGCATAGCCCAATCGCCATCCCGTCATGGCGTAAGTTTTCGAAAGCGACCCGATTACCAGAACACGATCCCTATATTCCCGAAGCGACCCTACGGAAAATTGCTTGCCCGTGTAGTTTAAGTAGACGTAGCACTCGTCAGATAGCACCCAGATGCCGCGCTCAACCGCGAGACGAACGATGGCCGTCTGATCCTCCGGCGACATCACGGCACCCGAAGGATTCGACGGTGAGTTCAAAATAATCATCTTCGTGCGCGGCGTGATGAGTTTCTCGACCATCGCTGCGGTCACGCGGAAATTCGCGCTCTCCTCCGTTGCCAGCAGAACGGGCGTCCCACCCGCGTAACGAATAATGTCTTTGAACGAAACCCAGTAGGGCACCGGCAGAATCACTTCATCGCCGTGATCCACCAAAACTGAAACAGCGTTGAAGATCGCATGCTTGCCGCCGACGTTGGCAACGCACTCCTCGCGATGATAAGCCGATCCGAAATCTACCGCGTGGCGTTGCACCATAGCATCGCGCAATTCCGGCGTACCTCCTACGGCCGTGTACTTGCTGAAATTGTCCTGGATGGCGGCAATCGCAGCATCCTTCACGTGCTGCGGTGTCGGGAAGTGCGGCTCGCCCGCTCCAAAATAAACAACATCAATGCCTTGTTGCGCCAGCTTGTCCGCTTCTGCAACCACGGCCATGGTCGCGGAAACTTCAATCCGCTGAATGCGTTCGGCAAGCTGAAGAGTAGGAACTTCGGTGGTTGGACTCATGACTGCGTCCTCCTTGCTTTCGTCTTCTTCGCGGCAACGCGTTTGGATGGTGCCGCCGCTTTCGCCTTCCGGTTCACTCGAACCGGGTTGCCGAATTTCGCTCGCATTCTCTGTTCGATCAATCCAGGAACCAGTGCTCCGATCGGGCCGCCCATCGCCGCAATTTCCCGAACCAGGCGCGAGCTAATATAGGAATAGTGCTCCGCTGGCATCATAAAAACCGTTTCCAGGCTCGGCTGCAGTTTGCGATTCATCAAAGCCATTTGCAGTTCGTACTCGTAGTCGCTGATGGCGCGAATCCCGCGCAAGACCGCGGTGGCTCGCAGCCGTGTAGCATAGTCGACTGTCAAGCCCTCGAAAGTATCCACGCGAACATTCTTGTAACCCGAAGTCAGCAGCTCAATCATTTCCTTGCGCTCATCCACCGAAAACAGTGGCGTCTTGTCCGGATTGCGCAGGATGGCAACCACCAACTCGTCGAAAATTCGGCTGCCCCGCGCGATTAAATCGAGGTGTCCCTTGGTCGGCGGATCGAAAGACCCCGGGTAAATCGCTAATTTGCGCGACAAAAGGCCTCACTCAGATAACTAGAATGGCTGCCCCTCAATTCTAAAGCCCGCAAGACGATGCGGCAATCAAGTTCGCAGGAGCGGCGAATTTAGCGGACCAACCTCAGGATTGCGCGTATTTTCAATGAGATGGCCAGTTCTGGCGGCAACCGCAGGAGGAATATTCCGCATCTATCTGCTCAAAGCGCCTAAAGTCCTTTATTCTTATATTCTTATTGTTCAGGAGCACAGAGTGAATCGATCTTCGAAGTGGAGTACGTGGGTTTTGTGTGCCGTCGGGCTCGGAGCAGCGCTGATTGCCGTCGGTTGTGGAACAACTTCCTCCTCGAGCACCAACGCGCAAATGCGAATTCTGCATCTCTCGCCCGGCGAACCCAATTTGGACTTGCTGCTCGATAGCAAGACCGTCTCAAGCGGCATTGCCTACGGCGCTCCAACTGCTTTCGTGACAGTCACGGGTGGCCCGCACGAGCTGAAGGTGAAGCAGTCCAATACCACAAACGACCTCTACGACATACTGAAGGAACCCTTTACTGCGGGAACCTCTTACACGTATCTGATCGTTGGCAACGCTCCCAACGCAGTGGGCCAGAAGTTGGCGGATGACCACGCCAAAGCGGATAGCGGCAAATTCAAGATTCGCGTGATTAATGCCTCGCCGGATTCGGGACCGGTGGATGTCTATATTGTGACGCCAGGGACCGATATCACCGACACAACCGTCAAGCCGACTGCAGCAAATATCGCCTCACTGGGGCATTCGGACTACCAGATCCTGCCTTCCGGCGCTTATCAGATATGGATTACATCGCTAGGAAGTAGGACGAATATCCTGCTTGATGGCGGCACTCCATCCTTCTCGAACCTGCAAAATCGAACCTTGCTTATGTACAACGCCATTCCAAACACCAATGGCCTTTACACTTCGCAGATACTGACCGACTTGAACTAAGTTGCGCACAAAAAGCAACGGTCCCCGAGGAATGGGGACCGTGTTGATACGTTGGAGATGAGCTTCTAGAACCGCGAATTGCAACGCCCTCTAGGCGTCGCCTTCTTTGACCTCGATGATGGGATCGTTTTCGTCGATCGCCATTAACATCAAATTGTCGCCGAACTCTGGGCCGGAGCCAGGTTCGCGCTTTTCGCCCTTGCGCTCAACTCGGCGCTCGGCCTTGTCGCGCTGTTTTTGTTGACGTGTATGTTCCTTTTGGCGTTTGGTGAAGGTGGTACGGCTTCGGGTTGAAATAAGCGCCTCCGTGGCAAAGTTTCTCGCTAAACCAAGCGGCCCGTTGAACTTAGGCCAATATTCCTTGGCTCAGCGGCTAGGGTTAAGCGGCCAATCAATTTTGGTGCAAGTGCATCTACCGTAAGAGCGGACTGCTGCTACAGGAACAGGAAAACTCAACAATAACTGCTTATTTTTCTGCGGTTTTGCTGGGTGCGGCGGCGGGAGTGCCCGCAGTCTTTGCGTTTGCGACTAATTCTTCGCGCAGCGCCTTATTTCTGACGCGCAACTTCTCACGGTGCTTCCTCTGCTTGTCGGATCGGGCGCGGTCGCCGTTGATTCTGGACATGGTGCGTCTTCCTGAGATGGATTCTCAATCACGAAGGCGCAAGGAGTGCTTGCGATGATGTCTTCGAGTTAAGGAGCTTTCATTATACGCGAGGAAGGGAGCGGGGCGCAGCGAAGAACAGCTGCGCCCACAAAAACTAATCACCGCTGAAAACAAGTGACTTAAGCTGATTCGAGCCGCGTATTCCACGAGCGAGTCCCAGTTGGCTCATGAAACTTCCCGATTTGGGAATTCAGCCTTCAAAAACCCTCGCTGTGCGTTAGCGTCGAGCGGCTGGGGGTTTCGCCTCAGGAGCGCTCGGCATTTGCGTCACACGGGCGCCAGGGCTGCTGGCGGCGCCATCTGTGCCTGTCTTCGCCTCTGGCGTGAGAGCTTCGGGGGTCAGGCCGAGGACTTTCCGCACTTCGGCTTCTATCTTGGCAGTTGTGTCTTTGTTTTCTTTGAGATACGTACGGACGTTCTCACGCCCCTGGCCAATGCGTTCGGTCTTGTAGCTGAACCATGCGCCAGATTTGTCAATCACGTTGTTGGCGACAGCGACGTCGATCAAATCGCCTTCGCGGGAGATGCCTTCGCCGTAGAGGATGTCGAATTCGGACTCGCGGAAGGGCGCTGCAACTTTATTTTTCACGACTTTGACGCGGGTGCGCGATCCGGTGACGACATCGCCCTCTTTGATGGCAGCGATGCGGCGGATATCGATACGCACCGATGAGTAAAACTTTAGGGCGCGTCCGCCGGTGGTGGTTTCTGGGTTGCCGAACATGACGCCAATCTTTTCGCGGATCTGGTTGATGAAGATGAGGCAGGTTCCGGATTTTGAAACAATGCCGGTTAGTTTACGAAGCGCCTGCGACATCAGACGAGCTTGCAGACCCATGTGGCTGTCGCCCATTTCGCCATCAAGTTCGGCTTTGGGAACAAGGGCCGCGACGGAGTCAATGACTAACACGTCGAGCGCGTTGGAACGCACCAGCGCCTCGGCAATTTCGAGCGCCTGTTCACCGTAGTCGGGTTGCGAGACAAGAAGATTGTCCACGTCGACGCCGAGCTTCTTGGCGTACTTGGGATCCAGCGCGTGCTCGGCATCGATAAAAGCGGCCATGCCGCCCGTTTTCTGCGCTTCGGCGATGACTTGCAGCGCAATGGTCGTCTTACCGGAAGATTCCGGGCCAAAGATTTCAACCACGCGACCGCGCGGGAATCCGCCCACGCCGAGAGCCGCGTCGAAAGAAATGCAGCCAGTGGGAATCACAGCGATGGGGACGATAGCTTCCTTCGATCCCAGGCGCATGATGGAGCCTTTGCCAAACTGCTTTTCAATCTGCGATAACGCGAGTTCAATTGCCTTGCCACGCTCGTCGGCCATGAAGGCTCCTTCGGAATTTGTGGTTGCTGGAGCGAATTATATAGAAAGTTAGTAGCGAAGAAAAGGCGAATTTGCGGCGAGGAGTACCTACTTTTGTGGAAAACTCGTTCGTGGGTAGCGGAGTTGACAACAAGCTCGTCTCGTATATACTTATCGTAGTTGTATATACGTCATGGCAATGAGCATACGCAATTCCGAGGTCGAGAAACTGGCCCGCTCCCTCTCCCGCATGACGGGAGAGAACATGACGGAGACCATTCTGGAGTCTTTGAAAGAGCGCCATCAGCGGATTCGGGCTGCTGATGCGAGCCAGCGCTTGCTGGATGACCTGAGCGCGATCGCCCGGCGCACGGCGGCGCTTCCCAAGCTGGATGATCGAAGCGCGGAAGAAATCCTCGGCTACGACGAACGCGGACTGCCGCGCTGATGGTGGTCGATAGCTCCGCCGTTGTGGCGATTCTGGAAGAAGCGCCCGGCAGCGATGAATTGCTGCGGTGTTTGGTGGAAGCCGGAGTACGCCGTATTTCCGCCGCGACTCTGCTGGAAACAGCTATTGTTCTGGAATCGAAATCAGGTGAAGCTGCCGGGGACCAGCTCGATTTGTTTCTGGCGCGTGGTGGAATTGTCGTGGAAGACGTCACCGCCGAGCAGATACAGATTGCGCGCAAGGCTTGGCTGAAGTTTGGAAAAGGCAGCGGGCATCCGGCGGGGTTGAATTATGGCGATTGCTTCAGCTATGCCTTGGCTAAGGCGCTTGGCGAGGAGCTGCTGTTTAAGGGTGGGGATTTTGGGAAGACGGATGTGAATGGGTAGACCATGAATCGCAGCTGCCTTCTGCCCGTAGAAATCAAAAAGGCGACTCAGCCTCTTCCTTGCCACCCGCTTCTATCCACTTAACAAGTTTGTCCGCTTCTGCCAACAACGCCTTGATATCACTCTCATTGAGTACTCGTTCTTCCCCGTCTTTCGTCTTTCCATTCCTATGAACGCAGTCGTGTCTCACAAACAGCGCACTGTGCAACCCCTTCATGTCTGGAGGAAACGCGACATAGAGAGTGTCATGGAACATACGCCCAACTAAGCCCAAACGGTGCCAGACCA
>JANXUC010000024.1 GCA_025352065.1 Acidobacteriaceae bacterium | reverse complement strand
GATGGCGGCAATTCTAGCAGGAGGACTGTTTTTCTTCGATCAAGTTTACCTGCCGCATGCCAACAAGCGGCAGGACGCGCTACGCAATCAAATAAAAGGCAAACCTGCACAGACCTATCTGCGCCCCGATCGCCAGTGGATTTTTGGGCAAAACTCCAACATTTACTATTACCAGTTTTTCGACTCCGACCGTGACCAGTTTGCAGGCGTGGCCGCATTCCAATTCGATCCGAAGACCTTTGAGGTAACGCGACGAGTTTACGCGACACGCTCTCATTGGGAACCCGATTTGAAGCGCTGGATTTTCGAACAAGGCTGGGACCGCTCACTCAATGGTTCGGCAATCGCAAATTTTCAGGAGTTTGAGGTCGCAACCTTCCCCCAGTTCAGCGAGCCTCCCGAATACTTCAAGAAAGAAGTGAAGCAGTCTTCCGAAATGAGTTACGTCGAACTGCAGCGCTACATCCACGACCTGCAACAGGGTGGGTTCGACGTAGTGCATCTCCGGGTCCAGCTGCAGAAGAAGCTGGCGTTCCCGCTGGTCACGTTAGTGATGGCCATGCTCGCCATACCGTTTGCGCTCAATGCGGGACGGCGCGGCAACCTCGCGGCAGCAGCTTCCGCAGTCGGCATCGCGGTAGTCTATCTAGTAGTTTCGGGACTGTTTGAAGCACTGGGAAATCTCGGCCAGTTGCCCGCACCGCTGGCCGCCTGGTCGCCGGACATTATCTTTGCTTTGGTCGGCGGTTATTTGCTGCTGAAAGTTCCCACGTAGCCTCAACTCGCGACCGATCATGAAAGTTTACGAAGCTCGGACTGCTAAAATTGCATCTGAGTGATGATGCTGCCCAAGAGTCTGCGCCCGCTTCTGCCCTACTTTAAGAAGTACCAAGGCAGCTTTCTGCTGGGCGGGATTTGCGTTCTCTTCAATAACGGAATTTGGATTTTGTTCGCACAGGTTATTCGCCGAGCCATTGACGATCTCAACCGTCACGGCATTTCACAAGATAAACTGGCGAAATACGCGTTGCTGATTCTGGCAGTGGCGGTTGGCAAAGGGATCTTCCAGTTCCTAACGCGTTGGATTGTTATCGGCATATCCCGGAATGTGGAGTTCGACATGCGGAACGAACTTTTCCGCCATCTTGAAACCCTTTCCCATTCCTATTACCAGAAGACGCGTACCGGCGACATCATGGCGCGCTGCACGAACGACCTGAATGCAGTCCGCATGCTGGTCGGACCGGCCATCATGTATACGGCCAATACGGTTGTGTTCACGACTGGCGCGCTCATCTTCATGATGGGCATCAGCCACAAGCTGACGCTATACGCTTTTCTGCCGCTACCCATCGTCAGTATCACGATCCAGTATTTTGGGCGACGAATTCACGAGCGGTTCGAGAGAATCCAGGCGATGTTTTCTGAGATTTCCGCGCGTGCGCAGGAAAATTTTTCTGGCGCGCGCGTGATCCGCGCCTACGCGCAGGAAGAAGCCGAGATCAAACTGTTCGAGGCGGCCAACAAGGAATATATTGCGCGCAGCCTAAAGCTCGTGCGACTCATGGGAATGCTCTGGCCCACGCTTGAAACAATGCTGGGATTGGCTGTTGTCCTGGTGTTGTGGCTCGGAGGGCGCGAAGTCCTAGCAGGAAAGATCAGTGTGGGCGACTTTGTGGCTTTCAACACCTACATGGTCCAGCTGACCTGGCCGATCATCGCGCTGGGATGGGTCATCAACATCTTCCAACGTGGTACCGCTTCGATGGGACGTATCAATGAAATCTTCGAAACGAAACCGGAAATCCAGAATGACCCTGCGGTATTGTCAAAAGACCTCTCCGAGATTCGTGGCACCATTGAATTCAAGAACCTGAATTTTTCTTACGACGGCGTCGGCGGGCAGAACGACGTGTTACACAACATTAACCTGCGTATTCCCGCTGGCAGCAGTCTAGCGATCGTTGGCCCCACTGGATCCGGCAAGACTACGTTGGTCAGCCTGATCCCTCGTATTTATGACGCTACCGACGGCGCGGTGCTGATCGACGCACAGCCGATCCGCAAGTTTTCGTTGGAAGCCCTACGGTATAGCATCGGGTTCGTGCCGCAAGAAACTTTTTTGTTTAGCGACACGATCCGGGAAAACATTGCCTTCGGAAAGGCTGAGGCAACCGATGCGGAGATCAAAGCGGCAGCTGACGGTGCCAGCATTTCGGGAGACGTGGAAGGATTTCCAGAACAATACAAGACGCTCGTGGGAGAGCGCGGAATCACGCTCTCCGGCGGGCAAAAGCAACGCACAGCAATTGCTCGGGCCATTTTGCGCGATCCTAAGATTTTGATTCTCGATGACGCGCTGGCCAGCGTAGATACGCATACTGAAGACAAAATCCTTGGCCATTTGCGCGAAGTCATGAAAGACCGCACCACAATCTTCATCTCACACAGAGTTTCTACCGTAAGAAACGCAGATCGAATTGCTGTGCTACACGCGGGAAGAATTGTGGAACTTGGCACCCATGAGGAACTTCTCGCGCGCGATGGCTACTATACTGAGCTCTACAACAAGCAGTTGCTGGAAGAAGAACTAGCCGAAGTTTAGAAAAATGCATTTACTGTAACCCCCGCTGCAATTCACAACTCTGAAAGTCGCGTATTCAATATGGATCGTGTAGTCCGCCCTGAGATGATTGATACCGGAGAGGGCTCGCCTGCGGAGATTGCCGCGTCCCTACGGGATATGCAGTTCTTGAATCGTGCGTTTGGTGGCGAGGCAACCACGCTTCGCATGATTCGAAAAATTGCCCGGCGAGCGGCGCAAAACGACCTGACATTGCTGGACAGCGGCGCGGGCTTTGGCAAGGTTCCGTTAGCGGCGCGTGAAGCTCTGGCCCCGTCCGGCATTCACCTCAAAGTTACTCTTCTGGATCGGGTTCACCTCCACCTCAACCATGAAGAACGATGCGTCGTGGGCGATGCACTGGCTTTGCCTTTTCGCGATGCCAGCTTCGATGTTGTTTCGTGTTGTCTGTTTGCACACCATCTGGAACCTCACGCGGTTCTTCAATATGCGAACGAAGCCTTGCGTGTGGCCAGGATCGCTGTGCTCATCAATGACTTGGTCCGGCATCCCCTGCACTTCGTTCTGGCCTGCGCAGCTCGCCCGATCTACCGAAGCCGACTCACGCTGCACGATGCGCCGGTATCTGTACGTCGCGCCTACACTCGGAACGAGATGCACGAGATTCTCACGGGGAGCGCTGCAGCACAGGTAGAAGTGGCACAGCACTATCTCTACCGAATGGGGGCAATCGCTTGGAAGCACTGAGGCCCGGGTCTGAAAGTTGTGATCTGTTGGTGATTGGCGGTGGGCCTGCAGGAGCTGCCGCCGCTATTACAGCGGCGCGAGCTGGAGTGCATGTCCTGCTTCTGGAAAAAGCGGCCTATCCACGGCATAAGGTATGCGGTGAATTTGTTTCAGGTGAGTCAGTACAACTGTTGAATTCACTCCTCGCGAATGCATTGGAGACGCGGTCGCTATTGAGCCATGTGCCTCGAATCTCTGGAGTGCGTTTATTTCTCGATGGGCGAACTGTCAATGTCCCTGTCGATCCACCTGCCGTCAGTCTGGCAAGATTTGACATGGATGCGGCGCTGTGGCGGGCTGCGACCTCAGCAGGGGTAGACGCGCGTTCAGACACCACGGTGAACAGCGTTCAAGGGCAAGGTCCATTCCATATTCAGATTGCAACAGGGGAAATTCTTGCGCGCGCCACTATCAACACAACAGGGCGCTGGTCAAATCTGACTGCGAAGAAAACAGCAGTTCTTCCGAATGGCGCAGCCCCAAAGTGGATTGGCCTCAAGGCGCATTTTGCAGAAACCTCCCCCTCCCCCACCACGGATCTCTACTTCTTTGATGGTGGCTATTGTGGAATGCAGCCTGTGGGACTAGGGGATGAACCCGCCACTTCGCGCATTGTCGTGTGCACCATTGTGCGCGCCGATGTTGCCACTCGGTTGGAAGATGTCTTTCTGCTGGAGCCTCGTCTACAAGAGCGCAGCCGCAATTGGAAACTGCTGTCTGAGCCGGTCTCCACGGCGCCGCTCATTTTCCGCCAACCCAATCCCGAAAAAGACGGCGTGCTCCTTGCGGGCGATGCCGCAGGCTTCGTCGATCCCTTTGTCGGCGATGGAATTTCTCTGGCATTGCGGAGTGGAGCGTTGGCCGCGGAGTCGTTGCTGACTTTTTTCAGAAGGCAAGCTACTTTGGAAGAGGCAGCCGCTCAGTATCGCCGTGGCTACGAGGAACGACTTCTTCCAATTTTTCAGACGTCGTCACTTTTACGCCGAATGTTGACCTTACCGCTTGCCGTAAGAAGGCCTCTACTCCGGGTCATGGAAACCTTCCCTGCCGTTACAAAGCTGATGGTGAAGAATACAAGGTAGTATCCTAGCGAATAACCAGCGCTTCGCGAATATTGTATCGCGCGAGAAAAAACTTGATAGAAGAGAAATCCCGAAACAGCCCTTCAATGTGGCGATTATTAAATACGCGCTGTAATTTGAAGCTGGCGCCTTTTCCCGACACTAGAGGCTGAGTCTCCAGCATGTCCTGGCCTGCGAGGTGATAGCGGTAGCACGGCGCATCCGGCCCCGCATCCTTCATGTGGAAGAAAGCCAGCAGCACACCCCCGGGTTTCGTGACCGACCAAAGCCGCTCCACCACCGGTCGCACCAGCGATTCATCCATGTAGTCGGCAAAGCTCCAGGCAAGCACGCAATCAAAATGAGCGGCTGGGTAAACCAGGTTTTCCGCCAGAAATCGTGTGCTATCCAGAATACGTGTACCATCTGCAGCTTCAGATACTAGCGTTGGGTCGGCGGAGGCTACTAACAAATCCTCACTATAAATGCGGTGTCCCATCTCAGTAAGGCGCGTGATATTGGAAGCAGAAGTTGCGCCCAAATCCAGGACGCAGAGCCCTTCTTGCGAGGAGAGGGTATTCCACATTTGCCCCATACCACTGGAACGCCTTGAGCCGCGGGCAGGCGGCGTTTGTGTTTCACTCGAAGAAGTTGAGGAAGAGCTACGAAACCATTTCATGAAAGTCGCGGCCAGCGCGTCGGATCAGGCAATGGGTTCGCCTTCTTGCGCTACGGAGCCCTTAAAGAACGCTCCTTCCGCGATCATGATCCGCTTGGTGACAATGTCTCCGGTCACGTTCGCAGTCTCGCGAATTTCCACGCGCTCAGAGGCAACGATGTTGCCTTCCAACTTGCCTTCCAGAACAACAGACTTGGCGCTGACCTTCGCTTTCACGCGTCCATTCGGGCCAATCGTCACGCTGTTCTGTTTCAAATCGACGGTACCTTCCACTTCGCCGTCCAGAAACAGGTCTCCGCTGCCGGAGAGTTCTCCCTTAATCACTACAGATTTTCCAATGTGGGCAACTTCTTGGTTATTTTCGGTCATGCAGCCTCCTGGCAAGTGGCGATCCTCGATTCTACCCCATGCACAGGAAAAAGGCTTTCGCGGCACTGTCCCGACACCGTGACTTTTGGTCGCATCTCTCGCCCAAACCGAAACTTCCGCTGCACATAGATGTGCAACTTCGCGAGGGCTAACTTCGTCTAACTTAGAAGTTGTCGGACGGTCGTCGCGATTTCTGCCATTGAGGGTAGGTATGGTCGGATTGGCAAGCAGACTGGGTAGAGACTTCGCTGTCATGGGAATATTGCTGTCGTCCCGAATCGGGGTATGGCCACTTGAGGCTGCAAAATTTCCGGCTCTGGCAGCAGTCGAGATGGTGCGGCGCTGCTCCCAGCACGAGCTCGACGCAAAAAACAAATCATCGCGATACATGTTCGTGCTTCGGAGGCAGACAGCCCACGTGACAGAGACCAAGCTCGTCGTGGAAACGAACGAAGGGCTGGTGGGGCGCGTGCTGGCTTACAACGACAAAGAGCTTTCAGGCGAGTCCCTGAAGAGCGAAGATGCCCGCGTTGAGCGTTTCGTAACAGATCCTGAAGCTCTTCGAAAAAAACAGCGCGAGGAACGCGACAACCGCGAACGCTTCTACCGCATCCTGCGAGCGATGCCCGATGCGTTTCTGTGGGAATACGACGGCTTCGAAACCGCCACACCTGGCCTGGGTCGCCCAGGCGAGGAGCTTGTTCGACTGAACTTTCGCCCCAATCCGAAATATGATCCCCCGACTCGCGTGGAGCAGTTGTTAGCCGGCATGGCTGGCACTATCCTGATTGATCCATATCAAGAACGATTGGTTCGTATCGACAGCACGCTACAAAGAGATGCAAGTTTTGGCTGGGGCATTCTCGGTCACCTCGACAAAGGCGGCAGGATACTAATTGAACAAGGCGATGTCGGCGATGGGCACTGGGGCCTGAGCCACCTGATCTTGCGATTCACCGGAAAAGTTTTGTTCTTCAAGAATATCGACGTCAACACGCAGGAGGTCGCTTGGGACTTTCGCCGCGTTGCCGACAACCTCAGTTTCGCGCAAGGCCTGGATCTTTTAAGAAAAAAGTCAACAGCAATCTCCAAGAATCGCAACTGGAAACACGGACAAGAATAGGAAAACAAGTGTAAAGTTGGACGGCAATTTCCTTGAAGGAGGATATCCCTGTGAAGTTCCGTAGTTTGTTGGTAGTAGTTGTGGCGAGCATCCTGCTGCTGGCCGCGTGCGACTCTGCAAAGAAAGCCGGCGCCGAAGCTGCCATTAAGACCGCCGAAACGGCCTTTTCCGCAGTGAGCGGCGAAGCGAGCAAGTACGTTCCGGACCAAGCCAAAGCCGTGCAAGATAGCCTGACCGCCGCGAAACTAGCTTGACGAACGGCGATTACGAGGCAGCCCTGAACTCGGCGAAGGATTTGCCGAGAAAGATTTCCGATTTGGCCTCCACTGTGAAAGTTAAACAAGGATGAACTAACTACGCAACGGACCAGCCTGAGTGGCTCGCTGCCCAAGAGCTGTGGAAGAAATCACAACAAAAGTCGCGGCGCTCACCAAGACCCACAAGCTCCCCGCCGGTGCGGGTGACCAGCTCGACGCTGCCAAGCAGATGTGGACTGACCCCTCCAGCGCTTTCTCCAGCGGCACCCTGTCCGACGCCATGGCCAAGGCCAACGAGGTCAAGGACAAACTCGGCGCTCTGCGCACAATGCTGGGCATGAAGCCCGCTGCGTAGAGAACCACACCCTGCGTTAGCCTCAAGCCCGATTTCTCGTGACCGGGCTTTTTGTTATTCCCGCGCGGGCAGTCACACGACAGACCATAACCTCGGTAACGCGCAGCATCTTTTCAAACTTCGGTATCATGGGATTGCATGAAGAAAACCAGCCGTAAGAAGCCTGCAGCCAGCGCAGTTAGTCATTCCGCCAGCCAGTCCGCCCGTTTTGCGGTCGCGATCCTCGCTGCGGGGAAAGGCACCCGACTCAAGTCGCGTCTGCCCAAAGTTCTGCACCAGATTGGCGGGAAGCCGCTTTTACAGCACGTAATTGACGCGGCGAAGAAAGTTGTTCCGGCAGAAGACATCTACGCCATCATCGGCCATGAAGCTAGGCATGTGAAGGAAGCCGTGGCGCACAACGGCATTGGATTCGTCCTGCAAACCGAACAGCGCGGTACCGGCCACGCCCTCATGATGTGCCGTGATGCGCTTTCAAAATACGACCATGTACTGGTCCTCTCCGGCGACGCGCCACTGATCAGAACTGAAACTATAGCCCAACTCCGCGATTACCATCTGGAAAAACATGCCGCGATGACCCTGCTGAGCGCAATTCCGCCTGACCCTTTTGGCTATGGCCGGGTTCTGCGTAAATCCAAAGGCAGTGATCTAGTCACGCAGATTATCGAGGAAAAATCGCTCACGCCAGGGCAGCGCCAGGCGAATCTACGCGAAATCAACGCTGGCTTCTATGCCTTCGCGGTGAAGCCTCTGTTTACCCACATCGACCGCTTGAATACTCAGAACGCACACGGCGAGTTTTATCTCACCGACATGGCGGCTTTGTTTTCGAAAGCCAAATTCAGGGTCGTCGCAACTCCAGCGAAAGATGACTTCGAAGTGCTCGGCATCAACACGCGTGTTGAACTTGCAATTCTCGATGCCATGCTGCGTGACCGCAAGTGCAAAGAACTGATGCTCTCCGGAGTAACGATTTTCCGCCCGGAAACCTGCGTGATCGACGCGCAGGTTGAAGTGGCCCCGGATACAGTGATTGAGCCGTTCGTTCAGCTACTTGGCAAGACGCGAATTGGAACAGACTGCCGCATACGCTCGTACAGCGTGATCCACAATTCCATTCTTGGCGACGGAGTACTGGTCCGCCCGGGTTGCATTCTTGACGACGCTCATGTCTCGAACGGCGCGTTGCTCGGTCCGTACAGCCATCTCCGCCCCGGAAGCGAAATTGGAGAAGGCGCCCACGTTGGCAATTTTGTGGAGACCAAGAAGATCAAGCTCGGCAAAGGCTCGAAAGCCAACCACCTTAGCTACTTGGGAGACGCCGAGATTGGCGCAGGCGTCAACATTGGCGCCGGAACCATCACCTGCAACTACGACGGCGTGAACAAACACAAAACCATTATTGGCGATGGCGTATTTGTCGGCAGTGATAGTACGCTGGTGGCGCCGATTCGATTGGGAAACAATGCGTATATTGGTGCCTCATCTTGCGTCACAGAAGATGTTCCGGATGACGCTCTGGCTGTGGCACGCGCACGGCAGGTCAACAAAGAAGGCTGGGCGAAGCAGAAGCGCGAAGCGATGGCTGCCGCGAAAAAGCAGTAATCTGGGTGCTGCAAAGAAATGCAGATTCCTCAGGCCTGAAACGCTTTTGGAATGGCGAGAATCTTTCTTGGGTGATAAAAATTGATTACTCTCAACCCTAAATGGGCCAAGTTGTTAAACTCTCAACCCGAAACAGGTATGGGATATCAAGTGGCCTTGATTTTGTTGAAAGACGGCAGGCGATTCGAAAGATCAATGATCGTCGGCGGAATGATCACGTCAATCGACAACAATCCAGACGTGCCTTTTCGTGAGTCGGATATTGACCAGATTGTCGCGCATACTGAGGGCAGAGGACTAGGCTGCGGGGATGAGGAAATAGCCAAATAGACCATTCCGAAACCCTCCGTGAACCTCAGCGTCCTCTATGGTCAAAGTTCCTGACGTTACCGCGACACGGTCATAAATAGATCCGACTGCAGTAGCGACTGAAATTTCTTTTCGTCCGTTTTGAACTGCACCTTCAGGTTGGAGCCGTCTGAACTGACCGTCATGTTTTCCAACGCCGACTTTTCGATGGGCGTAGCTGACATTTTCTTGTAGATCACGCCCGCTTTCATGAGTGCGGAAAGGGTTCCGGCGGTCACCGAATCCGACGTGACAACGTTCATGTTGAAGTCCACGCCGCTGCCAAAATCCATGCCGTAGTGGGAGCCCAACAGACGCTTCTTGACGGTCTCAAAATCACCCAGCTTGGAAGCCTCGCCGAGCGCAGAACGCATCATGTTTTGCGTTCCCTGCTGGTCAAGCACACTCCAGATGGGGTTCGAATCCACCGAAGCCATAGAATCGGAGATCTGCGGATTAGAATCCAGACGTTGGGTCAGACCATCTTTTGTGTCCAGTGCATTTTTCAACGCGGCGCTATCGCCAAACAAAATTGTGCCTTCATCTAAGAAGGTCATTTCCATGCCACCCATGGGGTAAATCAACGCTGTGCGCAACTTCGTAGGCCGGATCTTCTCTTTCGTCATCCGCTTCATGAAGGCCTTCACAGGAAACGGTCCCTGGCCGACACCCACAATGCGGATACCTTGCTTGGGCACGCGGAAGGAAACAAACGTCAACTGATCCAGGTCACGATCCGGATCAATGCCTGCACCCTTGAGCGAAGATTCAAAGCGCTTAAGCTCTTCCGGCAACACGCGGTTCCGCAGAGCCATCGCCGTCGGCGAATTGTGCATCGTCCGGTAGTCGACGGAGATAATCTGCTGCACATCCGCAGGAACCACACCCCGCGCAGAAGTTCCCATCGGTATCGCCGAAGCCGCCGAGGCCATCAACAAAGACACTACACAAAAACACGTCGCCAAGAACACTACTTTCCGCATGATCAAAGCCTCACATCTGGAATTACAGAAACTCTAGGTTACAAACCAGGATTCTCCACCATTGGATGCGTATAGAACGCTCCAAGTGGCCCGTCTTGCATCATTGTACGTCGGGAGGCTGGGCGCTGGGTTGTTACATAAGTACACTCCGGGACGGGTTGGATGGACAACCCGCATACTTGCCAGCAGTCCTACGCCTTACGCCTGCACCGCCGCCACTCGTTTCCTCACGCTTTCCGTGAACGCGGCATCTTTCAGCGATTCCAGATTGATCTCGACATTCGCCAGCGCACCCTCGATTGCCGCCCGCGCCAATGCCGAAGCGGTCGTTAAGTCCGACTTCATATTCGGATTCGAAATCGGTCCTAGCGCCTCCGCGATATGCCCGACTTCGCGTGCCTTTTCCGCCACCGATAGCGGCACGCTCGTCGCTTGCTTCATCGCTGCCGCAATCGCGGCCTCGCCCGTTTCTGGATTCTCCCGCGCCGCCTTGTACGCCTTCATCACTGCACTGTAAGCCTCAGAATCGGTGTCAATTGCGGCTTTCAGTTCTTCGCGCAGCAGACCCAACTTCGCAATCGCTTCGCTCAATTGCGTTTCGTATTGCAGATAGGCTTTTTTGCCGCGCGACATGCTGGCCACCATTTGCGCCAGACCCGCAGCCATGGCACCCGCCGCCGCCGATGCGCTGCCGCCGCCCGGAGTTGCTGTGGGCGCAGCCAGTTGTTCCACAAACGGTTCCACGCCAGCACGCAGACCGCCGACGGCCATCTTGCCGCCCATCACGGCTGCCAGCCGATTCTCCAGAATCATCGACGAATCAAAATTCTCAACTTGCAGAAACCATTCCGCAGCGTTCTCCAAAGCCTTCTTTGGAATGAGTCCCACAATCTCGCTCGACAGCGGAGTCGTGCCATAGCGCTCCGCCTCGCGCTTCACAAACTCAAACACGCGATGCACGGGAGTCTGCTCAAAGTCCGTCAGATTCATCGACACCTGCGCCAGCCCGCGCACGGAGAATCCCGCTCCTTTCACGTAGCGAAACCCGCCTGACGATTGCCGCACAGCCTTGCCAATCTTCTTCGCGATCTCCACGTCGGTCGTGTTCAGGAACACGTTGTAAGCCACCAGAAACTTCCTCGCCCCAACCACTGTCGCGCCCGCGGTAGGATGCAGTGCCGCCTCGCCAAAATCCGGACGCCGCGCCGGATTCGTTTTCACTTCTTCGCGCAAGCCTTCGAATTGCCCGCGCCGCACGTTCTCCAATCCCTGCCGTTCCGGAGTCGCCGCAGCAGCCTCATACAAATACACCGGCACCCGGTAGCGCTTCCAAATCTCCGCGCCCACGTACTTCGCCATGGCCACGCAGTCTTCCAGCGTTACGCCCTCAATTGGGATGAAAGGCACCACGTCGGCTGCACCCATCCTAGGATGCGCGCCTTGATGTTTGGTCAGGTCAATCAACTCAGCAGCCTTTCCTACCCCACGAATCGCCGCTTCCTGCAGCGCCTCGCGCTCTCCGGCCAGCGTGATGACGCAGCGGTTGTGGTCGGCATCCATCTCGCGATCAAGCAGGTAAACGCCGTCCATCTTCATGGCGGCAAGAATGGCATCGACGACGGCCGGATTGCGGCCTTCGGAAAAATTGGGAACGCATTGCACCAGCGTGGACATAGGAGGAAAGAATAGCTGGAGGAAAGAAGCGGCGCAAATCGCTTCGTCAGTACCTGTCTAAAAGCGTCCGCCTACTTCCAAAACCTCCCTAACCCCACCCGCACCTGCACTGTATTTACGCCCGGATTGGGCACGGTCAGCCCCGCGTTGGAGATGTGCATATAGCGCAGTTCCACGCTCCAATTCCATTTGTCTCGTAAGATGTGCGTTCCAAGCGCCGCGCCCGACGTGAAATTAATCTTCGAGGTCCCAAAAGGCACGTTCTGATTCGTAAACAGCGTCCCGCCACTCAGCTCGAGATAGGGCACGATTCGTCCCGTTGTGGCGAAGTTCCACTTAAAATTCACCGGATTGATTCCAGCACCAAACGCAGTATTGCCCGGCTGGAACACCAGAAAGGCCGGAACCGCGTCCACAGCATATTCAAAGCGTCCCTTGAGCGGACCCGGAAGATGCGGATTGCTCAGCACCCAACCGTAACGGAAGCCGAGATTCCACACACCGGTATTTCTCGTACCGCCGGAAACACTGTGGCCACCGCCCGTCCAGGCTTCGATTTCATGACCGCCAGCTTCGGGACCCTGGCTCTGCGCCCAAGACGACGTAACCAGGCAACAACCGATCACCGCCAATAGCAGTTTTCTCATTCTTCCCCGCACGGGCGAGGACGCCCGCGCCTCCATTGTCTTCTTGCTCGAAGAAAATCAAAAGGCCGCCACCCGGCAGCCTCTTGAAACTCGAAACCTGAAACTCATTTACTCGCCATTCGCAACTCGGTACTGAGAATTACCCCGCCACTTCTTCCAGCAATTTCTGATCGATATCGAAATTCGAATGCACGTTCTGCACATCGTCTTGATCTTCCATCGCCTCCATCAAGCGAATCATCGACGTGGCCTGCGTGCCTTCCAGCTTCACGAACAGGTTGGGAATCATGGCCACGCTCGCCGACTCGGGCGTAATCCCAGCCTTCTTCACGGCTTCCAGCACGGCCTCATACACCGAAGGCGCCGTCAGTACTTCCCAGTTCTCGCCGTCATCGACCAGATCGTCGGCCCCCGCATCCAGCACGATCACCATCAAATCGTCTTCTTTCGCGGCGGTCTTGGCAATCACAATGTCACCCTTCTTATGAAACATGTACGAAACAGCTCCGGCATCGGCCATGTTTCCGCCGTTCTTACCGAATACATGGCGGATTTCGCTCACTGTGCGGTTGCGGTTGTCGGAACTGATCTCCACAAGCACCGCCGCTCCGCCTGGGCCATAGCCTTCGAGCGTGAATTCCTCGTAATTCACTCCCGGCAGTTCGCCCGTGCCGCGCTGCGTGGCGCGCTTGATGTTGTCGGCAGGCATGTTCTCGGCCTTCGCCGCCGCAATCGCGGTACGCAGGCGAGGGTTGCCGTCGGGATCGCCACCACCCGCCTTCGCCGCCATCGTAATTTCCTTAATCAGGCGGGTAAACGTCTTGCCGCGCTTGGCATCCAGCGCGCCCTTCTTATGCTTAATTGTTGCCCATTTTGAATGCCCGGACATAGCGCTACCTCGAATCTAAAAAATCGGAATTTGAGATCGAAAATATAACGGGACTTTACCCGCGGAAAGAGACGGATATCTGCCCATCCACCGTCTGGACAATCGAGAGTATATCACGCGAAATCAAGCATCTGGCGCATTTCGAGTGCTCAAATCCGTATCAAAGCGCGGCTATTCTACGGAAACGGAAGGCGCACTTTCCTCCAATCGCTTCTCCCGCTTCGTCTTATACGCATATACAACCGCCAGCAGCGGCGGTGCTAGCAGCACTCCCCAAAGCGGCACTACAAATCCCATCACCAGCGGCGTCAAAATCGACGCCCAGATCGGCACCTTCGTCGTGCGTCGCATGAAATAAGGCTGCAAGAACAATCCGTCGACAATCATGATCACGGCATACAAAATCAAAACGTAAAGCAGTTGCTTGGAGTTTTGCCAGTTCGATGTAACCTTCGCTGCCGCCGTCACCGCGGGACCAATCAGGCCCAGCACCGGCCCTAGATGCGGAATAAGCTGGCACACCGCGCCAACCACAGCCCACAGCAGCGCCCAAGGCCACGACATCTTCGTCAGCAGCAATCCAACCAACCACAGCAGCCCCACCGCGAGCGAGTCCATAAGCTGCGCCACCAGCCACCCGTACACCGCTCCGCCCGCAGTTTTGAAATTTTCGCCAATTCCCATACTGTTCATTCTACCGAAGCTCGTGTGGAAGCGGACCTTGCTCCGCTTAGGTTTGAGTCGCTAGCCCAGAGTCACATAGGCCCAGGTGCCCTCGCCTGTGGCATCGGGCGACAGCCCGAGACGAGTCTAGCGGGGTCCCTCACATTAGCGGTCAGCGGAGCAAGCTCCGCCGCCACACGAGCACTACCCCACAAGCTCTGCTAAACTTTTGTTATTCCACTCGCGAGCTGCCCATGAAATTCGGTGTCTTAGTCTTCCCCGGCTCCAACTGCGATCACGATGCTTACTGGACGCTTAAGAATGTAGCCCATCAACCAGCGACGTTCCTCTGGCACGAATCCCATGATCTGGAAAATTGCGATGCCATCATCGTTCCCGGTGGCTTCGCCTACGGCGACTACCTCCGCACAGGAGCGATCGCGAAGTTTTCGCCGGTCATGGAATCGGTCAAGAAATTTGCGGCGAGCGGAGGTCTGGTTCTCGGCATCTGCAACGGCTTCCAAATCATTGCCGAGTCCGGACTTCTTCCCGGCGCGCTTATGCGCAATGCTGGCTTGAAATACGTTTGCAAAAATGCGGATGTGCGCGTCGAGGCCACGGACACACCGTTCACCAACGCCTGCAAAGAAGGCGAAGTGCTCACCATTCCCATCGGTCACATGGACGGCAACTACTATTGCGACGACGCCACACTTGCGGAATTGGAACGTACCAACCGAGTTGTTTTTCGCTATTGCACACCCGACGGCAGAGTCACACCCGAAGCCAATCCCAACGGCTCGCTGGAAAACATCGCTGGAATCTGCAACGAAGGCCGCAACGTCCTGGGCATGATGCCACATCCGGAACGCTCCGGCGAAGCCATCCTTGGCTGCGCCGACGGCTTTAAGATTTTCCAGTCCATGGTAAATGTTGGCGTGAATGCGCTGGCGGCACGTTAACTCATGTAGAACGGACACTCTTGTCCGCTGCTCTTAGCTCACCTTGATGGACTTCTCGCAGCCAGCACGGCCAGACATGTTTCCGTGCTGACGTTCCAGAAGTGGACTCCAAAAAACAACCAACAATAAGCCCGGCGCCGTCGAATGGTTGTTCGACAGCGCCGGGTAAGTCCTTACGCCAAGAGCCAAGGTCACGCGCTAACGCTGAGGCTTGAACTTTCGCTCGAGGTTTTTGCTCCACTCGTCAAAGCTTGAATCGCCGATTGTGCGGCAGATTTAAACGAAATCGCAATCTGCTCTCCAGCACTCGTCTGCGAGACTGCAATATCAATCTCGGAAGGCGTGCTGCCCAGATTCAATTGAATACTTGGAGTCGAGCCTGCGCTACCAGCCTTGCCGAAGCTCAGCGAAATCTGCTCACCTGAACTGGTTTGCGAAATTCCGATATTGATCTGCTCCCCACCCTTGGCTGCACTGCCCCCATTCAAATTCAGAACAATATGCTCTGAAGGACCACCGCTTCCTTTGACGTCATTGATGCTCACCACAACTTCAGGCGGCACTGGCGCCGGTGGAAGCTTGTTGACGGGCGGAAGCTTCCCGGGCGTCGGAACCGGCGGTTTCGCAATCGGTGTTGGGGCCGGAGTCGCTACTCCGGTCGGGCCGCTGCCGTGGAGCGTCACAGTTACATCGGGAGTTACCCCTGGCGGCGTGTGCGAAGGCGGCGTCGACCGGCCTAGCAGGTTATCGTGCAGCACAGCGAACGCCTGCTGCGCTCCTGCAAGGTCTCCGTTCTTCAACGCCGCTCCAACCGCATCGAAAGCAGCCGCTCGGTCTTGGCGGGCAAACGGATTCTTGAGTCCGTTCTGCGTGGCCAGGGCCGTCAGACTATCGAAAGCAGTCTGTGCAGCCTTCAAATCGCCGCCATTCAACGCTTGGGCAAGCTGTTTCGTATCAGCTCGGCGCTGCCCGATATAAGCTTTTGTGTCAACAGTGGACAACTCACGCGTCGCATTCGACACATTGCTCAGAACTCCTGCGATTGCCATTGGGTCTCTCCTTCAAAGTGGATTCGTTGACGCAACGAACGCATCAACTGAGTTTTCGCTTGCACCCATTCCATCGGCACACCAGGCAGGACCTTGAGTTGCATTCGCGGCTAGACCAACCCCTAACCGGCAAATCCACCCCGCAAAGCCAAGAAAAGGGTGAGATTCGCCTCTGCGAGCCCACCCTTCCCGCGTTCCTCGAACCTCAGACTACGACCTTACGTGCGTTACGGCCCCACCGTGCTCGTCGCCGTATTCGCAATCCCTACCACTACACAAATAGCTTTGCCCGTCCCCAGCGAAGCGCAGCTGGGATTCCCAATTTGGTTTCCGCCTATGCGGCCGAAACCGAGCCAGGAAGTTCCGTTGTATTGATTGACCCAGAACGCGGTATCGGTCACTGCTACCGCCCCGCACACCATCTGCCCGGCAGCGATGGTCGCGCAGCCACCTTTCGGATTCACCAGTCCGCCCAATGTCCCCCACCCGGTCCAGCCAGCAGCGCTCCACGCCCCACCTGCAAACCGATTGCCCCACAAGGCTGAATCCGTTCCCTTCGCAAAACAGACAACTTGACCGTTGATACCAAACGGACTGCAGGAAATATCTCCCGTCGCGCGTCCGCCCGTAGTCACAAACCCAGCCCACGTCGTACCGTCGAAACGGTTGAAAATCATTGCGTTCGTCGGATCAGACGCTCCGCAAATTGCATTCCCAATCCCGTCGCTGGCGCAGGCTGGAGCCGAGTCCGTGCTTGTAACAACTGCTGTAAAGGCAGCCCAAGCGGTGCCATTGAATACGCTATACGTCCATCCGCCCGTCGTGCTCCGTGCCACACACAACACATTCCCCGCGGCTAGCTTTCCACAGCTCGGCCCCGAGGTAGTTGACCCGCCCACCAAGAGCGCTTTAGTCCAGACCGTGCCGTTGAAAGTAGCCGCAAACATGGCTCCAGTGGCGCCCTGCGCCGCACAGACGGCCTTTCCGGCCCCGTCGTCCGTGCAGCTGGGGTTCGAGGTCAAGGACCCGCCTAGATCCTTCCAGGCGGTCCAAGTCGTTCCATTGAACTGGCTTACGACCAGCGAATGCTTGAGGCTCCGGGCTCCGCAAACCGCCTGCCCGGTGCTCAGAAATGTACACGAAGGGTCAGAATTCAGGATGTTCGTCCCCATCTTGACGAAGGGTCCCCACACCGCCATGGCCGGATACGACCCGACCAACAGACCAACCAGAAGCACTCCACAATGGAAGATTGAATTTCGTTTCATAACTCGATTCTCCTTAAGGATCGATCGCATTCGAGGCGGATCGTCCTGCAACGAATCCCATCTCACAGCATTCGGAAGCAATCGTCAACGAAACTGGCAGGGATTCACTTCTGAACTCTTAAGTTAATGAAAACAGGCAGGATCAATCTGACACTGACCTCGCTACTCGCCCGTAATCCATTGCCACTGCGCGGCATTCAAGGGCACGACGGAGAGCCTGCCCTGCCGCACCAGCGGCGAGTCTGCAAACAGCTTATGCGCCTTGATCTCCGCCAGCGTCACGGGCTTGGCGAGCGCCTCCCCTACCTTGATCTTGACCAGCGGCGTCTTCGGGTCCGAGGCGTCCACCGAGACCACCGTCGCCGTCCCCACTGCAGCCTTCTCGTCGCCCGTGTGGTAGATGAGCAGATTCTCTCCCGGCTCCATCTCGCGCAGATGCTTCACGGCGGCAGGATTGGTGACACCGTCCCAAATCGTGGTTTTGTCATGCTGCAAGTTGGCGAAAGAGTAAACGGTGGGTTCGGTCTTGAGTAAATAGTTCATGTTCAATGTCACCTTTGGTCGAGCATTTCGATTTGGGGTTGCTGAGCCACCTTCGCCTTTCTCGCCAGCATAAATGACCCGAATACGACAAGCGCGAGGAATCCACTTGCTACCAACGTCGCCAGGGCAATCGGCACGAAAACGGGTAGGCGGGAGGCTTTGACCGCCGCATCACAGCGGGCCTGCGCTTCGGCATCCACAGACGCGGCCAACTGCCTTTTCGCGATCCGGTAAGCGTCGACACCAAACGCTACACCTGCTGCGGTCAACAGAATCGGAGCCACAGCTGGCATGGAGGCTGTCACAATCGCGGCAACAATCCGCATGCCGATCACAAGCGCAAAGCCCTTCGTCCGCTCGCCGAGATAGAAGTAGCCAAAGCCGTTGGTGAGGAGATTCAGCGCGACAGCAACCCGCGGATTCTGCGATTGCAGATCGACACCCGCATTCAATTCGGCTGCCGTGAAATACGCGTCAACGAAACCGAAAACCCACAACGCAATAATTAGAGAAATCCCGATACCTTGCATATCCCCGCGAGCCGCGACACTCAGGATTGCTCCCAGTATCCAAAAGCCAAGCGTGAATCCTCCGCGCGTGGTTTTGCCGCAATAAAACTGGCCCACGCCAGGAATCAAAAAGGAAAGCAGGAACGCTATGCCCGGGCTCTTGTGTACCGGCGGTTCAGGTTGAAATGGAACATCATCGTTGAGCCCAAGGTTCAAGACCGCCTCCTGAAGTACCGGAGAACTCTAAAGGATTTGGCGTTATTTGGAAAGCAGAACCTGAGCGCAGAAAACTTTATTGAGCTTCTTGGAGACAAGGAAGTAATCTTCGACTGGCCTGTCTACTTGTGGCTCCTAGGCAGGCGATACAGGCTGGCACAGAGTCGGGGAGCCTCTCTTCAGAGTCCTTAGGCACGCGGAACCGAGTTTCGTCCGTAAAAAGACGAACGGCCCGGTTCACGGCCGGGCCGCATTCCCAATGAAGGGAGGTGGTGAGCTTATGGACTTTAGTCGGTCTTGGCTCCGCGTCGTCGTACTAGTTGACTTTCGACTAGTGCTCGCGATCGTGGTGCTAATTCTCACGGTGCAGCTGCTTCGGTAGCGCACAACCGCTTGGTGAGCTAAGGATCCATCAAGCGCTGTTTGTTAGATGCAACTCCAGCCTAGCATGAGCACGCACTACTGGATACGACGAAATCCTGCACGTAGGTAAGTCCCTTGTTTCGATAACGTTTTCGTCCGCCAACGCCCTAGTCTTTCTTGGGTTCCGGCGCTGCCTCGGGCTTCTTGTCGTCTTTCTTCTCTTCCGCCTTCTTCTCTTCCGGATGATCTTTATAGATGGAATACTGTTCGCCCGGGCGCTTCATCTTTACAACGATTTCCATCTGCTGCTTGTCGATGGTGTAGTCGTCGCCGTAGGTCTGGTAGCCGGTGGCGATGATCTGCACGCGCAGCTTGCCAAACGGCACGCCGTCGAAGGACGCTTTGCCTTCGGCATTGGTCTTCAATTCCAGGCCAGTATTCTTCTGCTGGCCATTGCCCTTCACCGGATGCATGATCACGCTGGCGTTGCGGATGGGTTTGCCGTTGTAGTCCTTGAAGATGACGAAGTTGAGGATCGCCAACTGCTCTCCCCAAGCCAGCCCGCCGAACAGAACTAGCACCGCCGCCAGCCGCGTTGTTGTCTTCCCTGTCGCCATCGTCCATGTTGCCATCGCCATTGGAAACCTTGCCTCCGGACGCCAGCTTCTATCATATTGCATAGGCGAGCGAAATAGATGTCCGCGCCGGGTGTCGGAGTCCGGTGCCCCAGGTTCGCGTGCGTTCTTGGCACGATAACCTGGGGGTTTTGAGTTTGGGGAGGCGAGCAAAATATTCCACGTGGAACATTTTGAAGGGACTTAAGAGCTTCTGTATCAGCAGGTTGCAGCTGCCAAACTCTCGCAGAAAATATTGCGGTTTGGGAACAACTCCGTAAGATTTCTTGCGCCATCACGATTCCAGCCCCTACTCACACCGTTTGCGAGAAGGCTAGGCCCGCACTCGTCCGCCCCGCATGGCGTGGTACACCACCAGGACGAGCACTGCGCCGATCACGGACACGACGAGGCTATACAGGTTGAGTCCATTCACGCCGTGGGCTCCGAACGTGGTGAATACCCATCCACCAACTACGGCGCCTACAACTCCCAGCACGATATCCAGCATCACGCCTTCGCCAGTTTTGTTCACCAGCTTGCTGGCGATAAAGCCGGCAATTAAACCCAATACAACCCAGGCTAAAATCGACATTGTCCGTCTCCTTATTTCTTGGTTTGAACGTTCGTTTGGTTGTACCGAAGCGAACTGCAACATTTCGGCGTAGGGCCCCGCGGATGCCCCCGTTTCAAGCACACTCAGGTCATGCAAATCTCAGGCCGCCTTACTGTAGGCGTCCGAGCCGTGCTGCTTCACCATTTTGTTGTAAACACCCATTAACAGAAATGCCGCTGGCCACTGTCCTACAAACAGCGACCAATCATCCTTGCCAACCACTTTCAAAATCGCCGAGGCGGCGATGGCGCCGACTGCTGCCGCCAAATAGCCGCTACTTGGAATCTTGGAAGTCTGAGCCTCGATGGCACCCGTGAATCGACCCTCCGGAACGCCGCTTTGAACTTTGTCTTGCATGGTGACTCCTCTTTTCGTTAATCGAATCGATGATTTTTAAGCCGACTTCTCGATCTGACCTTGCGGCAGACGATGTAAGGACTTACTTCGGAAGGTACCGTAAAGCGCATTTGCCCCGGTATCGACTACATGCTGTACGAATCAGCCACCGTGACCTTAGAAGCTGCACTAGCTTAGAGACTGCTCTAACTGAGAGGCTGCGCTAGAAGGTCCTTAGGAGGCTCGGCTTCAAGACAGAGTCGGATTGCCAAAGGAGCGGTCGAATTGCTCGAGCGTGTTTCATAAATGCCAGCGAATCGACTTGTCATTCCGAGCGTAGCGAGGAATCCCTGCTTTTGCAGAAAATGTTCGGAAAATAGAGGGATTTCTCGCGACGCTCGGAATGACAATCTCATTTATGAAATATGCTTTAGCGAAGCCGTTGCGGGGAAGTGTAAAGAAGGTTAATTGTCGTTCTTAGCGGCCGTATATACAGCGTTTAATGTCAGCGGCGGCGAGCGGATGTTAGGAAAAGAAGCAGATTCCTCACGATGGTGCCGTTTCGGAATGACAATTTTCTGGGGTATGTCGCTGCAAGAGCGTCGAGCCGGAATGCTTGCCCTACACGGGCAACGGCGGGCCTCAGGGACTGAATCTCTGAGGTGCCGCTTGTTCTGTTGTTCATGGCTAAGAGCTCCCAGGCGAGGCGCCTGGGGCTACGTGATTTTCTCTGACAGCTATTTTTTGCGCCCTCTACCAACGTAGACTTGACAATCCTGCACTCACATACCTATAATTAGCACTCGTAAGCACTTAGTGCTAACACAATCACTAACTACCTTGTTTTTCATGAACTTGGGCCTCTGTCCCATCTCATCTTTGAAAGGAGTCACAATCATGGCTACAAAATTTACCCCATTGCACGACCGCATCGTGGTTCGTCGCGTGGAGGAAGCTGAAACGTCGCGGGGAGGCATTATTATCCCCGATAGCGCCAAGGACAAACCGCAGGAAGGCGAAATCATCGCCGCTGGGCCGGGCAAATCGAACGACGAAGGCAAAGTGTTTCCGCTGCAAGTGAAGGCGGGAGACCGCGTCCTGTTCGGCAAATATGCCGGCACGGAAATCAAGATCGACAACGAAGACTTCGTCATCATGCGCGAAGAAGAAGTGCTCGGAATTCTGGTTGGCTCCGCTAAGCCGGCAGCCAAAGAGACCGCGGGCAGCCGCAAGTAACTCTCGCTGATTCAGAGGGCTTCCCTGCTGGGATTCCTGCATGAGACGCGTGAATTAGATCAGCAAGTTTCCTTGACGTGAAAATCAGGACTTGCTGGATCGATCGACAATCGTCGACAGACATTGAGTCGAAACATTTTTAGGAGAAAAAATCATGGCAAAACATATTGTTCATGGCGAAGAATCGCGCCAGGCAATTCTGCGCGGCGTCAACATTTTGGCCGACGCCGTAAAAGTGACGCTCGGTCCTCGCGGCCGCAACGTCGTCATCGAAAAGAAGTTCGGTTCGCCGACCATCACCAAGGACGGCGTGACCGTTGCAAAAGAAATTGATTTGAAAGATCCGCTCGAAAACATGGGCGCGCAGATGGTTCGAGAAGTCGCTTCCAAGACTTCCGATGTAGCTGGCGACGGCACCACCTCCGCCACCGTTCTGGCGCAGGCGATCTTCCGCGAAGGCGTGAAGACGGTTGCCGCTGGCGCGAACCCGATGGCTCTGAAGCGCGGCATTGAGAAGGCTGTCAACGTGATTTGCGGCGAACTCGACAAGAAGACTGGCGAGCGCGGCAAGGGCGAACTGGACAAGTTCTCCAAGCCTGTTACTGGCGACATGATCGGCCAAGTTGGCACGATCTCCGCCAACAACGATGAGACGATTGGCCGCATCATTGCCGAAGCTATGAAGAAGGTCGGCAAAGACGGCGTCATCACCGTGGAAGAAGCCAAGACCATGCAGACGCAGTTGGATGTGGTCGAGGGCATGCAGTTCGACCGCGGCTACCTGTCTCCTTATATGGTGACCGATCCTGAGCGCATGGAAGCCGTGATTGAAAACGGCTACATCCTGATCCACGAAAAGAAGATCAGCTCCATGAAGGATCTGCTTCCTTTACTGGAACAGATTGCCAAGGCTGGCAAGCCGTTGCTCATCATCGCGGAAGATGTGGAAGGTGAAGCACTGGCTACGCTGGTCGTGAACAAGCTGCGCGGTACGCTGCATGTTTGCGCTGTGAAGGCTCCTGGATTCGGCGACCGCCGCAAGGCGATGTTGCAGGATATCGCGATCCTGACGGGCGGCAAGGCAATCACGGAAGATCTCGGCATCAAGCTCGAGAACGTGACGATGGAGGATCTCGGCCAAGCCAAGAAGATCACCGTGGACAAAGACAACACCACAATCATCGAAGGCAAAGGCAAGCAGGCGGAAATCCAAGGCCGCGTGAAGGAAATTCGCAGCCAGGTCGACAAGACCACCAGCGATTATGATCGCGAGAAACTCCAGGAACGTCTGGCGAAGCTCGTGGGCGGCGTGGCGGTGATCAAGGTTGGCGCGGCGACGGAAACCGAAATGAAGGAAAAGAAAGCTCGCGTGGAAGATGCGATGCATGCAACGCGCGCGGCCGTGGAAGAAGGCATTGTCCCCGGCGGCGGCGTGGCTCTGGTGCGCTGCATTCCTGCACTGGACAAGCTCAAGCTGCATGGCGATGAGCAGATTGGCGTCAACATTGTAAAGCGCGCGCTGGAAGAGCCATTGCGTCAGATCGTCGGTAACGCCGGCGAAGAAGGCGCGGTAGTTCTGGGCAAAGTCGAAGATTCGAAAGATGCGAACTTTGGCTTCAACGCTCTGACCTGCGAGTACGAAGATCTGGTCAAGGCGGGCGTGCTCGATCCGACGAAGGTTGTGCGCACGGCGCTGCAGAACGCAGGTTCGATTGCATCGCTGATGCTGACGACCGAAGCTCTGGTCGCCGAAATCCCAGAGGAGCGCAAAGCTCCCATGGGCGGCGGACACGGCGGCGGCGGCGGCATGGAAGGCATGTACTAAGTCCTAGGCTGTCAGCTATTGGCTGTCGGCTTGGAAAGCCCCGCTCTTCGGAGCGGGGCTTTTTTGTTCGCATGACTGAGACCGTGTGGCTAGGCTTGTCTGTATCAGGGCATGTGTTGCCTTTCTGTCGGGGAGGGCCAACCATACGGTTTGAGGTAAGCTGTAGCCTCGCCCAGAAAAGGCGCTGGAATATGGAGATGGATGAAGAACAAGAAAAAACGCTGGCTAAGGAGCAAGACGAAATCCCGGCTGAGATGATTCGTCAGTCGGGACATCACAAAATTCCCTTCGAACAGATTTTCTACAACGAGGATGGGCATATCCCACAGGGCCTAATCGACGACTATTACGCCGCAGCCCGAACCATCGCGGAAAGAATCGTGAATGGACAAACTCGAGGTGAGGAAGAAGGCATAGCCGCGCTATTTTTGTTCCGGCACTACTTAGAACTGGCCTTGAAGAGCGGCATTTATCACTTAGGCTGGCTGGTCAGTAAGGACAAGAACGTTCCGCAAGAGGAAAGAGCTGACTGGCTGGAAACCCATGATTTAGCAAGACTGTGGCATACGGTAGGGGTTCAATTCCCGTCAAAGATGGGTACTGATTCATTTAATTCCTTCGACGTGCACTTCGTCGAGAAATGCGTTGCAGAGTTCCACCGAGTCGACTCGTCCGGCCAGAGACTGCGGTATTTCTCCGAAAGGAAGGACAGGAACCAGTCTCTGGTTCGTGACCGCTTGAAAACGCTGGCTGCATCTTGGCCAGCATTACGAATCGCGATAGAGCACACCCATGCCGTGCTTGAAGATATGGATACGTACGTTGCAGAGACTCACGGCCTGAACGACGAATGGGAGAGCGAGATGGGATCATTTTGACAAGGCTATTGTGCCGTTTTATTTGCATTGCCGCAGTGTTCACCTCCGCCCTATTGACTGGCTGCTCTTACATCCGCCACGACCGCGAGTCAGCAAGCGGGTTTGCTACAGCCTACGTTACTTTTCAGAAAGCGGCACGCGATTCTGAGATTCTCGCGTGGGTGATCGCGCTAGACCAATCGGAACGCATTGATGGCAGTAACGGAACTCTATATCGCAGACACTTCTCCGGGGCATATAACGTAAAGGCTAGCAGCAGGGATAGGGCCGATGCCGCCCGTCTAGCCCTTGGCTACTACGACCGCGACGGCAAGAAAACAATGGATGATTTTGACGAGAACGATGCGGCATTGGATGCCAAATCGCTTGCGCTAGTTGAGGCCGCAAACTCGATTCGCAAAGACGACTACAGACTGAAGGCACTGGCTGTGGCCCAATCCGCCCGCAAAATGCAGCACGACTTGGACTTACTGAGGATGAACTATTCCAATACCTACGATCTTCAAATCGCACTTCTAAAAGGAATGGCGGAGGCCAATGGCGACCTGCGTAGAGTCTCCAGCCTCATGCACGAGAGACTGCCTGAAAAGAAGCGATTGGAAACGGAAAGCGACGAACTTCGAAAGGACGAGCAGGAGTCCTCGCAGCGACTACAAGAGGAGTACGCCGCTTTCAAGGGGATAACGGGAGTCACTGTCGACTACGAACCGCCGGTATACTCTCCATCACCGACGCGACCTTAACCTCTTTGGTACGACAGCAGATTCCTCACGATAAAGCCGTTCGGAATGACAAAATTTCAGAGTCATTCCGAACGGCTGGTTTACTTGTGCTGCGTGGTGCCCATCAAAAACGCGTTCTACTGTCCCAGCTTGCAGTTTGCCTTCACGTCCTGAACGTAAATCGCGTTATTTCCAATACGGTTGTCGGCCCAGGCTACGGTGGTGAGGCCCGACGGGGCGATGCTCATCGACAAGCCAAACTTGCTCGACAGAGTTGTCGACACCGGGAATTGGGCGCAGATTGTTTTGCCGGCTCCGTTCAGCTTGACCGCTTGCAGGGTATCCTGGCCAAAGGTCGGGCTATCGTCCCAGATGACCAATGCGCCGCTGCCGATCTGCACGTTCTTTACGAAGATCTGTGAGTCGGCGCCGAGCGGCACAATCGTCAACCCGCCGGAGCCCCATTTCTGCGCGCCTGTGCCGTCGAATTTCTGGCCAGAGACGCCGTTGGTGAACTGGTTGCTGTCTTCTTCGGTCCAGAACAAGAACGTCTCGTCGGTTACGGCGTTGTAAGAGACGGAGGGTTCCACTCTTACATTGAAACTATTATTCGAGCCCGGCGAGCCGTTGTGCGGAAATGCTTCTTTTCCGTTGGCCCGAATATGTTGCGCAAAGACTTGCAGACTCGGACTGGCACTGTACCAGGAAAACACCGCGCCGCCGCTGCCGTCGGAAAAGAAGTACGGGAATTCGCCGAATTGCAGCGAGCCGGCGTCATAGATCGACAGGCCTTTCTTCCCCCATAGGGCCCATCCGTTGGCCGACAGCTTGTTTGCGCGCAGTTGTTTCGCTCCGGAGAACCCGGCCGAACGCACCCAGGAAACAATCACGCTGCCCTTATCCGAAGCGTGCAGGTCAGAGAGGAAATAGTTGAAGCCAGGTTCTTCCAAAACTCGCGGCTTGTTCCATATCGCATGACCGTTCGGATCCAGTTTCTGGAGATAGGTGTTGCTGTTCGTCGTCCAGGCCACAACGACATTGCCGTCCGTCGTACCAGTAATCCTTGGAGAAGCATTGAAATCCGTGCCGCTAAAGGTAAGCTGCACGCCCTTCTTGCCCCACAAAGGCTGTCCGCTGGGGCTCATCTTGGAAGCACTCACTTGTTGGTTGGGACTCCAGCGCGTATCCAAGAATGCCAGCAGAGCGTTGCCTGCGGTATCAATATCAAGGCCGTAGTCTTCGGTGAAACTGTTGCTCAAATCCGCAGCCATCGCGCCGCCGTGCGCAAACTGTTCCACACCTGTAGCATCGAGCCGCTGGAAAAACACATCGTAACCAATGGGCTTCGGAGTGCTGGGGTCGGCGTCGAACCAGCTGACGTACCACTGGTTGTTGGGTAGCGGCCTGACTTTCGGCTGGACGTGATCGCTGCCATTTGCGTTGTCAGCTAGCGCAAGGTTTTTCAGAGGATCCGAAGACCATTGCGCCCGAACCGACGGCACCACAGTAAGACAGAGAACAAAAGCTAGGATTCGCATAAAACTGCTTTTCATGAACTTCCTCCGGGGCTAGAGTGGCCCTCTAAAACGGCAGGCTCAGTAGCCGGAATCCTACTACTGGCGAGGGTTTTGGTCAATTTGAGAGACTCCTGCAAACTCACTGCCAACACACTCCGTTGACGAAGCGGCGCGTCAGGCACAGACTATGGCCCGTCCCGCGAGGGCAGAATCGTTGGGTGTTGCAGGCCGTCCGTCTCGTCTCTGGGTCGCCAGAGAACCCATCGGCACATCGCAGGGACTACTTCCAAACGATACAAATTTCAAGGAGGAGTCCAGATGTTCAGCAACACATTGAGAAAGAGTTCTTCCACTCTCGTCGCGCTCGTCGTGATGTTCGGAATGACAACTGTAGAGTTTTTCAACAAACTCCTACGCAGCCGCTCGCGGACAGGAGTGTCCGCATCGCACTGTTTCACTGCGGAACTCTCGACTCCGTGCTGCTTTTCATTGAACTGCAACAAAGATCAAACAAAGATCTGAAACAAACCGACCATACGGTCAGTTTGCGCCCAAAGCATGTCTCTTGCTTTTTTTGCTTTCCTCCAAACAGCGTTGCGGGCAGGCGGGACGGGGTGTACCATTGCCGCTGTTTGAAAATCAGCGGGAATTCCGAATCGATATTCCCCAGTAGAATTTGCTCTCTCGAGCAACTTGCTTAACTGATTCACTAAACTGACCACTGATCCTAAGGAGAAGTCACCGATGATGAACATCACAGCAACCAGCCAGTCCCCCGGCCCTCGCTTTGGGACTTCGAGCCTCACAATTTTTGCAGCGTTCGTTCTGGTGTTGGCCACCAGTGCGATCCCGCTGCACAGCCAAACCGTGATCCAAATCCAGAAAGCAGGAACGGGATCGCTTCAGTCGCTTCCCACCGGCGGCATCAGCGACCAGGGCGTGGCGGAATTCGACGACGCCACCGCCGATCAAGCCGACGCCAGCGGCTCGGTCCTTCCGTTCCTCAACCGCAGCGTCGCGCAGGCCCCCGGCCTGGGCGTGCCCACCAGCAGCGGCAAGAAAGCAAAATCCAACCCCCAGCTCAATTTCAGCGTCGACGGACTGAACTTCTTCAACCAGAGGTTTGCCAACGGCGGCAACCAATTCTCGGTGGAACCTCCCGACCAGGGTCTGTGTGCAGGAAACGGTTTCGCCCTGGAGTCCCTGAATGACGTACTGCGTGTCTATGACACCAACGGCAATGCGGTGACCGGCGTGACCGACCTCAACACGTTCTATGGCTATATTGCTGCCATCAACCGCGGGACGCCCTCTCCCTTCCTCCGTGGACCGACCGTCACCGATCCCGTCTGCTACTTCGATGTCCAGACGCAACGCTGGTTCCAGGTGGTGCTCACGCTCGACCACGTCGGCACCACGCCCAGCCTCAATGGCAACAATCACCTTGACATCGCCGTCAGCGACACGTCCAGCCCGCTGGGGACTTGGACGATCTTTCAACTGCCGGTGCAAAACAACGGCACGCAGGGCACGCCCAACCACGGCTGCCCCGGCGGTTTCTGTCTGGGCGACTATCCGCATATCGGCGCTGACGCCAACGGCATTTACCTCACTACCAACGAATTCGCGCTCTTTGCCCCGGGATTCAATGGCGCCCAGGTCTATGCCATCTCCAAGCAGGCCCTGGTCAATGGGACTGCCTCGAGCGCGGTGTTGTTCAACACCTCGGACGCGGCGTTCCTACTGGACGGCGCTCCCGGGTTCACCGTATGGCCGGCACAGTCTCCCGACCCGAGTTCCTTTGCCACCGCCAATGGCGGAACCGAATACCTGATGAGCTCGGTGGCGGTGTTCAGCAACACCGGAGTCGATAATCGCATCCGCGTGTGGTCGATCACCAATACCCAATCGCTGAATACGGCTTCGCCAAACCCGAGTCTCTCGTCCAGCGTCGTCAATACCATCGCCTACGCCGTACCCAGCAGCTCCAACCAAAAGGCGGGCAACTTTCCGCTAGGACAACTGCAGGGGCGTCCCGAAGGAATCATTGGGCGAAACGACTCGCGCATGCAGCAAGTCTCCCTCGCCAACGGCAAGCTGTGGGGCGCGCTCGATACCGGGCTCTTAATCAACAGCCGCAACGTGGCGGGCCTCGCGTTTTTCGTCATCAACCCGAATAGCGGCGCTGGCAAGGTCGTCAAACAAGGCTATGTGGGTATGGCGAATAACCACCTCACCCGTCCGGGCCTGGGCGTCACGTCCAGTGGACGCGGCGTCATCGGGTTCACTCTGGTCGGCGATGATTTCTACCCCAGCGCCGGCTACGTCAGTGTCGACGCCTTGGTGGGAGCTGGCGACATCCATGTCGCAGCGTCCGGCCTGGGCCCGCAAGATGGCTTTACCGAATACGGTGGTCGCGCCCGTTGGGGCGACTACGGCGCCGCTGCCGTGGACGGCAATACCATCTGGATCGGGAATGAATACATCGGCCAGACTTGCACCCTCGCGCAGTTCTCCGTGGACACCACTTGCGGCGGAACCCGCGGCTTTTTTGGCAACTGGGGCACACGGCTCAGCAAGCTGACGCCGTAGCCATCAGCAATTGGAACTTGATCGGTCGAGCAAGGAGACCATGCTCCGCGTGGTCTCCTTGCTCTCACCGCCCGCCTGGCGGACAGCTCATG
>JANXUC010000011.1 GCA_025352065.1 Acidobacteriaceae bacterium | reverse complement strand
CTACTACGTTAAGCCCGATCCGGTTGACAAAGGGCCACGTCGTGTAATGGGCGAGCAGCTCGAAGAATAAAACGCCAAGCAGAGTGATCACTGCGGTAATGGATACCGCCCGATCATTCGTTCCGCGCCGATAAGCATTTCTACCAGCTGCGTAGGCCTTTCGAAAATTTTCGCGAGATTCGTCAAGCATTGTCGCTCCCTTTCCCCGCCGTTCTGGTCAACGTCCATATGGCTTTTCTTCAGAAAGCCGTTGTAGTCCCGTAGAGATGGTTGAAGCTTACAGGCGTTTTCACCTTCAACGATTCCCTGCCTCGCCTCGCTACGGCTCCGGCTCAATCAACTAGCGGCTGGCCTTCCTTCGCTCCCAACACGCGGACAAGAGTGTCCGCGCCACATGGGCAACTTCCTCCGCTTCTTCTACTTAGACGGCGTGCCACCACGTCAGTCACCTGCCCTCGGTGACGGGCGTAAGTTGTTGATCCCCAAACACTTCCCTACTATCGCGAGAGTAGTTACCAGAAATCGGGGAGCGTGCTATGGATCGTCGCCGCCAGTCTCGTATCACATCAGGTATTCCGGTTCGCATCTGGGGCATGGATGCCAAATCGAGGCCGTTTCAGGCTTCCGTTTCCGCGTTAAATTTGAGTGACACGGGGGCGCTTTTGCAGGGTATGACGCATCATCTGCGTCCGGGCGACACGATTGAACTGCAATACGAAGGTCAAACCACGGCTTACACTGTGATGTGGCTGGGGTCTTCAGGAACGCCGCAGGCCGGGCACATGGGATTGCGCCGGGCGGCCAATCAGCCTTCTCCGTGGAGCGATTTGAAGCTGCAATACTGCGTGGCAAGCGCAGGGCACGGATAGCTTCAGCGGGCTTCCACGATGCCCGGGCAAGGGGTGTGCCCGGGCTTCAGTCGTTATCTTCGGTGCGGCCTCAACTCTTTGATTAAAAGCTAGTTGCTCCAAACTTTGGCAGACTTCTTGACTACCTCGTGCTCCTTGCGAAGGGCACGGGCGGAGTCTCCTAGAGGCACTTCATGCTTTTCCTCTGCGACTTCCCAGAGGGGGCGTTCGCCTCGGCCGTAGGTATAGGTTGCAGCTGAGCTATCCATAAGATTCTGCGGTTCCGCCAGAGCCTGACGGCTCGCATGCTGCACGTTGTAGTCAAAACTGAGTGGCTGTGACCGACCGCTGATGCTCGAACCTCCAACTTGTGCAAACGCCGCTGTGCTGCACAGAAAACACACCGCAAAGATGATCGCTTTCATGACTTTATCTCCCATCCATCCTGCCCTCGTTGAAGCAACCTCGCTGCCAACTGTAAATAGCTGAAAGCATTCGACTTAGAAGCATTTGATCCAGCCGGACAAGAGCGTTCCGCAGTTCTTTGCACAATTCTGGAGGAGCATTGGCTCGGAAGCCGCTGAAGACAGGCAGCTTACTGAAATTCAGGGAGCTTCAGAACGGTCAGGGAGAGCAAGTCCAGCGGAACACCTTTCCATTGCAGGCTTACGTGCAGATGAGGGCCAGTCACGCGGCCGGTGGCACCGGATTCGCCAAGTTTTTGCAGATGCTCGACGTGGTCTCCTTCTTTCACGGCCAGTTTGGAAAAATGCATGTAAATCGTGACCAAGCCCTGCCCGTGATCGAGGATGACGCAATTCCCCTCATAAAACAGCTCGCGAGCCAACAGGACGGTTCCGGAATTCGCGGCTAGGACAGGCGTACCCGGCGTAGCACGGAAGTCGACGCCGAGGTGGTCTCTGTGGAGGTCGGCATTGAAAACGCGGCGAACGCCAAACGCTTCTGTAACCACCGAATCGAGTGGGCGAGCAAACGCGCCTGACCACAGCGCGCGCGGGCTGCTCTTACTGTAAGCCTCGGTCTTCATTTCCTTTTCCTGCGCGACGCGCTTCAGCGTTTCGGGATCGGGAGCAACGTACTTTTTCTCTACTTCCAGCTGTTTTTCCTGAATCACTTTCCGCTTCAAGGCAAAGACTGGAACCTTCTTGGAGAGAGTTAAGTCGCCTTGCGTGCCTTGTCGTTGTCGCGCTTTTTGCGACGGGGCGGGGACTTCCTTGCCATCGAGATCGAGCGGGTACTTCCCCGGCTTCGTCGCTAAACTAACACCCGCGAGGGCTACCCAGGTGCGCCCACCGTCTATCGAATCAAACTGAATTTCATGATCAAGCCATTTGCCGTGCAGTTCTTCCAACCTCGCGGGAGCGGTTACCTTGAGCAGGCAGGCTGCGCCCGTGAGAGGCTTCGCTGGCTGCCATTCGACCTTGATGGCCCGCGCGGATTTGGCGACAGCTGCCGGTGGAAGGATCGCAACCATCAGCAGACCGAGAACAATCGACAAGCGCGCGCGTGCGCCTACCCCGAAAATAGATTTCCCAAGCATGAGGATGTTTTGCGATTCTAGCAGCCCCGTCCGGCCTGCCGACTTTACAGAGACGGTACGCGCCACGTATAAAGGGCTACCGACCAGCTTGGGTGGATCTTAGTGCGTCTGTGGCTTCGCAAATACGCTTTGTTGGGCCTTCTTGTTCTGGCGCTCCCCGTGGGGCTGGCGGCGGACAAGATTGCGTCCATCCATCCGACGGGCTATATCACGGATTTGGCAGGGGTTGTGGACTCCGCCACGACCGAACGCATAGAAGCCTTGTGCACGGAAGTCGAACAAAAGACAGGGGCGCAGATCGCCGTCGTCACGGTGAAGTCTCTGGACAACCAGGATGTGGACAACTACGCCCACGATCTTTTCAAGGCTCTTGGCGTTGGCGAAAAGAAAGACAAGCGCGGCATTCTGGTGTTGCTCGCTCCAAATGATCGGAAGTATCGCATTGAAGTCGGATACGGCCTGGAAGCAATCATTGTCGACGCCAAGGCTGGGGATATCGGTCGCAGCATGGTTCCTCTGCTACGCCGAGGGGACACCAGCGGTGCGGTGGAGCAGGCGGTCGCTCAAGTCGCAAGCCTGATCGCGGCGGATCGCGGTGTGAAGCTGACCGGCTTGCCCCGATATCGTCCGCGAAGCGATAGAGGCGACAATTCCATTAGCCCGATCGCAATCTTTGCGATCATATTTGTGGTGTTTCTGGTGCTGAAGGCTCTATCCCATGCGGGACGCGGCGGCGGGCCCGGCGTTGGCGGCGGGGGTGGCGGACTCTGGTGGATATTGCCGTTGCTGCTGAACAGTGGCGGTGGCCGGAGCGATGGTGGCGGCGGATTCGGCGGCAGCTCGGGCGGATTTGGCGGTGGATTTGGCGGATTCGGCGGCGGCAGCAGTGGCGGCGGCGGAGCCTCGGGGAGCTGGTAGGGAGCAGCCTTTTATGGCACAAGAAGAACTGTTACAACAATTCGTAACTCTGGCGAAGAATGCGGCGGGACCCAACCTGGAATCCGTGGTGCTTTACGGTTCGACGGTTCGCGGCGACGCGCAGCCTCCATTCTCAGATGTAAATCTGCTTTTGATTGTTCGATCCGCTGCGCGCACGGAATTGGAGAAACTGGCAGCCCTGGTGCAGTGGTGGTCGCAAGGGCAAAAGCAGCGCTCACCGTTGGTTTTCACAGCCAGAGAATTGCGCGAATCCGCAGATGTATTTGCGGTGGAGTTGCTCGACATGCAGCGTGCACATCGAGTGCTGTACGGGGCTGAGATAATCGCCGACATTCCCGTCCCAATGAACCTGCATCGCGTGCAAGTGGAGCATGAACTGCGCACGGTGATTCAGAAATTGCGTCAGCACTACCTGCATGGACCGTCGGAACAAGCGGCGTTGCGTACTGTACTGGCAAAATCGTTTTCCAGCGTGGCCACGCTGTTGCGGCATACGTTGATTGCGATGGAACACGAACCCGCAGCGGACCGTCGGGAATTATTGCATCAGGTAAAGAAGTTACTGCAGGTTGACACTACGGGGCTACAGGCCGTGATGGAACTGCGCGGAGCGGGAGACCCACTGGGCAGCGTGAGCTCTATTTATGGAAAATATCTGGAAGCGCTGGAAACAATAACGGTACAGCTGGACCAGTGGCTGCCCAAAAGAGAGTGGCAGCGGGTAAAGAAATGATATTGGAACGCAGTGAAACTGTTCGTTGTTGGAAATACAAGATCATCCCTCAGGGGCTGAAGCCCCGATTACAGGAAGGTTGTGCGACACGACTCAAGTCGTGCCCTTCCCGCAGAGCTTTTGGGGGAGGTTTTGGATAAGAGTTTAGATCAGAGTTTAGATCAGAGTTTAGATCAGAGTTTAGATCAAGAGTTTAGATCAAGAGTTTAGATCAGAATTTAGATCAGGGTTTAGATGGGATTTTTTGGATGGAACGTTTTGGGAAGGGCACGACTTCAGTCGTGCCGTCAGAACTCGAAAAAAATTGGGCTTTAGCCCCAGAGGTAGGTTTCTAAATTCTCCCAGGCACTTGGGAACATCACTCGAGGTGAAACAAACATGGGCAAGACTTTAATTATTGTTGTAGTTCTTCTGATCATCGCGTTCGTGCTGGGCAGCTCCTTCATCGGCATCAAGAACACACTGGTGACCAAACACGAAGCTGTGAACGCCGCCTGGTCGCAGGTGGACATTGCACTGCAACGCCGCGCTGACCTGATTCCGAACCTGGTGGAAACCGTAAAAGGTTATGCCGCGCAGGAAACCACCATCTTCACGGAAATCGCAAAAGCGCGATCCGCTTTGATCGGCGCCAAAACGCCCTCCGATAAGATTGCAGCCAACGGGTCGCTGGATTCCGCGATAAGCCGCTTGCTGGTGATTACCGAAAATTATCCGCAGTTGAAATCCAACGAAAACTTTATGCGTTTGCAGGATGAGCTGGCCGGAACGGAAAACCGCATTGCTCAGGAACGCCGCGCCTACAACGACGTTCTGCAAGACTACAACACCAGCGTTCAGTTATTCCCCAACAGCATTGTGGCGGGCATGTCCGGATTCAAGAGGAATGACGCTTACTTTAAGGCGGATGAAGGATCGCGGACGGCTCCGAAGGTGAACTTTAATCCTCCAGCACAGGCGGCGCCAGCAGCGGCCCCGTCGAGATAAGGGCTGAGTAGCGCTGGCCGATCTTGCCGGCGCTACTCAAAGCACAGTAACTCTACGGTAGCGCCAACACTCCACCCTCAGGAACGTTAGTTTCATAACGCAGCCCGCGAAACATGTAGACCACGCGTAAACGCTTCTCCGCGCCTGGCGCTGGGTCTCCGCCCATACTACCGTCGTTCACAGCGACATTCAGGCGATTTCCCTGTACCTGCTGATTGAGCTGGCTAGTGACGTCGCGCTGTTGACCTCCGGCACCCCAACTGGCTCGCAGGACTCGCAGTTCTGTCGCGGACCGTCCCGGCCAATAGCGTCGATAATAGTCGTCATCATCGTCGTCGCGGTCACCCCGCACGGTCGTGGTTCCGACGGGAAGAATCAGCACATCATTTTCGTTGGCGAAGGCGCGCCCCGAGCGTCCGTTATAAATATAGAACACGGTAAGAACCTTGCGCTCTCCGGGAGCCGGATCTCCACCCATGGCGTCATTCGTGATCCGGAGACTAAGGCTATTGCCGCCTTGAAGTTGGGAGTTGAGCTGGCTCGTGACGTCCGCGAAACGATAGTCCGCCCCGAACTGTGCGCGCGTAATCTGGAGACCGTTCTGGTAGTAGTTTGTGTCGCCTGTCCCCGGTAGCGTGAGCACATCTTTCTCATGCACCTTCACATGCCCGGCGCGGTCGTTAAAGACATACCAGACATCCAGCCATTTGGCTTCTTCATGGGCGGGATCACCTCCCATGCTGTCATTGGTAATGCGCAACTCAAGTGTGCTGCTCTGGACTTGCGCATTCAGACGAGACGTAACATCGATCAAACGGTAGCCTGTGCCATATTCCGCTGTTAGAATACGGAGGCCACCGCCGATGCCAACTATACTAGCGTCCGGCAGATTCAGAGTCTCGCCATCGCGTAGCGTGACGTGGCCTGGAACGCCGTTGTAGGTGTAGTTGACGTCGAGATGTTTTGTGCGACCCTCGTCCGGATCGACGCCAATCGTGTCGTAGGCCACTCGCAGGCTTAGGCTGTTGTCTCGCACCAGCGACGCCAGCCGCGCTGTAACGTCGGTCATATGAGACGCGCCGTATTGCGCGCTGTTGATCTGCAGACCGGGCGGGTAAGAGGTTCCACCGTCTCCGGTGACAAGCAAATGCACCTGTCTGTTATCCGCAAATACAATCTGACGAACCAGGCCGCGACCGTTGCGCACATCAAGGCGCAAGCTTTTGCGTTGGCCCTCCGCCGGGTCGGCATCAAGGCTGTCGTGGCTTACCCGGAAATCGAGCACGCCATTGCGAACCAACGATTGCACCCGAAGCGTTACATCCGCCCAGCGGGTTCCCGTGCCGTACTGAGCACGAACAATTTGCCAGCGATCCTGGGCACTGCCCGCAGCGGCAAGCAGCAACAATGCAGAAATCGTAACCACCGTGCTGCGCATTAGACGAGTGTTGCGCAATAGATTGTTCATCGTAAAGATCTCCTTCGAATTAAGCTGACTTAAAATCGATTCTGGAGTGGGAGGGGAAACAGGATTCCTCGGCACGCCCCCAAGTTGGCTCCAGCCTACGAGACATGGCGCGCAGAAACAAGTCAAGTGCCGCGGTCACGAGGCAACTCGCCCTCGCACCCTCTTGGAGATGCATCTAAACACGCGCAGGAAGAATCACTCCGCGGCATTCTCCGAAGCCAATACGCCGGAATCCCGGGGCAGAGCATGATCCGCGCAGAATGACTTCGTCGCCATCTTCAAGAAACGTCCGCGTTTCGCCGCTCGGAACAGTAAACGGATCGCGACCGCCTTTGGTGATTTCCAGCAAACTGCCCAGCGAACCTGGCTCCGGACCTGAAACCGTGCCGCTGGCCAACAAATCACCGGGCTCCAGATTGCAGCCATTCGAGGCGTGATGCGTAACCATCTGCGCCGGGGTCCAGTACATCGTGTTGAAGTTCACACAACTCAATCGGTGCGGAGCAATTCCCTGCTGCCGCATCTTTTCGCTCGCGATCAAAACTTCAAGCTCGATGTTGAGCGCGCCGTGCTGCTGATCTTCCTCTGCGAACAGATATGGTAAGGGAGCTGGATCGCCTGCTGGGCGGGGGTTTGCGGCCACGCGGAATGGCGCCAGCGCTTCCGAAGTAACGATCCAGGGAGAAACGGTAGTCCCAAAATTCTTCCCCAGAAACGGACCCAGCGGTTGATATTCCCAAGACTGGATGTCGCGGGCGGACCAGTCGTTCACCAGGCTGAAGCCAAAAATATGCTGGGCTGATTCTGTAATTGGAATTGGAGTACCCAGAGCATTGCCCTGCCCAATGTACAAGCCAGCTTCCAGTTCGTAGTCAAGCCTGCGACTGGGAGCGAACCTGAGATCGTTTTCTCCAGAACGTTGTTGTCCGCTGGGCCGGACCACGGGAGTGCCGCTCACCACAATGGAAGACGACCGCCCGTGGTACGCAATTGGAACATACTTGTAATTCGGCAGAAGTGGATTGTCAGGGCGGAAGAGGCGGCCTACGTTCGTCGCGTGGTGAATCGAAGCGTAAAAATCCGTATACCCGCCAATCTTCGATGGCACAAAGAGTTCCGTCTCCGCGATACCAAGAAGATTCCTTGAGACAGCGGCCTGTCGGGTACTGTCCTCGACCAATAAGTCATGAAGCGAACTGCGCAACGACGAAGCTGCCTGCGAGCCCGTCCGCATCAAGGCATTGATGGAAGTATCCTGGCAGGCGCGAACCACAATGCCGCCCGCTGCCTCCAGCAGGCCCTGCTCGGCGCAGGCAGCCAGGTCAAGAATCTGGTCCCCAATGGCCACGCCGATTCTTGGTGATTTATCTGAAGTTACTCGACGAAAGCGTCCGAAGGGAAGATTCTGCAAAGGAAAATCAGCGTCCGGTAAATTCGCCGACGCGATCCAACTTTTCTTGTCGGGATTATGCGTCGCATTAATGCCAGCAATCATAAGAGACCAAGCTGTTGCAGCTCTAAAACAGGTTCTTCAAAGGAACACGAGCCGAATGAAATTGCGAAACGTTGGCGGGTCGTCACCAGATCGTCCACGCTTACAAAAAGCTTATTCCAATACGCCGATTGCCCGGAAAATTTAAAATTCTCGGCCTGTGTGTCGTCGAGAATCTGAATCAGCTGTTCCGTTGAAATTCCACACTCCACAAACGTAGCGCCGAGAAAAACATTAAGAAATCCGTGCATAACGCCGCAGGCGCTGTTGGGTTCGTAAGTGAGGGAGCGTTCTGAACGTACCGGATGATGTAGGCCTGCCGTCGCCTTGAAAGGCACGCCGTGTCGCTGGCATTGCACGATAAACTCCGCCACTTTCGGCGACGACGGAAAGAGCTCTGGCGTTACTCCTCCCGCGCGAATCTTCGCCGACCACCCTGCGCGCCGGATAGCGGCAAGCCAGTCTGGAATATATTCCTCAACTGGAACTTCACAGAATACGGGGACATTCTTCGGCAGCACTGCAAATATTTCCGCAATCATACTGGGAGAGCCGGGACGAAACTCGATAGCATCCACGGAAACCACCGAACTCGCCTCGTTAGCTGCGATCATCTTGCGCACTAACTCCGCATCGCGCTGTGGTTCGGCACCCAGCAGCACCGAGAGCGGAAGCGAGAGGTGGCTGGCTTCGGGATTCGTTCGCAACAAATCCTGCAAATGGCTGATTTGCCCGGCAGGCACTACGAACTTTCCCAGTATCCAGGCGTCCGGCCCGTGCAGATAATTCACGAAATTGCGCGCAGCTTGTTCCAAAGATAGCTTTGCCGGCGGAAACGTGCCCGCATAGTCGATCAGGCCGGCGAGTAACGCTCGCAGCGCGGCGGAACCCCTCTCGGATGGACGACCAGACGGGTTGGAGGAAGCGGAGGACATTGAGCTCGCAAGAATGCTACGGCTTAAAATTCTTCTTCAATCCCTGCCAGCACTCAAAATACTCGCCCTGCAGTTCGGTGGTATCCATGGCGTACCTGGTGGGTCGCACCACGTAGCGAGTTTCAAACATGAAAGCCATAGTATCAACAATATGCATGGGTTTTAGCTCCACCTGCGTTGCGCGCTCGTAGGTTTCCGCATCGGGACCATGACCAGCCATGCAGTTATGCAGACTCGCTCCGCCAGGTGCAAAGCCTTCCGCTTTGGCATCGTATTCGCCGCTGACCAGGCCCATAAACTCATTCATGAAGTTGCGATGAAACCAGGGCGGACGAAACGTGTTCTCCGCGACCAGCCAGCGCGGCGGAAAAATAGCGAAGTCAACATTCGCCGTTCCAGGAATATCCGAAGGCGCAGTCAGCACAGTAAAAATCGACGGGTCGGGATGATCAAAACTAATCGAACCGATGGTGTTAAAACGGTTCAGATCGTACTTGTAAGGCGCATAATTCCCGTGCCACGCCACAACATCCAGCGGCGAGTGATCGTACTCGGCGGACCACAGTTTGCCTTGAAATTTTGTGATGACCTCATGGTGGCCTTCGCAATCTTCGTAAGCCGCAACCGGGGTGAGGAAGTCACGCGAGTTCGCCAAGCAGTTTGCCCCGATAGGTCCAAGGTCAGGCAAACGGAACAACCCAGCGTAGTTTTCGCAAACATAACCGCGGCCCTGACCATCCGGCAATTCAACGCGAAACTTGATGCCACGCTGGATCACGCAGATCTCACACGGCGCAACTTCCAAAATTCCCAACTCGGTGATCACACGCAGGCGGCCTAATTGCGGAACAATCAGCATTTCTCCGTCGGAGTTCGAGAAGAAACGCTCCGTCATCGACTTGTTCGCGACGTAAACGTGAATCGCGAAGCCAGCGTGAATTTGCAGGTCGCCATTGCCGCCGAGGGTACGGAGTCCCTGCACAAAATCGACAGGCTGTTTTGGAATTTCAAACGGACTCCAGCGCAACTGGTTCGGCGTCGCTGGAACCTCATCAAACGGAGTCGAGCGCAGCAAACCGTGATCCGCAATCGGCGCAAACGGCTTGTGCACAACCGAGGGACGGATGCGGTACAACCACGACCGTCGATTGGCTGAACGCGGCGCGGTAAAGGGGGTTCCGCTCAGTTGTTCCGCATACAGGCCAAGTGCATGCTTCTGGGGAGAGTTCTGTCCCACAGGCAGCCCGTCCGCAACTGCTTCCGTTGCGAACTCGTTGCCGAAGCCGGATTGATAGCACAGAGCTTGATCTACCAGAAGTCCTCCGAAACCTATCCTTATGATTTTGTCATTCCGAAGGGCTTCAGCCCTGAAGAATCCGCTGTCGCTGCGGATACCCGAAAGTATCCTTACAAATTCCCGCGCAACGCTTGTTCCCGCTCGATTGATTCAAACAGCGCCTTGAAATTGCCTTTACCAAAACCACGGCTCCCGCGGCGTTCGATGATCTCATAAAACAGTGTAGGGCGGTCCTCCACAGGCTTGGTAAAAATCTGCAGCAGGTGTCCTTCCTCGTCCTTATCAACCAGGATGCCGAGTTCGCGCACTCGCTGAGATTCTTCCGCCGTCAAAATATCGCCAATGCGTTCCGGAAGCGCATCGTAGTAACTTGCAGGCACGCTGAGGAATTCAATGCCGTTGGCGCGCAGCTTGGAAACAGTTTCCGCAACATCCTTGCAGGCCAACGCGACGTGCTGCACGCCCGGCCCGGAATTGCAGTCGAGATATTCCTGAATCTGGCTCTTGTTACGTCCGTTCGCGGGCTCGTTAATCGGAAACTTCACCGAATGCGAATCGTCGGACATCACAATACTCATCAGTGCGCTGTATTCGGTGGAAATATCTTTGTCGTCAAACGTAATGAAGCGGGTGAATCCGAATACATCGGAATACCAGTCGGCCCACAGCCGCATCTTGCCAAGCTCTACGTTGCCCACAATGTGATCGATGCGCAGAATTCCGACTGATTCCGCTGGCGCCGACGCGACCTTGTACCCGGGCAGAAACGGGCCCTTGTAGTCGATATTCGAGATCAGCGAATGAATAACGTCGCCATAGGTGTGCACAGCGGCTCGGCAAACGGAGCCGTATTCGTCCTTCATAATTTTCGGCTCATAAAACGGCTTGGCTCCGCGGCGCACCGCTTCATGAAAAGCGGCGTCCGCATCGGGGACTTCGAGCGCGATGTCGCGCACGCCGTCGCCGTGTTTCTTCATGAACTCGTTGGCAGGATGATCGAGTTCCGACGGCGAGGTCAGTACAATTTGCGCTTTGCCTTCCGCCATGGCGTACGAAGTATGCGAACGTTCCCCAGTCTCCAGGCCAACATAAGCCATCTGCGAGAAACCAAAGGCTTTACGGTAGTAAAACGCCGATTGTTTGGCGTTTCCCACCCACAGCTCGACATGGTGAATCCGCTTCAGCTTCAGCGGATTTTGCGCAGGCGTATTCTTAATAGATTCTGTCTTCGAGAGAACGGTCATATGTGAATTCAATTTTTAACCTTGCAGTGGCAAAAAGTACAGAAGAATGAGTAAACTAATACTATCTGCCACTAAAGCAATGCTTTACTAAGCATATTATGGAATTTACTTTAGAAAGTGAAGGACAGTTGGATGCCATCGACCGCAAGCTTCTCCACTATTTGCAACAACATGGGCGCTGGAGTTTTGCGGAACTTGCGCGTCGCGTGAATCTCACCACTCCGGCCGTGATCGAGCGCGTGCGCAAACTGGAAGCCGCTGGAATCATTACGGGTTACCGCGCTGAGGTAAGCGCCGCGAAGATGGGATTGCCGGTGCTGGCGTTCATTCGCATGAGCGTTGTGGGAGACGTATTCGCGAAGGTGGCGGCGGTGGTAAAGGACGCTCCCGAGGTCCTGGAGTGCCATCGGGGCACGGGCAGCGATTCGTTCATTATGAAGGTGGCCGTACGCTCCGTACAGCACCTGGAGTCGCTGATTGACCGCCTAACGCCTTACGGGACAACTTCGACATCGGTAGTGCTGTCCTCTCCGGTGAAGCGGAGGGATTTAGAGCCTTGGAGCAGCGAGGGGCTCGGCTAGCGCGACGCCTAGGTCATAGAGCGGATAGGACGTCGGTCTTCCTGAAGTCTTCGCCTTTGAAGAGCAGTGGCTCATTCACAGACTTCGCGAACGCGTATGCGAAGCAGTCTCCGAAATTCAGTGCCGCCGGGTGGCGACCCTTGCCAAAATCGTGGGAGGCTTGCCGGGCAATGTGCGCCTGCTCCACGGTGACTGGTTCGATGACAATGCCAGCACGGCGGAACAGCGCGTCACACTGCTGGCTCACTTCCAACCCAAATTGACTCTCGATTACCAACCCAAGTTCGATGAAGTTGCCCGCAGAGATGCGGCATTGCTCTGCACGACTCATCGCCTGAATATAAAGATCCGCATCCGGTTCGTCCCCCAAGACAGCGATCAGTGCCGAAGTATCGAGAATCATTTGGGTAGGCCGTGCTCGTCGTAGAGCAGCTCGGCATGGTTAATATAGGGACGCTGGATGTGAGCGGCCGCCCGTTTTGCAATGGCCCGGAGGTCGGCGGCCAGAGTGTCCGGACTGCGACGCTGGAGGCGTTCATAGCGCTCCCGCAGAGCCTCGGTGACAGCGCGAGTCATGGTCTCCCCTGTGACTCGAGCAATGGCTTGAGCAAGACGATGAGCCTCAGGGTCTTTTACATTCAGCATATCTACCTTTCTATCTTTATTTCTATCCTTATAGATTTTAGGCCAATCTAAAAGCAGCTGGCAAGCGGAAAGAGTCAGGACCGGCCCAATGGCGTCTGCCTTACCCTAACTCGCTTAACATCAACTAGTTAAACGGAATGCGTGGGCTCTCATAACGTGGCTGAATCGGACCGATCAATAGTTTCAATTTCCCTTAAGCTCCTTCTGCCCCTACAGTGAATCTAGGCCTTCCGCTTTCCCCGAACAACGGCTTCGGGCTGTTTTTTGCTCGAACTCCGAACGACATCGAGGCTAGATGACCACTGTGAGTTCCTTACCTTCTCTTGGCGCTGAATTACGGTCCATCTACGCGGATGGGTCGGTGCGTTTGCAACAGGAGTTTGCTGCAAACGGCGACGGTATGGCGATGGCACGGGGGCGCTCCGCCTTGGTGGATAGTCTTTGCCAGCGCTTGTGGAAGGAATGTATCTCGTCGGAGGACGGCGGGCCGGTTCGGTTTGCGCTGGTGGCTCTGGGCGGCTATGGGCGTGGCACGCTGCTACCGCAGTCAGATGTGGATTTGTTGTTTTTGCATGACGGAGCTTGGTCCGAAGATGCGTTCCGCGACCGCATTCGGCAATTTTCGCAAGACATGTGGGACCTGCGACTGCGCCTAAGCCCAGCGACGCGTACGCTCGCCGAGTGCGAGCGTTTTGATCGCGACAACCTGGAGTTTCCGATTTCCCTGCTGGACTGTCGCTATCTGGCGGGCGACCGCGAGCTCTTTGGGCGGCTGCGAGAAAAGCTTGTTCCGAAATTGATCATGCGGGAATATCAGCCACTCGTCGAACGGCTTTCGGAAATCACACGCAACCGTCACGCCAAGGCTGGCCACACTGTTTTTCATTTGGAGCCGAACATGAAAGACGGTCCCGGCGGGCTGCGGGACTACAACTTAGTTCATTGGCTGACGTTGATCTCGGCGATGGATCAACTGCGGCGCTGGCCGGAAGGGGAAACTTTACCGGAGCCAATGCGGCTTCCCTTCGAGCAGGCGCATGATTTCCTGATGTCCGTACGCTGCTTCCTGCACTATCGCCACAACCGCGACGACAACACTTTGACATGGGAAGCGCAGGAAGAAGCCGCTGCACGCCGCATTGGCATTGGCGGAGACGAACCCATCACGGCCGAGTCCTGGATGCGAACGTACTTCCGTCATGCGCGCTCGATTTATGGGTTAGCCACCCAGCTTTTGGATGAGATTCCCGCGGCCCGCTCTTCCCTGCTGCGGCAATTTCAAAGCTGGCGCTCGCGTGTTTCGAATACGGATTTTTCGGTTGTCGACGGCTTGATTTATCTGCAGCAGCCATCGTCGCTGCGGGACGCCGAGTTTGTGCTCTCCGTGTTCCAATTTATGGCGCATCATGGTTTACGCCTGAGCGCGACCACAGCTCATCGCATCGAACAGGTGCTGCCGCAGCTGGCCTTGGCTCCTCCGCAGGGCGCGGCGGTATGGCGCAAGCTGCGGGACATTCTGGTAGAGCCGCACGCGGCCGATGCGCTGCGCTCCATGCACTCGCTACGATTGCTGACGCTGCTTCTGCCCGAGTTCGAACATATCGATGCGCTTGTGATTCGCGATTTTTATCATCGCTACACGGTGGACGAGCACTCACTGTTAGCGATTGAGCATCTACACAAGCTCCCAACAGCGCCTGGCGCGTGGGATAAACACTTTGCCGAGCTCCTGGCTGAATTGGAACAGCCCGAGCTGCTCTACCTGTCATTGCTGCTGCATGATGTGGGAAAAGGCATGCCCGGCGACAATCACGTGGTGACTAGCCTGGAGGCTGCGCAGAGTTGCTTGACACGTCTTGACCTCGAACCTGCCGAGCAGGATGCTGTATTGTTCCTGATTGGTGGCCATTTAGAGATGTCGGCGGCATTGCGGCGCGATGTGTTTGATCCGCAAACGGTGAAGGCCTTCGCGGAAAAAATGGGAACGCCAGAGCGGCTGAAGATGATGTGCCTGATGACTTATACCGACATCAAGTCCGTCAATCCCGAAGCTCTGACACCCTGGAAAGCGGAAAATATTTATCAGCTCTACATGGGCGCGGCGAATTATCTCAGTAAGAGCGCCGACCGTCGTCTCGGCACCGATACCGATACCAGTGAAGACCAATTGGCGCGCATGCGCCTGCTGGCTCCGAAGTTAGGGAAAAAGCTGAAGGAATTCCTCGATGGCTTGCCCGAGCGCTATCTGCGGACCTATCCCTCCGAAACCGTGCTGCGGCACGTTGAGATGGCGGGCAAACTAAGCAACGATCCCGTGCAAATTCGGGTGGAACGTGGGCGTCAGTGGTATGAGCTGAGTGTGGTCACCAAGGATCGGCCTGCCCTGTTTGCCACCATCGGCGGCGTGCTGGCAAGTTGGGGCATGAACATTGTGAAGGCGAGCGCATTTTCCAATGGCTCTGGAGTCGTTGTGGACACACTCCACTTCACCGATCCATTTCGTACTCTGGAACTCAACCTGCCGGAGTGGGATCGCTTCCAGCGCAGCTTGAGCGATGTGCTCAGCGGCGAAGTCCCGCTTTCGACGCTGCAGCATGACCGCAAGCGGGCACACAAGAATCACACCCAGAAAGTGCAGATTGCGACCCGCATCGAGTTCGACAACGAGTGTTCCAGCCACAGCACGTTGCTGGAAGTGATCGCGCAAGATCGCCCCGGACTTCTCTACGCCATTGGCGCACAGCTTGCCGAGCAGAAGTGCAACATCGAAATCGCGCTGATCGATACCGAAGGGCAGATGGCGATTGATGTGTTCTATCTGACGTCCACCGGAGAAAAGCTGAGCGTGCAAGCGAGGGAAAAATTGCGGAAGGCGCTGAAGGCGGAGCTGGCGGAGAAGGCGACCGCCTAGTTGAGGTGACTCTTTCAGCCTTTAGGAACCTGTCACCAGCCTTCTGTCCACAAGAGAATTGCCCCTTGAGATCACGTACTGGCGATATGGTTGAAGCCAATGGTCCGTGGGCTAAAATCTGCGAAAGTTAAACTCGTCAGGGCAGCGAAACACCTCCGTGCGATCAAAAAGCGCATTGCCATTTACGCCCATGCTAAGCCACACAAGATTGCGAGAAAGTCGAAGAACAAGAAGAAGCTGAACATCCCCAAATCGCCGCCTGCTGAAATATCTCTTCTTGCGGGCGAGATGGTCACAATTTATCGCTTATTTGGCTTTTCGCGGGCAGGAGTGCCCGCGTTGCATGAGATTTTTGGGGTGGGAGACGGGACTTGAACCCGCAACAGCCGGTGCCACAGACCGGAGCTCTACCGATTGAGCTACTCCCACCGCAGGCTTTTATTATAGCAGCGGGAATATCAATCGAAGGCGGGACGCCCTCGGGACTGCCGGCGAGGACGCCAGCGCTACAAAATCTACAGCGCTGCAGTATCTACAGCACTCCTGCAGCGCGGGTTAAGGAAACCGCGTCCCTGCGGCCCACGCCGACATACTCGAAGCCCATGGCGCGAAGGCGTCCGGCGTCCAGAAGATTCTTGGTATCGACAATCACGGGCCGCTTGAGCAGATGCTTGATGCGGTCGAAATCCAACGCCCGAAACTCAGGCCAGCCGGTACCGACAACCAGCGCATCCATGCCTTCGGCGGCGGCATAGGCGGAATCGCAATACTGCACCTGGCCGTTCAGTCTCATTCTCGCATTTGGAATGGCGACCGGATCGTAGGCTCGAACTTTCGCTCCCTGCGCCACGAGAGTTTCCACCAGGCGCACAGCCGAGGAACCTTCAATGTCGTTGGTGTTGGGCTTGAAGGCCAGCCCGAGGATACCAACGTGCTTGCCTTCGATCGATTGCATGGCAGCGGAAATTTTCTCGATCACGCGGCTGGTCAGATCGTGATTCACAGCGCGAGCCGCGCCCAGGACTTTCATCGTGATTCCATTTTCGCCCGCGAGCTGTGCTAGTGAATCCATATCGGATTCGGCGAAGAGTCCGCCCATCCCGGCTCCTGGCTGCAAACAGCGTGGAGCGATCTTTTTGTCCAGTCCTAGTGCCAGCGACAGATTGACGGCGTCCGCATTCACGCTCTCGCACAAGTTCGCAATTTCGTTGATGAAAGAAATCTTGGTGGCCAGAAATGCAGTGGTTGCTACACGCAATAATTCTGCCGTCTCGTGATTGGTTACGATCACGGGAACTCCCCGCATCACCAGCGGGTTGTACACCTGTTTCAAAGCTAGCACAGCTTCCGAAGAATTGGTTCCCAGCACGATGCGGTCAGGCCAGTTGAAATCTTCAACGGCGCAGCCTGCTGTAAAGAACATGGGCTGCGTAACCAAAGTCGCTTTAAGATTGTTTTCTTTGAGTGTGGCTTCGAGTTTCGCGCCCGTGCCTACTGCTCCCGGCGTCAGGAGGATAAGGATTGGAGGCTTGCTGCTCGCACTTACAATCCTGCGGCAGAGACTTGCAATATGCTGGCTGGAATCTTCCGCTAGAAAAAGAATTTGGGCTTTCTTGGCAAACGCATCGACGTCCGTCGAATACGAGAGGCGCCCGGAACGCACATTCCGCCGAATCATGTCAGCAAGATTCTTTTCATGGAACGGGACTTTGCCCTGGGCCATGGCGACCATGTGCGAACTGTCTTCATGGCAGCAGATGACGGGCGAACCGAAATCCGCCAGGCAAGCGGAGACGACAGTGCCCAAATAACCCGATCCATAAACGCCAATCTGCATGTTGACCTTACCTCCCGATACGAGCGCCCGGAGCTAGATGAGGTACGCCCACCTTCTATCTAGCGACGAAAGACGACGCTACGCAACATGGAAGACGTTCATGACCTTTGGTGCGGGGCAGCGTGGAGGGCGGGAAAGGCTACGCGGAAAACCCTGTATTCATGCCTGTTTCAGGCTCCGGCGATGGTCGTTAACGCTGTGCGCCTAGAGAAACACGGCCCAGATCGCGCCAGGTGCCGTCGTCCTCTTCGCGCACGAACGTGAGCTCGGTAACCTGCACACGTCTTGGACCTTCGTAACCCATCCAGAGGGATCGCGCGAGGGCCAAGGCCGACTCCGCCGCCTCTGGAGTTTCCATTTTGACGATGGTGAGGTGCGGGGTGTAACGCCACTCTTCCTGGAATTCTAGCGCTCCGGTAGCAAGCGTTCCATGAAGAGAACACATACTCTGGGCACCTTCGAGCACGCGGACGTACACCGTGGTGGTAACGGGAAGAAACGTGGCCACATCGTCGAGAACAACATCAAACGGTAGAGCTTGACCGCAAAGAGTGCGCAGAGTCTCCAGCGCCTCGACTTCGGTCCCGCGCAGGCGGCGAGGCGGAAGAATCGACAAATGGGCGGCGGAGTGCGGCAAGGCGGGATGAACCTCGCGGCGGAGCGCTTCCACGAATTGGCCAACTGGGCTTGTAACGTAAGCCACAAGTGCATAGCGTCGCGGCATGGACACCTGAAATTATAGCGCCGGAATGGACGAGACCGACGGCAGGAAGGGTGGCGAGAAGTGGTCGCCGCGAGCGAAAACGTTGCGTCGTTTATAATCAGTGGGTAGTCCTACGCACTGTCGGGGCGTGGCGCAGTCTGGTAGCGCACCTGGTTTGGGACCAGGGGGTCGGAGGTTCGAATCCTCTCGCCCCGACCAATTCCTGCTCGACCTCTCTCCCTAGGAATTTCCTTCCCTTGATGCTGGCGATGGGGCTGCGTTCAAGAGACGCAAGACCATGTGAGAGCGCAAGTGCAACGACAAACGTAATTCCTACCGCTTCTCCCTCCTCAGCTTCCCCACCACCAGATGAATATCCTCATACGTAATTTCGGGTGGGAGTGCGGCCTTGAGCGGACCGAGGCGTTCCAATCCTAGATCGGCGCAGACCGCTTCAATCTTCGCACGCCTTTCCGCATCGACCCATTCTTCCTCAAATTCCACTTCCCCCTGTTCAATCAGATTCGCGATCAGGGACACAACCGTGCTGCGCTGGCGTCCACGAATCACTGCGATTTCGTCGAACGTCTTTCCTTCGCGCATCAGTTGCAGAGTCTCTTCGCCGGGCTTCGACTTCTTCGCGGGAGCAGCCGCCGCTCGAACGCCTCGGTCATATTCCGCCAGCGCATCCAATATCTGTTGGCCATACATCTCCGCCTTGCGTTCGCCAATGCCGGATACGCTCAGCAACTCCGCCATGGAAGTTGGACGAATGCGGCACAACTCGTCGAGCGTCGTGTCATGCATAACGATGAAGGCTGCTGTCTTCTTTTCTTTCGCAATCGTGCTGCGCAACTGGCGCAGGAATTCACGCAAGCTGGGATCGACCGGAGCAAGATTCGAAATCTTGGCATTGGCTGGATAGAAATTCGCATCGCTCGCTTCGCGGCGTACGTTCTTTGCAGAAGAACTCGCAGAAGCCGTGGAAGACTTCCCACGTTCAAAGCGCTCCGCCTCCGCGGCCTTGGTCAACCACGCTGGAAGATAGCCGCAAACGTCGCAGGCATCGCAGGTAGTCCATTTGGGAATTTCCCCAAAATGCATACAAACCTGACGATGGCGGCAGCGTTTCGATTCCGCAAAGTCTCGAATCTCGTGATAGCGTTGCCAGCCGCGCTCCTTTTCTGCTTCGTCTTCCACTTGGCCAATAAAATACGCCAGCAACGCAGCATCGCGCTTCTGCCACAGCATCACGCAGTCAGCGGGATCGCCATCGCGTCCGGCGCGTCCCGCTTCCTGGTAATACTGCTCGATCGATTTCGGCAATGAAAGATGAATCACTGCGCGCACGGCAGCTTTGTTGATGCCGAGCCCAAACGCAATGGTTCCCACCAGCACGCGCACATCGTCCGCCATCCAGCGCTCCTGGTTGCGGCGGCGCGAGTCCGTATCCATCTTGCCGTGATACGGAATCGCGGGAATTCCCTGCTCTTCCAGAAAATCCACCGTCTCTTCCACCTTGGCAATGGTGGGCGAGTAAATGATCACGTTGCTATCCACGTATTGCCCCAAAGCCCGCAGCAGTAGGGCCCACTGAGCCGCCGGGTTCGGACACTCTTTCATCACGTAACGCAGATTCGACCGATGAAAGCTTGCAATGTATTTGTGCGGATTCCGTAGACGCAGCTGGTCCAGAATATCGTGTCGCACGCGCTGCGTAGCGCTGGCCGTAAACGCCGCTATCGGCGCATTCGGAAAATGCTGCCGCAACGAACTCAACTGACGGTATTCAGGACGGAATTCGTGCCCCCACTCGGAAATGCAATGCGCCTCGTCAATTGCAAACAGTGAAATTGGAACAGACTGCAGCCAGCTGATCGTGTCCGATCGAGCGAGACGTTCCGGCGAAAGATACAGAAGTCGATACGCGCCTTCCCGAGTCTTGCGCATTACGACCGACTGCTCGCTGGAGGTAATCGATGTATTCAACGAGGCAGCGGAGATTCCCATCTGCGTGAGTTGCGCAACCTGGTCCTGCATCAACGCAATCAGCGGAGAAATTACGATCACAGTCTGCCCGTCCGACATCGCGGCGGGAAGCTGGTAGCACAAAGACTTGCCGCCCCCCGTAGGCATGATCACACAGGTGTCGCGACGGTCGAGCAAACTCTGCACAATCTTTTCCTGCAACGGACGAAATGAATCATATCCCCAGTAACGGCGCAACGCCGTCTGGATATCCGTTTCGGTTGCGAGAGGCATGTAGCCAGTATAGTGTGCGCCGAACGAACCAGCGATCAGCCACTACCGTTGGTGAAAGTGAAACGTGATGCGACCTGTAATTTCACGCGGACGTCCGACGTGCGTGCCGGAAAAAATACTGCGGAAGTTGTACAGATATAAGCGGTCCGTTACGTTATTCACGCTAAGCTGCAGCGAAATCGGGTGCGCGGATTCCCGCATGAGCTGGTATCCAGCAGCCATATTGAACAAGGCGCGCGGCTTGATACGTCCGCGATTGAAATCGAGTTCGCGCGCGATGCGGGGATCAATTTCGCCGCTAGCAGCATCGCTGGGATCAACTTCGGAAGGAACGCCGCTGTCGTAGCGCGCGTTGAAGGCTCCCCACAACCCCGACTTGCGCGCATAGGTGATTCCGAACTGCCCTTCGTTGCGTTCGTCCTGATCGCCCGTAAATTTCAAATTCGGAATCAACTGATTGCCGGAACCAATCGGCAACCCGCCCGTGACCGGAGTCGTTCCGAGCGCCTTGGAGTTGGCGTAGCTGAAATAGCCGCCGAGCCCATGATAAGCGCGAACATCCAAGCGAGCTTCCAAGCCGCGCACGTCTCCGCGTGCGATGGTCAGCGGAAAAACAATACCCGTTTCCAGGAATTGCTCGTCATCCGAGAAGTTCCGGGCGTTCTTCACGTAACGCGTCACGTCCAAGCGAACGTGTTTTGTGATCTGCTGCTGGAAGCCGACTTCATAAATGTTTTGCCACTCCGGCGGAACCGGACCGAAGCGAGTGCCAGCGGGCAGGAATACGGAGGCTTCCGGCGCCGACGCCAGCAATAAATTCTCAATCGGCGGAGTCTGGAACATTCGATTGTAGGAAGCACGCACCACGGTTCCCGTCTTCTCAAAGTAATACGCGAGACCTACGCGCGGGCTAGCAGCGGAATTCTTGGCCAGCAGGCTGTACTTATCCAGGCGCAACCCGAGATCCAGTGTGAAATGGCGTATACGAATTCGATCCTGTGCAAAGCTGCCTACGTCGTAGCCGTTGCGCTTCCCTTGAAAGCGGAACGGATTGTCGAGCGGAAATTGCGAGGCAGGGTTCGTGGGATCGTTCAGGATCGCCGGATCAGTGGCAGCCAGCTCAAAGTTCTCATACAGACCAACTCTGTGCGATTGCACACCGAACTTCAACGAATGCCTTCCCCACTCGTGACTTAGATTTGCGTGCAAGCCTTCGGTCTCGGTGCGACGATGCAGGCCCACAAAATACGGAGTTCCGGTAAAGTTCGGGTCGAGCAAACGCCCTGTGTTGGCGCGGCGAAACATCAGCACTTCACCCACTGTCGAGTTGTTGAACAAATGTGTCCAACTCAGAGACTGCGAATCGTCGCGAAGTTCCTGGCGCTGCTTCTGTCCTGCATCCTGCTGATCGTGCGTATTCGCGACCTGGAAATCTGTACCGTTCGTGGAAAGATTCAGGTGCAGCGTGTCATGCTCGGAGGCGGCAAAGTCGAAGCGCATAAAGAGCTGTGCGGCACCGCCTTCATTGTGCAGACTCTGAATCTCCGGCGGATCGAGATAGCGACGAGTACGGTTCGTCTGCGTGCTTAGAAATACGCCAACCTTCTTGTGCAGATTGCCGCTGGCTTCAAGATTCGCGCCGCCGCTGTCGAACGAACCTCCAAACAGCGAGAGCGACCCATTCCACGGCGCGTTCAGGCCCGACTTCGTATCCACCGACACCACCGCCGAAGTGCGCCCGGCAAATTCCGCGGGCAAATTTCCCGTGACGATATCGGACGAGTGCAAATCATCTTCGTCCAGCGCCGTGGAAAATACGCCTGACATATTCTCTAAAATCGGCACGCCGTCCACTACGTACTGGACTTGCCCTTCAGAACCGCGCACATGCAGACGTCCATTTTCTTCCGGCACCACGCCGGGGACAGACTCCAGCAGGCTCGACATCGCAAGCTGCGGACGCGTGCTGGGAGTGCGCGCAACCTCTTCCTCTTCAATATCGTGGTGCGTAGTAGTGGAGGAAGTCTCCAGCAGCGGCGCACGCTCCGTAACCGTCAGCGACTCTTTCGATCGCGACACTTCCAGTTGCAGGTTCAACACCAGCGGTACGTTCGAACGAAGATGCTCGGTCCTGCTCGCGGGTTGGAAACCTTTGGCCTCCGCTGTGAGCGTGAACTGCGCAAAAGGGACGCTGTTAAAAGCGTACCGCCCCTGCTCGTCGGCAACCGTGGTCACGGAGTATCCCGAGAGCGGGCTCCCCAGCCGGACGATGGCGCGAGGAATGACCGCGCCGGTTGGATCTTTGACCGCGCCGTGAACGCTACCCACCCCTGCGTAGCAGGTTCCGGCCAGAAGCGCGATTGCGGCAACAACTGCCAAGATGACGTGGCGAGTTCGAAATGGAGTGTTTGGCACCGACGAAGCGATCATGAAGTCCCCACCGGTTGAACCGGAGTCTTAATTTTACTAGGTCGCCTCACCGTACTGATCAGCCGACCCTGCAGAGCGATCTTCAACGATAGGTGCCCCGGTTGAATTCAGCATTGCTGGAGTTTGAAAATTGGGTGAATTTTTCCCGCTGGCTTCGACGCCTTGCACCGTAGGCAGTGCAACTTGCACATTCTATTGCGTTTAGGATTCACTGTACTTAACGCTCCCGCCATTGCATTCTAGATAGAGCGGTTCTTTTCCTGATTTTACTAAAGATGATTCAACTTACAGGCGCAGGCAAGCGGTTTGGTCACAAGCTGTTGTTCGACGGCGCGGATTGGCAGATCAATCCGCGTGATCGTGTTGGGCTGGTCGGCGCGAATGGCGCTGGCAAGACGACTGTTCTGCGCGTGCTGGCGGGCTTGGAATCGCTGGATTATGGCGGTTTTCAGGGCATGAAGAGCATTTCTGCGGGCTATTTGCCGCAGGATGGCCTCTCGCTGAGCGGCGATACCGTTTTCGCCGAGTGCATGAAGGTTTTTGCTGGGCTGCAGGCCATGGAGCAGGAGATGGAGGATCTGTCACACAGCTTGGCAGTGCTCGACCCGGCGGGCGCAGAGTACGGGCAGGCGTCGGACCGACTGCATCGATTGCAGGATGAATTTCGCATGCGGGATGGGTACTCGCTCGAGTCCAAAGTGGGTTCGGTACTAGGCGGATTGGGGTTCCGCAAGGAGGATTGGGGGCGCAATACCGAAGAATTTTCTGGTGGCTGGCAGATGCGCATTGCGCTGGCTAAGTTATTGCTGCAGCAACCCAACTTGCTGTTGTTGGACGAACCGACGAATCATCTCGACCTGGAAGCGCGCAACTGGCTGGAAGATTACTTGCACAACTATCCGTTTGCGTTCGTGCTGATCTCGCATGATCGCTTCTTTTTGGATTCGACGGTGGACCAGATTGCTGAGATTTGGAACAAAAAGATCTACTTCTACAGTGGGAATTACGCCAAGTATTTGGAGCAGAAGAACGCACGCTTCGAGCAATTGGTTGCGGCGGCGAAGAATCAGCGGGATCGCATTGAGCAGTTGGAAATTTTCATCAATCGCTTTCGTTACACGGCTACGAAAGCGAAGCAGGTGCAGAGTCGAATCAAGGAGATGGAGAAGATTGAGCGTATCGAACTGCCTCCGGAGGAGAAGACGATTCACTTCACCTTCCCGCAGCCGAAGCCCAGCGGCAGGAGCGTGGTGGAGCTGATTGCTGCGGGTAAAAGTTACGGAGAGAAAGAAGTTCTTAAGAAAATTGATTTAGTGATCGAGCGCGGCGACCGCGTGGCGCTGGTCGGCGTGAACGGAGCGGGTAAGTCCACGCTGATTCGAATGCTTTCCGGCAACGACGCGCCGACGCGCGGCGAGTTGAAGCTGGGTCACAACGTTGAGCCAGCGTACTTTGCGCAGGATCAATACAAAGAGCTCGACGTGGATCAGCGCGTGCTGGACGATCTCGGCCAGTTCTCGCCGATTTCGTCGCAAACGGAGTTGCGAAACTTGCTGGGTTGCTTTCTGTTTCGCGATGACGATGTGTTCAAGCCGATTGGCGTACTCTCCGGCGGCGAACGCAACCGGTATGCGCTGCTACGCATGTTGCTGCGTCCGACGAATTTTCTATTACTCGACGAGCCGACGAACCATCTCGATATGCGCGCCAAGGATGTTTTGCTCGATGCCCTGCTGAAGTACACCGGTACGGTCGTGTTCGTGTCGCATGATCGTTACTTCATCGACAAGCTGGCGACGCGAGTGTTCGAAGTTGCCGATGGGCATGTGCATGTGTATCCGGGGAACTACGAAGAGTATTTGTGGCGGAAGCAGCAGGAAGCGGCGGGGGTTTCTCCTAGCGTTCCCTCGAATGGCCAACCGGGACGCGGCTCGTCGAACGGCGCGTTAGTCGACTCCGCGGCGACCGTAGCTGCCGTCACGAGTAACGGAAACGGTTCTGGAACAGGCGCCGGTTCTTCGGAAGCTGGCGAGAAAGCGAAGCGCCTGAATCCAATCAAGCGCAAGCAGATGCAGGAACGTTACCGCGAAATCGAAGAAGACATCGCCCGCGTCGAGGCCAGCATCGCAATCAGCGAGGCAGGCCTACTCAACTTCGTCAGCCCCGAAGAAACGAAGCGTTCGAATCTGGAACTGGAAAGTCAGCGGGCGGAATTGGAACAGTTAATGAGCGAATGGGAAGAACTTGGGCAGGTGCTGGAAGGCTGACCAAGGACGGCGTAAGGAATTCAAACATGACCAATGGTATGACCGAGCAGATTCAGGTGGGCGACCAGATCATCAACTATGATCTAGAAAAGACGAAGACATGCTACCGAGCAATGGAAAGCGGAGATGCCGAGCGGTGCGGATGCTCTTATTGCAAGAACTTCGCAGCCCAGCGGACATCCCTTTACCCCAAAGACTTCCGCCTTCTTCTTGATCAACTTGGAATCGACCCAGACAAAGAGGGGGAAGTTTATGAACTCGGTCCCGATGGCTCCCAAAGGCTCTACGGTGGATGGTTCTATTTTGTGGGAGATCTTGCAGCTCCTAGTAAACGGATGGTCGATTCCGGCTCCGGCTTCGAATACTGGATAGAAGACGCCAAACGATTGCCAGCACCAGTTGTAGACTTCGGCGGAAATCTCCTCGCTGTCGAGTTCCTGGCGAGATTGCCGTGGGTGATTCCCGAACAGCCATAAGCTTTCACAAATTCCCAAGGTTCTTGACTTGTAGATATATATGTATATACTTATGTATATACTAAACAAGAGGTAGTCCCCCGTAAGACTGGAGGCAAGATGACCGCAAGAGCGCAGCTGGCAAAATGGGGTAACAGCTATGCGGTAAGGATTCCACGGGCTGTACTGGAAAAAGCTCAAGTCCGGGAAGGCGACGAACTGGAGATTATCGCGCAGGACGGAGCCATCTCGATTGCACCGGCCAAGCGGCGAATCACGTTAAAGGATTTGCTGGCGGGCATCACGCCGAAAAACCTTCCTACAGAAGTGGATTGGGGTAAGCCTGAAGGCCGTGAAGTATGGTAGCCAGCTATGTGCCCGAACGCGGGGATATCATCAAGCTGAACTTTGATCCCGGTGCGGGGCACGAACAAGCAGGCTGGCGTCCCGCGCTTGTCTTATCTCCCGCCAGCTACAACGGCAAGACTCATCTTGCCATCGTGGTGCCGGTCACGAACCAGGTGAAAGGCTATCCCTTTGAAGTCACGATCCCAGCCAAGCTGAAGACCACAGGAGTCATTCTGGCGGATCAGGTTAAGTGTCTGGACTGGAAACAGCGGAATGCCCGTCTCGTGGAATCCGTACCGAGAACCGTTCTGGAAAGTACGCAAGAGAAGCTAGGGCTTTTGCTGGGGATGAAAGTCTAGGTAGATCAAGAGCAGCGGACAAGAGTGGCAATCTACATCATCGCAAAACCTTAGCGGAGCAAGCTCCGCTTCCGCACGATCAAGAGCGGCGAGCAGGAATGCTCGCCCTACATGATCTTTCCTCTGTCCTCTTTGCTATTCACAGGAACAGAATGGGGCGAAACCCGCCTAATCTTTCGTAATCTGCCCTTCTCTAAAATTCTCTGCCATAGTGGCATTGACCTTTGGTGCGGCGACGCCTTGCTGTCTGCCGCGCTTACAGGAAAAATCCCAGTCCAGAATTTGAGGCCAACATCATGCTGCAGCCTACTGATAAGTCTTCCTCCGCCGACCGCAACGCGCCCGCACCGGCGCCCGGACCGTTCGGCCCAGCAAAGGGTTTCACCACCACCACGCCGGAGCAGGCGACCATTGGCCGCTCCATCGTTATAAAAGGAGAAGTATCTGGCGCCGAGACGTTGTACGTCGACGGCCGCATTGAAGGCACCATTAACATGCCGGAAAGCCGCGTCACGGTTGGCCGCAATGGCGTGATCGTCGCCAGCGTTGCCGCCCGCGAAGTGGTTGTGATGGGAAAAATTGAAGGCGATCTGATCGTCGGCGATCGCGTGGACATCCGCAGCGATGGCTCCGTTACTGGAGACATTCATGCGCAACGGCTCACGATCGAAGAAGGCGCTTACCTAAAGGGTGGCATCGACCTCGGGAAGCCCGGCGAAAAGAAGGCTGACAAGACCATGTCCGCGCACGCGTAAACCAAATTCTCTTACAGGAAACTAGGAAGCCCCGCAGATAGAATTTCACAATCTGCGGGGCTTCTTATTGCCTTCAGCATTGCGCGGACAAGAGTGTCCGCGCCACACGATCTTATCCCTGCTTTTTGAAATCCAGCGACGCCGAATTCATACAATAACGCTGCCCGGTGGGCGTTGGGCCATCCGGGAAAACGTGACCGAGATGCGCGTCGCAGCTGCCACAGCGGACTTCAGTGCGCGTCATGCCATAGGCGCGGTCGGAATGCTCCACCACACTGGTTGGGCTGACGGGCGTGTAAAAGCTGGGCCACCCGGTGCCGGATTCGAACTTGGCGTCGGACTTGAACAGCGGCGCGCCACAGCCGATGCAGTGGTACATTCCGGTCTCTTTGTTATTCCAGTACTTGCCGGTAAAGGCAGGCTCGGTGCCGCACTCCCGCGTAACGTGGAACTGCTCCGGCGTGAGCTGCTTACGCCACTCTTCTTCGGATTTCTTCACTCTTTCGGCTGTGTTTTCTGTCATTTATGATTCCTCCCAATTGGCTGTTGGCTTTCGGCTCTCAGTTTTCAGCCAAAGTCGCGATCAGCGGTTTTTCTCAACTTCGACTGTTCTTTCGCCTGTCTATCGGATACAGTTGGGCCCAATGAGGTTGCAATTTGTTCTTGCCGAAGGCTGACAGCCAATCACGGAAGGCAGCAGTTGTAAGATTTGTTTTAGCTGATAGCCTAGAACCGACAGCCGATAGCCTGACCTTATGAATCCTACTGGAGAAAACGTTGTTCGCATTGAGGCCGAGGCTCTACGGCAGCTTGCCGACCGGATCGCTGGACCGATGGCGGATGCGTTTGCGCAGGCTGTGGAGCTGCTTTTCACCTGTCGCGGGCGAGTTGTGGTTACCGGCATGGGCAAAAGTGGCATCGTTGCGCGCAAGATCGCGGCCACCTTGAGTTCGACGGGGACACCGTCCTTGTTTATGCATCCCGTAGAAGCCGTGCACGGTGATTTGGGGATGGTGGTCGCGGGCGACGTGGTGATTGCTCTTTCCTATAGCGGCGAGACAGAGGAGATCCTGCGCTTGCTGGCCACCATCAAGCGACTACGAGTTCCCATCATTACGATGACGGGCGATTCGCTTTGCAACGGTGCTGCCAAGGTTTCGACCCTGGCTTCCGCTGCCGAGGTTGCGCTGGATTGCTCGGTGGCGAAAGAAGCTTGCTCGCTTGGGCTGGCGCCAACGGCATCGACTACGACAATGCTTGCGCTGGGAGATGCGCTGGCCGTAACGATTTCGGAAAAACGCGGCTTTAAAGAAGAAGATTTTGCCGATCTGCACCCTGGCGGCAAGCTGGGCAAGAAGTTGGCACGAGTAGAAGCTCTAATGCACTCAGGCGATGCCCTACCCTGTGTCGCAGCGGGAACTAGAATGCCGGATGTAATTTACGAAATGTCGCGCAAGAAATTGGGACTGGCTGCGGTGGTCGAAGGCGGCAAGCTGGCCGGGATTTTCAGCGATGGCGACCTCAGACGGCTACTGGAGCTTCGCGGCAAAGATGCTCTTGACATGACTGCGGGCGAGTGCATGACGCGAGACCCGAAGATAATAGGGCCGCAGGAGTTTGCCGCGACGGCTCTGGCGATTATGGAAGAGAAGAAGATTACGTCGCTGGCGGTGGTCGATACGGGACGACGGCTTTTGGGAATCGTGCACCTCCACGATTTGTGGGGCACGGAAATGGTATAAGCAACCTTCTGGGGGCACCCGCCCCCTCGATCGCACCTACCTACTTTCGTGGATATTGACTTCCGCTCCCTGCCGGATAGAATTCAAACTGCCTCTCTGAGGAGCCTTTCCCACTCGGATCCGAACACCCCCTGAGGCGATGTTGCACTTCGTAGTTTTCCTGGGGCTACACCACAGTTGTTACGAAAACAGTTGAGAATATGCGGCCCGAATTGGGTACCGGATCGTGTCAACGATTCCGCTGCCTTAGGTCGGGGCTTTGGCACGCACCTCACAACCAACTTTGGCTGTAAATAGAGGAGAAACAATGATTGGAACCACTCTGATTTTGGCAAAGACCAGCTTCTTGCGAGGAGTATTGGATCCCGACACAGTCGACGGAAATCCTGGGCAGCCAGGACCGATTTATCGCACCGCCACTGCGAACTACATCGTGGCTGAAATTCTGCGCGACATCGGTCAGGAACTGAGCGACGGCACGCTGGCGGCGCAGATTCAGGGCATCGGACGAGAGTTAGTCGCCGAGTCATCGAAAGGCTTGGTCGCAGGTTGGGAAGAGGGCGATGGAATCTGCCCGCCTTGGTTTAACCCTCTCCACGGACCGCATGGAGGGCCTACGCCGCCCAACCCCAGGCCTGATCCGAGGTTTCACCTTTTTGAAACGGATCGCTTGACTCTGTTAGATCAAGTCACGCCTGCGTTGAACGACGTTATCCTGGCGACCACGATTCGCGAGTTAGCGTCGCTGACCACGCATGAAAGGACGAGCGTCGCGCTGAAACAACTAGGCGAGACCATCGTCAAAAACGCCAGCAATAGGCTATATGAAGAATACTGCGGAACTCGCGTAAAACCACGAGTACCGACACCGGTACCGCATAGAACAGCCGCTTAGTCACGGCTGTTGGCGTTCCCCACAAACTGCCGCCCGCATCGGCTTCCGGTGCGGGCGTTTCTAGCTCGTGTCGTGGCGAGCATTCCTGTTCTTCCTATTCTCAGAGAGGAACCCTGTCCAGCGGCACAATGAACGAAATGTAAATACCTAATTAACTGGTAGCCTTACACGTATCTGCTTCGTCTTGGGTGAGGGATTCCAAAATTACCCCCCCGCGCTGACCACATTCCCCATCGACCGCCGCAGAGCTTCAGACACGTCTAATTTCTCGCGGAAACTCAGGTGGCGTAACCGCGTCAACTCAACCAGCGGCCTCCACGTGGCCTGCACCACGTGATGCTTGATCAAGAACCGCCAAAATCGATTCGAGCGCTTATAGAGATATGACATCGCTATATACGGCGCGACCGCGCGCCAATCTTCGGGACGTCGCTTCCAGATTGAGGCATGGGAAAAGAGTCGTCGGTAAATCCAGGCATAGCCTTGCTCCAGCTCTTCTGGTGACATGTTCTTAGGGCGGAATACCGCATGCCCTGTGTCGTACAAAGACCAGTCTCGATGCAGCAGGCGACCCTCGGCTTCCATTTGTCGAAACAACGGCGTCGCCGGATAGGGCGTAAGAATATGGAACGTGGAACACTCCAAACGGTTTTCTTCAACCCAATCGGCACGTGCTTGCCAAAACTCGCATTGGGATCTTTGGGATAGAACGGATTAACGAGCAACGCAGACTGTTTCTTGACAGGCCCCGCTTTGGTCGCAGGGTTGAGATAAGGCGGCTGCGACATGTGCGGCGGACACCAGCGGCGCCGGGAAGGCTTGAGGAACGTCCGATTGGATGAGGTCATTCTTAAACTTTACATTATAAAGTACTTTCTTCCAATAGATTTCTGGACCCCGCGGCGTCGCGTCAAGCCGGTCTACGACGACACAATCGGACGTCATCCCATCTGCTCGTCCATCACGATGATCCCTTTATCGTGTATTGTGATCGTTTGCCTAGACACAAGGTCAATTGGGAGATTTTGATGCCGCGAACTTTATACAGCCACCGATCGCTTCTCGAATTTTTGGTTACGGCGATTTTGCTTGTTGCTGTTTCCCCCGCCACTTTTCTTGGAGAGGAAACCAGTACAGCGCAGTTCCCTGGCCTCCAGTGGCGGCTGATTGGACCGTTTCGCGCCGGTAGGGTGACGGCTGTAGCAGGAGTGCCGGGCGATCCCAGTACATTTTATTTCGGAACCCCGGGCGGCGGGGCGTGGAAGACATCAGACGGCGGGCAAGTCTGGCAGCCGATTTTCGACAAAGAAAAAGTTCCATCCGTCGGAGCTTTGGCTGTCGCGCCATCCGATCCGCGTGTGGTCTACATCGGAACCGGCGAACAGACGAGGGGCCGGGGCTTGTACAGGTCGTCCGACGCTGGCGCGACATGGAAAAGCGTTGGGTTGAAAGACCTGCTGTTCATTCAAGCGATCGTTGTCGACCCGCACGATCCCGATATCGTGATCGCGGCTGGAAATTCTCTTGGCTTCGGCATACTGTGGCGTCCGCTTCCAAGCTGGGCTGACACAGCCACTCGTGGAATCTTCAAGACGACCGACGGGGGAAAGAGCTGGCACAAAGTATACGGAGATCAAAACAGCTTGGGCATAGTCGATATGTGCGCTGACCTCACCGATCCGCGCACGCTCTACGCTGTTGTGTATCACTCGGCATTGGGATCGGGAGAAAGCAAAACCGAAGCTACTTCTGAAATCATCCGGTCCAGTGACGGAGGATCAACCTGGACGCCTCTCCAAAGTAAAGGCTTACCGGAAAAAGCACGCAAACGGTTGGGCATAAGTGTCGCGGCTGGAACAGGTGGACGCCGGTTGTACGCGATTATGGATCAAGGCTTCTATCGCTCCGACGATGGCGGCGCGAACTGGCAGAAATCGACGAAGGATCCTCGCGTGATCGGAAGTGAATACTTCAGCCGAGTCTTCACCGATCCAAATCACCCGGATGTGCTCTATGTGGCGCAGACGTCAATGTACCGTTCGGTCGACGGCGGGAAGACCTTCGAGCCATTTGCAGGTGCCCCGAGTGGCGACGATTTCCATCTCGCGTGGATTGATCCTCAAGATTCTTCGCACATGATCTTTGGCGTGGACCAAGGCGCAATCATTACCGTCAATGGCGGAAAGACCTGGAGCTCCTGGTACAACCAGCCGACGGGCCAGTTCTACCACGTCTCCACCGACAAAGCATTTCCGTACCGCGTCTATGGTGCGCAGCAGGATAGCGGAACTGCCGCTGTGGCCAGCCGCAGCGATTATGGTGAGATTCTGGCTCAGGACTGGTACTCGATCGGTGGCTTTGAATACGCTTTTATCACTCCCGACCCAGTGAATCCGAAGCTGATCTACAGCGGCGGATGGTACGGTTCCGTAATTCGATTGGATAAGACCACGGGCCAGGTTGCGACTGTCTTCGAACGCGGACAGAAATATCGCGTTTCACAAATGGCTCCGCTAGTCTTTTCGCCGCAGGATTCGTCAACACTTTATCTGGGAACGCAATTTGTAATGAAGACGACTGACGCTGGAGCGAGTTGGCAGGAGATCAGCCCTGACCTTACTGAATTCGTCGAGAAAGACGAACCAGAAGGAAAAGAAGATCCCGACACGCCACGTCCTCCCGGTATTACGTCACTTGCACCATCACCGTTGCAGGCGGGTCAAATCTGGGCTGGCACCGGCAACCGTCTTGTCCAACTGACTCGCGATTCTGGGGCGACTTGGCAGAATGTTTCGCCCTCTGGATTAAGTGCGCCGACTGAAATTTTTTATGTCGAAGCCTCGCACCACGACCCAGCAACAGCCTATCTCACGGTTGGCGCTTCGCGGGAATCGACCGCAGCCTATGTCGCACGAACGCACGATTACGGTCACACTTGGGCAAAGATCGTGAACGGATTTCCGGCAGGTGAGATGGTTCGGGTTGTGCGCGAAGACCCGAAGCGAAAAGGTCTGCTCTACGCAGGAACGGATACCGGAGTTTCCATCTCGTGGGACGATGGAGACCACTGGCAATCACTTTCGCTCAACCTCCCGGCGACTCCCGTTACTGATTTGGAAGTACGCGGGAACGACTTAGCCATCTCTACCTTTGGCCGCGGCTTGTGGATACTGGACAACGTAAGCGCACTGCGCGACATGAAGACGGGACTCCCGGATGTACACCTCTTCACTCCTGCGACGGGTATGCTCGTGCGCTGGGAAAACTATCAGGACACTCCTTATCCCATCGAGACTCCGGCAGGTCAGAATCCACCCGATGGCGCCATTATCGATTACTTCCTAAAGGCGGCGACCGACGATGATTTGACACTGGCGATCTATGACGAAAACGGAAAAGAGATGGCTGGTTTTTCCAGCAACCCACAACCAGGCAATATTCCAGCGGCCAACGTACCGAGTTACTGGTTTGCACCGGCCACCGCGTTGTCCAAGCTGCCAGGCGTGAATCGTTTCATTTGGGAAATGAGATATCCCGCGCCTGCATCGCTTCCCTACAGCTATTATGGCGAACTACTCGACTACACCGAATACACGCTGGCCGACCATGCCGTTCCCGGCCAGACTCCCCGGCAGATGCTGCGAGGGCCTAGGGTTGTCCCGGGCAAATACACAGTCGAACTGCGTACCCGTGGCAAGACTCTACGCCAACCTCTCACCGTGGAACTCGATCCTCGCGTTCATGCCTCCAAGGAAGATTTGCTGCGACAACGCGATCTAGCCCTAGGGATCGTGCGCGGCATGAAGTCGAGCTATGAATCCTACGAGCAAGTAACCGCATTGCGCAAAGCGTTGACCGAATACCAAAAGACTCTTCTGGACAGCGACTCCGAAGCAAAAAAGACAATCGAACAACTCGACGTAAGGATCGCTGCCCTAGAAAAAGGCACGAAAATTGCGCCTGGATTTGGCCCGGTCAACCGTGATCTAGGCCGTTTGCTTTTCAGCGTGGAGAACGCAGATGTGCGCCCGGTGCAGACCGTCCAATCTGCAGTACAGCAACTTTGCGACGAGCTCGACAAGAATCTGCTGAACTGGAGGCAGCTCAACGAGCAAGATATTGCGCCGTTGAATGGGAAGGCGACCAGTAAGGATCCGCCGATGTTGGCACACTCAGTCGTGACCACGAGCGGCTGCAGGGAATGACGGCCATTTCCAGACTGAAGACTTTAAGCCCCTTAATATCAACCATTTGAAAATTCTTGCGTTCCGGCACCAGTCCCGTTGCCAGGACGGGAACGCTGGTACCCGACCTCGACCGTACTGAGGGATGGCCGGCAGATGCTGTTTTCCGGGCTTGACGTAAATGGCGCGACAACTTCGGCGGTACAGTTTTTCACAGCGGCAACCGAATGGGGTTCTCCTGTCAACGCGCCTTGGATCCCTCCGCTGTACTTGTCGTTCAAAGCCCGAACTCCCGCATCACGGTGAGCGTCAACCCGACCTCAATCACGCCCAGCGGGACGTCGACCTTGACGGTAAACGTGGCTGCGAATGCAACACCCGGGGTCTACAGCGTGCGCGCAGTCGGAACCAACGCTCAGCTTTCGGCAATCGGAACGTTGAAACTTATGGCATGGCGGAACTGCGTTTGGGATACGCGGTAGCCGATGCGGCACTCGTAGAAAAGATGCGCCCCCTTCTCACCGATGTTGACCTGAACTGCGCGGCGGTGGCTGCCGGACGTGCGGCCCTCGCCGATACCGAGAGCGCCCGGACTTTCGTAAAACGCAACGCCGACGACCAAGTGACACAGAGCGCAGCTTGGCTGCAACTGCCGGGAGGACAGCATGAAGCTATCGGCGGTAATTCTTGCTAGGGTGCTTGCCTATGTCGAAAGTTTCGACCTCAATCCGCGAGGCAAGGTTTACTACCCTGATATCGTTCGCGCATTGGCGGAGCGCTATACCTTTCAGAAATTCCCTCAGGCGCTGGAAGAATTTAATGAAGCCAAAGGGGTGGAGTTTATCGAAGGTCTGGCGGGAAACAACGTCATACAAAAGTTAGTTATCTGGGATAGTCTCTTGGTTCTAGAGACACGTTCTAGCACCGATGATTCCAAGCGGATATTAGAAGAGATGCTGACGTGGGGAACCGAGAAGTTGGGCCTAAATTATCATCCGGGCATGATTAAACATTTTGCCTATGTCAGCGACCTAGCTTCTACAGTGATGTGCCGCTCTTGAACCTCAATCCAGCCGCAGCAAACTTGGCCCTAAAAACCAGCCAGGCGTTATCTGAAATTTGGCAGGAGCAGATCCACTACGAACCTGCTGATCTTCGGATTGGACATGATCCAACTGTTAGGAAATACGGAATAGCCCCATTCTCAATCAGCCGCAGGGCAGAGGCGAAGTTCTCTGAGAATAAATACTTCTCTGAGGCCCCACTGCCAACCGACATGCATTTAGCTTTATTGGAACAGTACGAGAAGGATGTTGCTGGGATGCTTAAACCTTAGTCCATCTGTGTCTTTGGATCAGCTTACTCTCGATCCATTCCGGCGCGATGCTCCAACCCCCTTCCTCCTTTACAATAGAGAATTCCACTTTCACTGGTGAAATCGCTTATGCATCGTTGGTCACAGCTCTTTATCCCTACTCTGCGCGAGGCTCCGGCGGACGCCGAGGTCGCTAGTCACAAGTTTCTCGTCCGTGCGGGCTACATTCGGCAGTTGGCGGCTGGAATTTACTCGTATCTGTTCTTCGGGCAGCGCTCATTGAACAAGGTGATAGGCATCGTCCGCCAGGAAATGGACACCATTGGCCAGGAGTTCTTCCTGCCAGCCCTGAATCCGCGCGAGGTTTGGGAGGCCAGCGGACGCTGGTCCGTCATGGGCGACAACATGTTTCGCCTGAAGGACCGCAAGGGAGCCGATCTGTGCCTCGGCATGACGCACGAAGAGGTCATGACCGAGATCGCGCGCAAGGAACTGCGCAGCTACAAGCAGTTGCCGCAGATTTGGTATCAGATTCAGACGAAGTTTCGCGATGAGCCGCGGCCGAAGTCGGGACTGCTGCGTGTGCGCCAGTTCACCATGAAGGACGCATACTCATTCGATATCGACGCCGACGGGCTGGATGTTTCGTATAAGAAACACTACGAAGTGTACTGCCGCATTTTTGATCGCTGCGGGCTGAAATACTCCGTGGTCGAAGCGCACTCTGGAGCGATGGGCGGATCACAATCGCATGAGTTCATGGTCAAGACCAATGCTGGCGAAGACTTGATCGCATCGTGCAACAAATGCACCTACGCGGCGAATCTTGAAAAAGCTGTTTCCAAAATTGATCACGTAGAAGACCTTGCCCCCGAGGGCGACGGCAAACCGCTCGAAGTCCATACGCCTGGGCAGAAGACGATTGAGGAAGTGGCGCGATTCCTCGGAGTCTCTCCGAAAAACAAGATCAAGACATTGGCGTTGATGGGCGAGGAAAAGATCGTGGGCGACGGCAAGAACGCGCCCAAGACTAAGCTCACCGAAATCGTTGTCTTCGTTCGCGGCGATCATCAGATGAATGAAGCCAAGCTGGGTTCAGCCATCGGCGGCATGGAAGTTCGCCCCATGACGGCGGAAGAAATCGAGAAAGTCTTTCACTCGCCCGCTGGCTTCCTAGGACCAATCGGGCTGACAAACATAGCCAAGGCTTTGGATGGGAAAGCCGGAGAGAAAAAGCCTAACGCCAAATTCAGCGATGGCGTGGTCCTCCTCGTCGACAAGGCTCTGGAAGGCCGCAAGAACCTGATCGCTGGCGCCAACAAAGAGGACTACCACGTCAAGAACATCACCCTAGGCCACGACTTTGAGCCCACGGCCTACACCGACCTGCGCAACGTCGAGGCGGGTGACACCTGTCCCAATTGCGACGGCAAGCTCAGCCTCGACCAAGCCGTCGAAATTGGCCACATTTTCAAGCTCGGCTACCGCTACTCGGAATCGATGGGTGCGCGCGTTCTCGACAAGAATGGCAAGGAAGTCACGCCCATCATGGGCAGCTACGGCATCGGAATCGAGCGCATTCTGACCGCGCTGATCGAGCAATCGAACGACGACAACGGCTTTTGGCTGCCTCCACAGATTGCGCCATTTGAGGTCATCGTCACCCCGACCAACGTGGCGGACGAGAAGCTGCTCTCCGTGGCAAACGACCTTGCGTCCAAGCTCGAGGCCGCCGGATTCGACGTCTTACTCGACGACCGCGACGAACGCCCTGGCGTGAAGTTCAAAGACGCCGATTTGGTTGGTATCCCATTTAGAATCAACGTGGGCAAGAAAGTTACCGAAGATAGGGTGGAGGTCGTTCAACGCTCGACTCGGACATCCGAAGACGTTATGATCGGCGAAGTCGTGAGACATTTTGAAAACTTACTTCGCCCGGCGCACTAGTGGGTTCAGCGCGCCGGCGCAGCTTGGACTTTAGGCTATGGTGCGGATCGCTTTTGTGCTGTTTATGATCGTCGCTCTGATCTTCCTGGGGCTGAAGTTCGTTCCTGTTTACTTCGGGAATTACAGCTTCAAGGACTACGTGGAGGACGAATCCCGGCGCACCAGCTACAGCCCGACGGCCACCGAAGACACTATTCGAGATGAAGTGTTTAAAAAGGCTCAGGAATACGATATTCCTCTGACCAAGGAAGACATCAAGGTATCCAAGGGGAGCGGCGGAGGCATCCAGGCGGTGGTTATCAGTGCTGACTACACGGTTCACCTGGACTTGCTGGTCACCTCCACGGACCTCCACTTCAGCGTGGCATCGCAAAACAAGCCCATGTAACCCTGTTGTAGCATGTGTGGTGGGGACACTCTTGCCCTCCTTTAATGGTTTGACGAAGCTGGCTGGCGCGACGGATGGTCTCCGGCGGGGTGGAAGTTTGTGCGGCAACTGTTCTGCTTTACTCCCTGAGTTACAATTACAACCACGCTTAGGTGCATCCAAGTACAGGTGAGGGCCGACCAGGCCGTCGCTCGAATTGGGGTACCTTACCGAAATCTTCCATGAGATAGGTCGTCCCCTGGCACTGTGGCCTTCAAGCTAAAATTTCCGACGCGTAGCGGCAAGAGTAGCCCCAAAAATGGGAGTTCCAAGGGATGGCTTGCCAAGGATCCCATCTTGCGCCTTTTGTTAGCAGCATTTGCTTTCGTTTCTGTTGTTGTTATTGGCGTTTTCTCCTTCTTTTTTATCAAGTACGACCGCATGATCGAGGAGCGGTTTCGCGGGCCTGTCTTCACCACTTCGGCGCGGATTTTTGCTCGCCCTCACACGGTGCGCCCCGGCGAAAAGATTCAGCCGCATGAAATCGCCGCCCTGCTGCGCCGCGCCGGCTATTCTGAAAGTGGCACGAATGGGTCGGGAGCCAGCCTCGACATTGGCTCTTACAAATTGCTCTCTTCCGGCATTCAGGTAAAACCGGGGCCGCAGTCCTACCACGCTCCGGAAGCGGCGACAATCCAGATCCGCGACGGTGCGGTCGATTTGATCGCCGGCTCCAACGGCCCTCTGGCGGCCTACGAACTGGAGCCGATTATGGTCACCTCGCTGTCCGAGTCCGGCCAGCGCACCAAGCGCCAGTTGGTCAAATATCAAGACATACCGAAGATTTTGGTCAACGCAGTATTGGCTATTGAAGATCGCCGTTTTTTTCAGCACAGCGGAGTCAACTATCCACGCCTGTTGCAGGCCGCTTGGATCGACATCACGCATCAGGGTCACCGCCAAGGCGGCTCCACCATCACGATGCAACTTTCGAGGGCCTTCTTCCTCTCTCCGGAAAAAACCTTCAAGCGCAAAGTTACGGAGATGATGATTGCGCTGGAATTGGAACAAAAGTTCAGCAAAGAACAGATTTTTGAGTTTTACGCGAACCGCATCGACATGGGCCAGCGCGGTTCCTACACGATCGCCGGACTGGGAGAAGCCGAACACGCCTACTTTAACAAAGACCTGAAAGACATCACTCTGCCGGAAGCCGCTCTGCTAGCGGGCATCATCCAGGCTCCCAGCTATCTTTCACCCTACCGGCACCCTGAGCGAGCACAAGAGCGGCGCAATCTCGTTTTAGATTCGATGGTAGAGACTCACGCCATCACCAGAGCGGAAGCGGATAAAGCGAAGGCAACACCCCTCAAACTTGCCGCTTTGAATGTTGAAGCCGCCGACGCTCCCTACTTCGTTGACATGGTACGCGACACGCTCGTCAGCAAATTCAATGAGCGCGAGATGAACGAACAGGCTTACAAGGTTTACACAACTGTCGATCCCGATCTACAGAAAGCAGCGGCATCGGCGGTGGATGAAGGCATGAAGCTGGTGGACGAACAGGTCAACCGCATGCGCACCCGGCGCGTAAAGAACGCCAAAGGCAAGTTGGAGAGCCAAGTTACCCCCGGTCCGTCCGCCCAAGTGGCGCTGGTCGCCCTCGATCCCCACACAGGCGAAGTCCTCGCGCTGGTGGGAGGCAGAAACTACGGCGTCAGCCAGCTCAATCACGCCGTAGCCAAGCGCCCCACCGGATCGATTTTTAAGCCGTTTGTCTACGCGGCTGCCATGGACACCGCTGTTTCGGGCGGAGAGACCGTTTTTACTCCCGTTTCCATGATTGACGATGCCGCTACTACTTTCGCGTACGGCGACCAGATCTACGAGCCTCGCAACTACAAAGAGGAATACCACGGCCCAGTGACTGCGCGTTACGCCTTAGCGATGTCGCTCAATAATGCCACGGTAAAGCTGGCCGAGCAGGTGGGCTATGAGAAGGTCGCGACTTTGGCCCGTTCGGCGGGAATTTCTTCCGTGCGTGCCACGCCCGCCATGGCGCTTGGCTCCTACGACGCTACTCCGCTCGATATGGCTGGCGCCTACACGGTCTTTGCCAATAGCGGGCAGAAAATTGCCCCAATTCTGATCAATTCCGTTCGTAACACTAAGGGCGAAGTGCTGGAGAACTATACGCCAGAACGGAAGGCGATTCTCGACCCACGCACGGTCGCGGTCATGACGGATATGCTGCAGGCGGTGATCAATTCCGGGCTGGGGTCCGGTGTCCGGGCCCGTGGCTTCACTCCTCCAGCAGCAGGAAAAACAGGCAGTTCGCACGACGGCTGGTTCGCGGGCTACACCAGCAATCTCCTTTGTATTGTTTGGGTTGGCTACGACGACTACAGCGATTTGCACCTTGCCGGCGCACAAACTGCCGTACCGATCTGGACCGAGTTTATGAAGCGTGCGGTCACCCTGCCGCAGTATTCCAACATCGGCGGCTTCGGGACGCCCACTGGTGTCGTCTCGGTTCAGCTGGATAAGACTACGAACCGCTTGGCGACGCCTTCCTGCCCCGAAACCTATACCGCCAGCTTCGTCGAGGGCACCGAGCCCAAGGAGACCTGTGATCAGCCAGCCTCCCAGCCAGGCTTCTTTTCGAAGATTTTCGGGACGAACGAAAATACGGCCTTGCCACCGGGCACCGAAAAGGCGGATCATCTAGCTCAGAAGCCCGACGAGAAGGACGAGAAGAAGAAGGGCGTCCTTGGAAAAATAGTAGGCTTTTTAAAGGGCGACAAAGCGCAGGCTCCGGCACCTGTTAAGCCAAATGGTCAGCCGCCGCAGTAGCCCGCGATCACGGTAACGAAAATGCAGCTGGCCGGGAAGGCGTTCCGCCATGAGATTAGGCTTCCGTATTGCATCTCCCCGAGTGATTTCCTACCTGATTCTTGCGTTCCTCATCAGTAGTTTGCCTGGCATCGCGGTTCAAGCATTTGGGCAGGCTCCGCTGTCCGATCAAATCCAGATCGGGCCACCACCGCTCCGGCGTGCCGAGGCGCCTTCTCCATCCGCGACTGCGGAGGAATTGGAAAAAGAAGGAGATAGGCTACGCGTGGACAAAGCCTATCTCGATGCCCTCGACTACTACCGCGCTGCCGCCGTCAAGAATCCCAGCAGCTTTACTCTTGCTAACAAAACCGGCATTGTCCAGTTACAGATGCATCGCGACCTGGATGCAAGAAAGAGCTTTCAAGAGGCAGTTCGCCTGGATCGCAAGTATCCGGAGGCTCACAATAATTTGGGGGCGGTTTTCTTTCAAACAAGGAACTACGGCAAAGCGATCAAGGAGTACCGTAAGGCCATCCAACTTTCAGAAAGTTCCGCCTCGTTCCACAGCAACCTGGGTACAGCCTATTTCACCCAAAAAGACTTCACCAAAGCGATGGCCTCCTACCGCCGCGCCCTGGAACTCGACCCCAACGTTTTCGAACACAGTTCACGCGAAGCCGTGATCCTGCAAACCCAGGCGTTAGGAGACCGGGCGCAGTATTTCTACATGATGGCGCGAACATACGCCAAGGCTGGAGAAGCCGACCGTTCGCTAAATTGCCTCCGTCGGGCGATTGAGGAAGGCTACAAAGACATCAACAAGGTGTACCGGGACGATGAGTTCGGTGAGATCAGGAAGGATCCTAGATTCTCAGCTCTGATGTCCCACAAGCCGGTTGGAATTGGGGAAGAACCGGCCCACAACTAGTTCCGGTCGAAGTGCTTTCGTGCAGGTCGGGTCCCGATAGATTCCTGCAAATTTTTTTGGGGGGGGGAAGACTGCCAACGGGACGCCGACCTATGCTTTAATAGGGGCTCAACTCCTGAAAACAACAGGGTGAGTAAGGAGAAACGGTCCCATCGGTTGCCAACCCGAGCACGCCCCAAGCAGGCAGTCGGTGGATTTTTCGTTTCTTGGCCCTACCTGTAGAGACAACCCCTCCCCATCAGAAGTCACATCCGGCTAAAAGTTTTTTGTTACTGACCACTTGGACTCCGCTCCGCAATGTAGCCTTCAAAAACATCCTTCCAACGACTTTGCGCCTTCAGCACGTACTCGACAGCGTCCCGCACAGCTCCATCGCCACCACTGTGGGCTGTAATGTAGTGGGCTGCGCGCTTGACCTCCGGGCGCGCATTCTTGACAGCAATGGCCAAACCGCAAACTCGCATTACCGGAAGGTCGATCACATCGTCGCCGACGAACGCGGCTTCGGCGGCCTCTAGGTCTTCCTTTCGCAGAATTTCCTCGAAGGCGCTGCGCTTGTCCTGAATGCCCTGATAAACATGATCCATCCGTAAATCACGAGCTCGCAAAGCCACCGTTTCCGACCTACGCTTCGTGATGACTCCGGTCTTAATCCCCGCGAGTTTGAGCAGAGAAATTCCGGTGCCGTCGTGCGCGTTAAAACCCTTCGCCTCGATCAGGCTCGAACTAACCAAGCCGAATCCGCCTTGGCCGCCATGGGCAGAAGCTTTTTGCAAACTGCTTTCCGGAACACCTGCGGGCGCCGGAAAGATCCAGATCTTGCCGTCGGTCATGACCCCGTCAACGTCGAAAAGGAAAAGTTTGATTTTCTTAGCACGAGCTTTGGACATGATAAGGAGTTTAGCAGGATGGGTATCGACAGTCGGCATCCCGCTTATAACTGCGGAGTTCGGTGTTCGAAGCGCCTATCCGCCCTGGTCAGGCACTTGGACGATAGCCAACTGCAGTGCTCCGGCTGCCGGGAAAGACGAACCCGGAACGGGCGTCAGAACCCCGGTCCCACTCGCGATGGAAAACGCTGCAATCTGATTGGTGGCGGTGAGCGCTGCGTAAACGAAGCGCCCCGTGGAATCGGTCAGGAGGCCAGAAGGCTGGCTGTGAGAACGGTCTGACCGGGAATTGGAAAGGGCGAAGCCGGAACGGCTGTCAGCGCACCAGTTGTTGTATCAATGGTGAAAGCAAATATGCCGCCGGGCGGATCGTCGCCAGAAGTAAAAAGAAACTTGCCCGCAGGATCGACAGCGAGGAACAGGTTAGTACCCGACGAAAAGGGGGAACCTGGAATTGCGGTCGGCACGCCTGTAGTAGGGTTGATGTTCAACCCGTCCACACCACCAGCATCCGCCGCATACAAGGCGTTGGCTCCGGGGCGGGCGTTGAGCCCAATGGGAAGGCTGAACGTGCCCAACGAAAACGGCGACCCCGGGAGGGCAGCCAAAGCACCTGTACTGGGATTGATGGAATAGGCGTTAAAAGCATGCCCTCCGGCGTCAGAGACATAGAGAAATTTCGATCCCACGGCTGCCAGCCCGAGACTGACCACAGGCCCCGGCGCGGGGATTGCGGCATGAGATAGCCAGACTAGGACACTCTCTGAACTGTCCCAATCAGAATTGGGTCAACCTTACTTGCCAGGAAAATCCTCTTTCGGAATTAGTTGATAGCTGACAAACGCCAGCCGCGAGCTGTCCGGAGACCATGACGGTACGTTCATTGTTCCTTGGCCGCCAAACAGTTTTGCTAGCACTGTAATCTTCTTGTCGGTCAGTGACATCAACCGCAGCTGGACGTCCTTGTTGGGCGGATGCCCTTCCACGCTCTTGTCGAAGGAAATAAACACCATCCACTTCCCGTCTGGCGAAATGTGCGGGAACCAATTGTTGTAATCGTCCGAGAAGACTTGCTCCTGTCCGCTACCATCCGGATGCATGCGCCAGATCTGCATCAACCCTGTGCGCACGGAATTGAAGTAGACGTAATTTCCATCTGGAGAATATTCAGGCCCGTCGTCAAGACCCTTGGCAGTGGTTAAGCGAGTCTCTTCTCCGCCCGCTACTGGAATGGAATAGATATCAAATTCATCATTGCGCTGTCCTACGAACGCTAGAGTCTTTCCGTCAGGCGACCAGCCGTGCCAGTAGGACGGTGAATTCTTGGTGATGCGTTTTGGCGTGCCACCCGCCAAAGGTAACATGTAGACAAGGGAGCGATCCTCTTCCTGGGACTGATCACTGACCACCAACTGCGTTCCGTCGGGAGAAATTCCGTGATCGTTGTTGCATTGTGTTGCAAAGCCGGTATCGACAATTTCCGGAGTCCCACCAGCGACCGGCAGGCGTAAGATTCGTCCTTCGCGATTAAAAATGAAAGCCTTACCATCGCGAGTCCAGTTAGGCGCCTCAAAGTGTTCTGCAGCAAGATAGACGACGCTGACATCCGGGCCTGCAATCGGCACGACCGATAGTGCACTGTAGAGCGTCGTTTCACCCGACGCTGGGAGCAAGGTGTTCAACTCGACATTCGAGAAGACGGCCTTTTCCACTGCATCTTTATCATGCGAGCAAACGCCAATCCCGACGTAAAACATACCGTGGATTGGCACTCGAAGCCAGCCTCCAGCAGGCTGGAGCTCGCCTTCTTTCAAAGCTAACGCCATGTAAACATAGTCGCCACGCTTCACGATCCGCAACCGCGTTGGAGCGGCAATATTGGACACAATCTCGCGAGTATCCCCTCCTTTTTCGTCGCGAAACTGGAGCGCTGCCAAGCCGTTGCCGTGGAGCGCCAGGTCGGCGTAGACAGAATCCGTACCTAAGTCTTGCCGGATCATCAGGACTGCTTTTTTGTGTTCATTCCCGAGCGTGCTTGGCAACGATATTTCGGAAGTTAGGCTGACATCGCCCGACATCTTCTTCCACGCAAATTGAAAATGGTCATGCGTGAACCACATGTTCTCGCCGCTGCCGGTGAGAGTGTAAGAATTCTTCGCAGCGTCAGAGCCGACGGAGCCAGCGTGGAGAACCGAGCCGACGTCTCCATGCCCTTCGAAGATTCCAATTGCGGTCGATTGCGCTACGACATAAACGGGGACTAGAGACGCTACGATAAAACCTGCCCGCACTAGCCGGAAAATCTTTTTTCTACGCACGATAGCCACCTCCACTTCTGAGTAAAGGAACGGTAAAGGCCACAAATGGAATTGTCAATATTTGGATGAAAGCAAGAACTGCAAGCTCAGGTGTACAAATCCACCGGGAGGGCATCTGCCTCATGACACACGATCCGAGGCTCCCGGTTGGGTTCGAGTACGGATTCAGTGCGTACAATTGGAATTGTTCCAAAAACTTAGAAGGCTTCGTTCACCAAGGGACGCGACAAGTTTCGCTGAAGATATACTCACTCAAGAATTCGGCATCTCTACTGTCCCGGGCGAATCTTAGCCTGGCCATGTTTGCCTGAAAGATCGCCAGTTGCCGAACCAATTCAGCCAGCTTGCTTTGGCCACCCGAACTCAGATGCTAGAACTCGATGCAGATTTTCTCGCCATCCCGCAGCTCCCGCACTTGACCTAAAGCACGGAAAGAAGATGCGCCAACACGCCGCAAGATCTCAGCTTGGCCTTGCTGCGGAAGCGTCTGGTCGCGCTTGATGCAGCAGCCACCCAGGCTCAGATCGAAAACCCTGCCTGGCACCAATATCCCATCGAATGGCAAAGACACAATCTTTGCTTGGCCGCCGCAACTAAACCGGTGAGTGCGGCGACGATCCTCGATGCTCACGTCAGACTGTTCCACGTTACGAGAATCGTACAGCAGATCCCCTTGCTTAAGTACTGCTACAAGTAACCTGTAAATTGACGTACAGTAACTTGCGATGCCTGCCTAAAACCCTGTCAATTCCGTCGCCGTTGCCGGCTGTAATTGAGCACGTTCCGATTGGGCTTGCGTTGGTTGTGAACGTCGCGACCCCGCTTGCAGGAGTCCCTGTCCCCAAGGCCGGCCAGCAGGGGTTGCGCGCCCCGAGCTTACAGCGAACAATTTACGAAACTGACGACTTTGCGTAGAATCAATCCATGCTGTTTCAGGAGCCCATCCCTGCCTCCCCCTCTCCGCTTGACTGGGCCCACCCGCTCGTTCGCGACTGGTTCGTTCGTAAAATGTCCACTCCGACCGAGCCGCAGGAGCAGGGGTGGCCCCATATCCTTGCTGGACGTAATACGCTCATTTCCGCGCCCACCGGATCGGGCAAAACGCTCGCAGCTTTCCTTATTTGTATTGACCGCCTCGTCCGCAAGGCTGCCAACGGCGAGTTGCAGGACCGCACGGAAGTTCTCTACATTTCTCCGCTAAAAGCTCTGGGCAACGACATCCAGAAGAATTTGGAAGTTCCACTGGGAGAAATCTTGGCGGATGCCGGTGAACTCGGCATGCTGATGCCCGAGATTCGTACAGCCGTCCGCACGGGCGATACGTTGATGTCCGAGCGGCGGGCTATGCTGAGGCGCCCGCCGCACATTCTGGTGACAACACCGGAATCGTTGTATATCTTACTGACCGCAGACAAGAGCCGTGCCATTTTACGTGACGTCACCACTGTGATTGTGGACGAAATCCATGCGGTCGCCGACGACAAACGCGGAGCGCATCTCGCACTGTCTCTGGAGCGGTTGCAATCTCTCACTCATCAAGTACCCCTGCGCATAGGGCTCTCCGCGACACAGAAACCGATTGAAGAAGTGGCACAGTTTTTGGTCGGTGCGAACCGGCCAGCGCCAGCAATTGTGGATGTCGGCCATCGGCGGAAGATGGATTTGGCAGTCGAGATTCCGGCCAGTCCGCTGGGGCCGATTAGCTCGAACGAACAGTGGGACGAAATCTACGCGCGGCTGGCAGAGTTGGCAGCGCAGCATCGGTCGACGCTGGTCTTTGTGAATACGCGCCGCATGGCAGAGCGGCTCGCACACCGCCTGGAAGAACTGCTCGGTGAGGACTCCGTGGCTGCGCACCACGGTTCGATGGCTCGCAAGATGCGTCTGGCTGCAGAAACCAAGTTGAAAACGGGGCAAATCAAGCTGCTGGTCGCCACCGCTTCGCTCGAACTTGGTATCGACATTGGCAGCATCGACCTTGTTTGCCAGATCAATACGCCGCGCTCGATTGCAGTGGCGTTGCAGCGCGTAGGTCGCTCCGGTCACTGGCGCGGAGCTATTCCGAAGGGCCGGCTTTTCGCGACCACCCGCGACGATCTTGTGGAATGTGCAGCTTTGGTGCGCGCAATTCGTACTGGCGATCTTGATCGCCTGGTGATTCCGGATTCTCCTTTGGATGTGCTGGCGCAGCAGATTGTGGCGGCTTGTGCTTCGCAAGAAGAGTGGGACGAAGACGAACTCTTCGAACTATTTCGTCATGCATATCCATACAAGACGCTGTCTCGCGAAACCTACGAACGCATTCTCGAAATGCTCTCGGAAGGGATTGCCGCGCAACGCGGGCGTTATGGAGCCTATCTGCATCGCGACCGCGTGAATCGTAAGTTGCGAGCCCGTCGTGGCAGCCGATTGGCCGCCATCACAAGCGGCGGCGCGATTCCCGATACAGCACTTTACTCGGTGGTGGCGGAGCCTGACGGCTCCAACATCGGCACAGTGGACGAAGACTTCGCAGTAGAGAGCATGAAGGGCGACGTCATGCTGCTCGGCAATACGTCGTGGCGCATCCGACGTGTGGAATCGAAGACAGGACGCTTGCTGGTGGAAGACGCGCACGGAGCATCTCCGACAATTCCCTTTTGGCGCGGCGAAGCTCCGGCGCGCACGGATGAGCTTTCAGTATGCATCGGTGAACTGCGCCAGGCTGTGAGTGATTTGCTGCCCCGCGCTTCTCCCATTGGCGTTTCGCAAAACCAGCCCGAAGTTGCAGCGGCGGTTACATGGCTGAAAGAAGAATGCGGGTTGGATGACTCCAGCGGCGAGCAGCTTGTCGAATATATTCTGCAAGGTCGGGCAGTTTTGGGAGCGGTGCCGTCGCAGAAAACCATTATCGCCGAACGCTTCTTCGATGAAGGCGGAGGCATGCAGCTGGTCATTCATGCTCCTTTTGGTGGGCGGGTGAACAAGGCTTGGGGGCTGGCTCTTCGCAAGCGCTTTTGTCGCAGTTTCAATTTCGAGCTGCAGGCTGCGGCCACTGACAACGGTCTCAATATCGCTCTTGCTGAGCAACATAGCTTCCCACTGGCTGATGTCTTCCAATATTTACAAGCAGAAACTGTGCAGACAATTTTGGAACAGGCAGCTTTGCCGTCCCCGATTTTTGCGACCCGATGGCGTTGGGACGCACAGCGGGCACTGGCGTTGCTGCGCTTCCGAGGCGGAAAGAAGATTCCCCCGCAGATACAGCGTATGCGCTCCGATGATCTGCTTGCCGCAGTGTTTCCCGATGTCGCCGCGTGCCAGGAAAATATCGAAGGCGACATCCAAATTCCGAATCACCCGCTCGTCGCTGAAGTCATGAAAGATGTTTTGACCGAGGCCATGGACATTCATGGCCTTCGCGCCGTGCTGAACGGCATGGCCGACGGCTCGATTCGCTGCCTTGCGGTGGATACACCTGTGCCTTCGCAGTTTTCGCACGAGATCTTGAATGCGAATCCTTACGCCTTTCTTGACGACGCTCCGCTGGAGGAACGCCGTGCCCGAGCGGTCGAGATGCGCCGCATGTTGCCCGCTTCAGTATTGGAAGAGGTCGGCAAGCTCGATCCCGCAGCCATCTCGCAGGTTCGCGACGAAGCTTGGCCCGATGTACGCGACGCCGACGAATTGCAAGATGTTCTGCATACCCTGATGGCGCTGCCCGTAACGTTTGATCTAGATGTGGACAGCGCTCTCCCGGCCTCCTTGCATGCGGAGTCCATCTACAAATGGCAGCGCTGTTTCGATCATCTTGTTCTGGATGGTCGCGCGTCACGCGCGCACTCGCAGGGACGCACCTACTGGGTCGCAACGGAGCGAGCCAAGAACTTCTCGCTGCTCTATCCCGATGCGGTTTTCGAGCGCGGCCTGGCCGATGTCGGCATGGAAGCGACTTCCTTTGACGAAGCGTTGCTGCGGATGGTGACGGGCTGGATGCAGCATCTAGGCCCGGCAACGGCCGCAAACTTGGGCCGCACGCTCAACCTTCCAGCCAGCGCCATCGATCAAGCTCTGTTGCGCATGGAAGCTAGCGGTGCGATTCTGCGTGGCAGGTTCACCGGCACAACAACAGACACGGAATGGTGCGAACGTCGCCTGTTGGCGCGGATTCATTTCCTCACTCTTGGAAAGCTGCGCAAGCAAATCGAACCAGCCACCGCTGCGCAATTCTTGCGCTGGCTGCTGCGCTGGCAGCACATTGCGCCTAACTCCCAGCTCGCAGGAGAGCGTGGCGTATTGGAAATCCTGTGCCAATTGCAAGGCTTTGAAATTCCAGCCAATGCCTGGGAGCGAGAAGTTCTTTCTCGCCGCGTGGCACACTACGATCCGCAATGGCTCGATTCACTTTGCATGACCGGCGCCGTGGGCTGGGGGCGCCTCTCGCCACACCCCGCCACGCTCGAAGATTCCGCGCACGGTAAGCGACGCGTGATTCCGACCAGCGTAGCTCCTGTTACGTTCTTTATCCGCGAAAAAGCCGATTGGATGATTCCACGTCGCCCCGCAAATATCGGGAACGAAACAGATGCGCCGACTCGAGGATTAAGCGAAGGCGCGATGCTGGTCTTGGAGTTTCTGCGTCAACGCGGTGCATCCTTCTTTGTCGATGTTGTGAAAGGTACAGGCACACTCAAGTCTGAAGTTGAAACTGGACTCTGGGAGCTCGTCGCTGCCGGACTGATTACGGCAGATGGTTTCGACAATCTACGCGCGCTCATCGATCCCAAACGCCGCTCTGGACAAGGCTTTGGACGCACCTCGCGTCCGCGACACAGTTCCGGACGCTGGTCTCTTCTTTTCACGGACGCGGCAACCGACCGCGCTAAGGCCGCCGAGGCGACTTGCTGGATGCTGCTGCAGCGATATGGAGTCGTCTTCCGCGACTTGCTCGCACGGGAAACCGTGTTGCCAAAATGGCGGGAGTTGCTCATCGCGTTTCGGCGTTTGGAGGATCGCGGTGAGGTTCGCGGCGGACGATTCGTCGATGGATTCCTGGGAGAACAGTTTGCGCTGCCAGTCGCGGTGGAGTCGTTGCGCGCAACGCGACGACTTCCCCCGAGCGGCGAAATAGCTATCCTCTCGGCAGCCGATCCACTCAATCTGGTAGGTATTCTTGTCCCAGGTGCCCGAGTCCCTGCTATTTCAGGTCGCTACGTCGAATATCGCGATGGCATCCCATCAAGCGAGCACATTGCGCTTTCCAGGCTGCACGACGCGGCAGGCGACTAGCATTCTTTGTTTCGTAAATTACTCAAACGAAAAATGGGCCGCCGGACAGTAGGGATGCTCCCATCCCAACCCTCCGGCGGCCCTACTTCCGCGAAACCAGTCTTCCCCCGTATTAAGATTCCTGTATTCCGCGGAAACTTTCGAGTTCAGCCCGCGCGGCGAACGCGACCACAGGCAAACCCGACGTGAACTCATCTGAATTGCACTCGCCGGGCTCCTGACGAAAGGGTTATGCAGGACCCCGGCGAACGCTGCGCCCGACAAACCTGACATGGCACCGCCAAGACTCCTCAGCAGGAGCAGGAATCATCGGACAGAGTCCGTCGAGGGCAAGCCCTCTAACGGCTTCGCACGTTTTTTACTGGCAAACAACCAGCCAAACGAAACCCGCCTCTGCGGAGGGAGGCAAATTCGAGTGTAAGTTATTGTTTCGCCTGTGGTTATTGAAGAATCAAAGGGACGATCTTGCTGAAGAAAGTCCTCCGTAACGGATCCCAAGAGCTATCTGATCAGCTAGTACTATCCGAATGGATAGTGAACTTCTATAGTTGAGAGAAATCTCTCTGTGCGAAACCATAGACCTGTGTTAAACAGGAGATCACCCTTCTTTTCAAGATCATGAACCCCCGACTGCGCATCATCGCTGGACCGTTAAAGAATCAGGTCGTTGAACTGCCCGCTGGAGAAGTCCTTGTCGGACGCGACGGCGCCAACCAAGTCGCCATTGTTGATCCGGCCTTGTCGCGCCGCCACTGCGCCCTGTCCTTCGAGGAGGGTGGTTATCGCCTCCGCGACCTTGCAAGCCGCAACGGAACTCTAGTCAACGGCGCGCTTATCAAGGAGCACTTGCTCAAACATGGCGACCGTATCGCTGTGGGCGATTCCCTGCTCCTGTTTCTCACGCAAGAGGATAGTCCGGAGCAAACGGGAACCATTGAATTCGACGATGATAGCCTCCCGATGCAGGCTACAGTACATCTGCGGCCGGAAGATGCGCTCTACCTTCACCCGGAGTTCGCGCCCCAGGAAGATTCGGCTTCGGCGTCACTCAGCCGCAATCTGAATGCTCTGCTGAAGATCAGCCAGTCCGTAAACTCCATTCACGATCTGCGCGAGTTGCAGGAGCAGGTTTTGCAATCCGTCTTCGAGGTCACACCCGCCGAAGAAGGTGCGATTTTGCTGGAGCGCCACGGCGAGTTCACTTCCACCCTGGCGCGCGATCAGCAAGGATCGGAAGCGCCCGTTCGCGTCAGCCGAACGATTGTGCAGCAGGTCATGAAGCAGGGCGTCGCTATGCTGCTCAACGACGTGCCGAACCAGGGCGACTACCGCAGCGTCAAGAGCCTGGTCGCTTCTGAAGTTCGTTCTTTACTGTGTGTGCCGCTGCATGTGATGGAGCGTGTCATCGGCTGCATCTACCTGGGCAGTCGCAACAGCTATATTCCATTTACGGAAGATCATCTCCAGTTGGTAACAGCACTGGCTGCTATTGCCTCGGTTGCGCTCGAAAATGTACACCAGATCGAGTGGCTACGACAGGAGAACCGCCGCCTGAATTCAGAGATCAATCTGGACCACGAATTCAAAGGTACCAGCCAAGCTATGCAGGAAGTGCTTCAGCTGATCTCCCGAGCGGCTCCGGCCGATTCCACCGTTCTTATTCGGGGTGAAAGCGGAACGGGCAAAGAGTTGGCCGCGCGCGCCATTCATGGCAACAGCCGTCGCAGCGAGAAGCCTTTCGTAGCTGTGAACTGCGCTGCTATTCCGGATACTTTGCTGGAAGCGGAATTCTTTGGCGTCGAAAAGGGAATCTACACGGGCGCCGTTCCCAGAAAAGGCAAACTTGAAGTCGCCCACGGCGGCACTGTGTTTCTAGACGAAGTAGGTGAACTCCCGGTAGGGCTGCAGGCCAAATTGTTGCGAGTTCTCGCTGAGCGTGAGCTCGTGCGCCTGGGAGGAACTCGTAATATTCCGGTGGATATTCGTCTTGTCACCGCCACCAACCGCAATCTGAAAGAAGCCGTGAAAGCGGGAACCTTCCGGGAAGACTTCTTTCACCGCCTGAACGTAATTCCCGTGAACATGCCTGCCTTGCGCGATCACAAGCAGGACATACCGGAGTTGGTTGAGCACTTCGTCAAAAAGCATAGCGCAAAATGCGGCCAGTCCAAAAAGCTGGTCTCGTCTGCCACTCTCTCCTGCCTCATGAGCTATGACTGGCCGGGCAACGTTCGAGAGCTGGAAAACGCTATCGAGCGCGCCGTTGTATTGGGCGTGGGTGACACGCTCTTGCCGGAAGATTTTCCAGAGCAAATTCTGGAACACGATGGCTCGGCTCAGATTCCTTCGGGGAAATATCACGGATCCGTTCAGGAATATAAGAAAAAGCTCATTCTGAATGCGATACGAGAGTCAGGCGGAAAGTATGCCGATGCAGCCAAGGCGCTGGGGCTGCATCCCAACTATCTCCATCGCTTAATCCGAAATCTCAATATCAAAGGCGAGATTGAGGGTAGCGTCAGCCTGCGAGCATGATCCGCAAAGTAGTTCTGCGAAGGACGTTCCTGGTCCTGCTGGGAATGCTCGCTATCCAACGTTTGCCAGCGCGAACCGCATCTCTTGGATCAGCCAAGGTAGATCGCGTTTTAGTCCTGAAGCAGAAACGTGTACTTCGACTTCTCCACGACCGCGATGTCGTGAAGGAGTACAAGGTAGCGCTCGGCGGCTCCCCGGTTGGTCCTAAGTCGCAGCAAGGCGATCACAAGACTCCTGAAGGAGTCTACGTCCTGGATTCACGCAATCCCCACAGCCAATATTACAAATCACTCCACATTTCCTACCCGACTTCGGAGCAGCGGGCAGCAGCTCGCAAGCGAGGAGTGTCTCCCGGCGGAGATGTGTTCGTCCACGGCCTTCCCAACAGCTACCATGGCCCGAGTGCCGCCAATCGGCTGTACGACTGGACCGACGGCTGCATTGCCGTAACCGATGCCGAAATGGACGAAATCTGGAACGCGGTGCCAAATGGAACACCGATCAAAATACGTCTGTAGGCATTCATGCGTAGCTTAGCTTAACGGCCCCAAACCCGTCGATTTACAGCATTCCTCCGGTTTGCACTTCGAGAATGGCAAGCGCCAGCTCAAGCTTATGGATTGCTTGCCCGATTTCCGGGTGTTGCCCCAGCTTTTCCTGCAAAGTCTTCAGCAGGTCCTGCGCTCCCGCGACTTGCTCGGCCGCTTTGGCTGGACTGGAAGTGCGGTTGATTTCGTCTTGCGCTGCCATTGGTGAACCTCTTATTGAATTCTAGTCCTTGCGGCGACTATGCATCCGAAGCGTGATTTGCGCCGCCTGGCCAGATGATTTTTGCTTGGCATCGAAAGGTCATAGTACCTGTAAAGTCCAATGAATCTCCGCCGATAAAACAACAGTGCAAGGTAAAAGAACAAGCGCTAGCTCTTGCCCTGCACCAAGAATGAGGGTTTATGGACGCTATTCGTGCTCTGATTGTGGACGATTCGTCGGTCATGCGAAAGATTGTGGAACGCTCGCTGCGGCAAGCGGGCATTGAGCTCAGCAAAGTATTTGAAGCGGGGAACGGCGCTGAGGCACTGACCATACTCGCCGAAGACTCCGTTGAGCTGATCCTATGTGACATCAACATGCCCATTATGGACGGTCTGGAGTTTCTCAAAGCACTTCCGAGCGTGGAGAACGCAAAGAACGTGCCGGTCGTCATGATTACAACGGAAGGCAGCGAAGCGCATGTTGTGCAAGCCATCTCGCTAGGGGCGCGGGGCTACATCCGCAAACCGTTTACACCCGATCAAGTTAAAGAACATGTAATTCCTCTTCTGGGGGTGAAAGCGTGAACACCACAGGTACAGCACCAGCCACTGAAGGCAGCCAGCAAACCTGGCTTCCGATGTTGGAAGTCGCTACACGAGAGGTTTTTGAACTCATGCTGAGTTCGAAGTTGACGACACCCGAAACCGTGTCCGAAGGCACTCTGGATATCACCGCCATGGTCGGTCTCGCCGGGCAACTCTGCGGAGTCATGAGTATCCGCTGTACTCGAAAATCTGCTTTACTCATGGCCTCCAAGATGCTGGGCGTCGAGCCTGCCAACGTTGGGCCGGACATGTGCGACGCGTTCGGGGAAATTTGCAACATGGTCGCTGGCAACTTCAAAAACAAGATACCTGGGCTGGGCGATAGCTGCATGCTCTCTGTACCTACCGTGATTACGGGCGACGACTATAGTATGCACTCCCCGAAAAACTCTGCCGCAGTCGAGCTCAGGTTGCTTTTTGACAACGCGCCAGTTGTGATTTCGCTGCAGGTTGACAGCTAGGCCCAAAGCTCGACCCTCGCCGACCCGCGGTAGGTGCTGCCCAACAGGCTTCGACGTGGCTGAAATCCGCCTGCCATCGCCTGCCGGAAATATTCTGCGTAGGGACTCCGGCGCGCGCTTCAAAGCAAAAACCTCGAAAAATCGCGATCTTAATTTCCAATTCGGCAACCCAGAGAACTAGCCGTGTCGTCCTTTCCGAAGATCCGAGCCAGCGTGCCCTACGCAGCGACTGGCCCAAATATTGCGGATACCATTTCGCCGACTTTGGCAGCCGATTCATCCAGCTCAAATGTAAAGCGCGCAAGGTCTACACCTTCCAGATCACGATGGTCTTGCAGCAAAATGGACCACGCCGGGTCGGAGATCAGATCGACCTTGTGGCGCTCATAGTATCCGTAATCGAGACCTCGCACCCGGCACAGTTCGTCGCTTAGATGGACGAGGGCTACCAGCGAACCGGCGCTGCCCGCCTGCGTTGGCGCGTGGTGGTGTGCGATTACATCGAGAATGTCTTTAGCCAGATGCCATTTTTCGGCCAGAGCTCGCCCTGTCTCGCAATGCGTGAATCCCATGGTCGCCTGCTCCGCTTCGTGCAGCGGAATCTGCTCGCGACACGCCCGTTCGACCGCCACAGCAAACTCCTCGGGAAAAGCCATGCTGCTGGCCAAAAATCCCAAGTCGTGCAGCAATCCTGCCATGTAAGCGCGTTCCCCATCAACCCCCGCCAACTTCTCGCTGAACTTCCGCGACACCATCGCGCACCCCAGTGAGTGCCTCCAAAAGGCGACCGGATCGATACCCCACTTTTCCCTGGAAAAGGCCTCTCCCATGCAACTGGTGAGAACAATGGTTTCCACCCGCTGCAAGCCTAGAGTCATCACCGCCGCGGCAATGGATTTCGGCGGCTTGACCATCCCAAACAGCGGTGAACTCGCCACTCGCAGGCATTGCGCCGCAATAGCATTGTCATAGGAAACCAGGCGAACCACCTCGTCCAGATTGGCCTCCTCGGCGGGTCCGCTCAGCAAATCCACTAGGGGCAGGAAAACTGCGGGGATCGAAGGTGTAGTCACAATGCGCTCGATGCGGTCACGAATTTTGTCAGTCACAGTCGTCGTCATAGTTGGCCACGCTTCATGATTTTCCAAGGTCATAGCTTGCCACTCTTCAGGGACGGCTTCCAATAAGCCATCGCCCCGGGAAAATGTACCAGATGAAACTGGTCGTTCAACTTCAAGAGCGATTCCGATGTTCCAAGAAAGAAATAGCCGCCGAAGTTCAAGTTGCTGAAAAAGTGGTTGATGACCTTGGACTTCGACGGGCCATCGAAATAGATCAGCACATTGCAGCAGAAGATCAGATCCATACCCTTCATGAACAGCATTTTGGAGTCGTCTTGCAGGTTCAGACGGCTGAAGGTGATCAGCTTTTTAACCTCCGGCTGCACCTGCAATTTTTTGCCATCCAAAGGGGTGAAATATTTGCGCTTAAAGTAATCCGTGGTGGACCGCAAAGCGTAGTCGCCATAAACGCCGGCCTTGGCGGTCTCCACGGAACGGTCGTTGAGATCCGTGGCAAGAATTTCAATAGTCCAGCCTTTCAACAGGCCTTCTGTTTCCTCAAGCATATTCATCGCCAAGGTGTAGGATTCTTCTCCTGTCGAACATCCCGCACTCCAAATGCGCAGCCGCTTCGTGATTTGTTTGATCTTCTCACCCGCTATCTCCGGCAGAATGACTTTTCGCAAGGCGTCAATTTGTGGCTGGCTGCGAAACAAACTGGTCTCGCCAATCGTCAGCTCGTTCAGGAGATGCCGAAGCTCTGCGTCGCGGCTGGACTGCGCCGTTAATAGGTTCCAGTAGTCGCGCGAATTTGTCAGCCCCAGCTGTTTCATCCGGCGTCCACAGCCATCCACCAACAGGTAGAGTTTTTCGTCAAGCTGGAAAATGCCACAGGCTTTGTATACGATATCGCGAATCTGACGGAAGACAGGGTCGATGGATTCACCGGCCTTGATCACGGCAGGCTTGGCGAGGACGCTTGGGTTGCCGCTCGTCATTTTGTTCGCGCCTCCAACGCATCTAGATTGCTGGCTGCCGGGCTGGTTGCGCGACCTGAAACAGTCCTTGAAGCTAAGGCCTCAAGTTGCGAGCAGCTCTGCGTTACACGACGGACGATCTCGGGCACTAGCCGGTTCAAGGGATAAACTCCGTCCGCCTGGCCCGCCGCGCACACCAAGCCGGGCATGCCCCAAACAACGGACGAGGCTTCATCTTGAATGATGACCTCACCGCCTGCGGCGCGAATATGCCGCGCCCCAATCACGCCATCCGAACCCATACCTGTCATCACAACTCCCAGGACGTTGCCTCCATACGCCACAGCTACCGAGCGAAAGAGCACATCGACCGACGGGCGACAGGAATTTTCTTGAGCCTCCTGATTGAGTTCCAGATGCCAAGCCAACCCGACCCGTTTTACCTTCATATGAAAATCTCCCGGCGCTATCCAGGAGCGGCCCGCTGCCAGGACGGTACCCGCAACACCCTCTTGCACCGAAATTGCCGCACGGCTGGCTAAACGTTCCGCCAGCAGCCGCGTAAAGATGGGTGGCATATGCTGCACTACAACAATTGGAACGGGGAAATCTTCCGGGATGTGCGGCAGGACCTCGGCCAGCGCATTCGGGCCTCCGGTTGAGGTGCCAATCGCCACAATTTCAATCCGTCGGTTGCGGGGTATGGGAGTCCGCGTTGCGGGGCGCGGGGGTGGCAAGGACTTGAATTTGGGGGCAGCACCACGGCACAAAGCCTTGATCTTAGGGATCAACTCAGCGCGCACCGCTTCTATCGCTATGGCTGCACTGCCCGTATTGCTGGGCTTGGTGGCATAGTCCGAGGCCCCAAGCGAAAGCGCTTCCAGCGTCGCTACGGCTCCATGTCCGGTCAATGTGCTGAACATGATCACCGGCAACTTAGCATACAGCTTGCGTATTTCCGCCAGCGTCTCCAAACCGTTCATCACCGGCATTTCAATATCGAGCGTGACCAGGTCGGGATGCAGTTGCGCGATTTTTGCCAGCGCAATGCGACCGTCGCTGGCCGAGGCCACGACTTCGATTTCCGAATCCCCCGACAAGGTTTCGGCAAGCAGCTTGCGAATTACCACTGAATCGTCGACGACCAGGACGCGAATGCGAGCCATTACCGAGTTCTCTCCGTTGCCGCTTCAGAACGGCGTGCGAACCTAGGCGCTGGCGTGCACCGCCATGCTTCTGCTGTTCGAGCCCGACGCGCCGTTGCCGCCTGCGTCGATCTTGAATTGCTCCACCAGCCGTCGCAGTTCCGCCGACGTCTCCACCAGTTGCTGCGCCGCCTTCTGCGTATCCGTCGCTCCCCGCGACGTACTCTCCGCCGCCTGCGCCACTCCCGCTATGTTGCTGGTGATCTCTCCGCTGCCATGCGCCGCTTCACTCACATTCCGAGCCATCTCGTTCGTCGTGGCGTTCTGTTCTTCCACAGCCGTGGCAATCGTGCTCGAAATATCGTTGATCTGGTTGATCACCGTACTAATCGACGCAATCGCTTCCACCGCCGCCTTCGTATCTCCCTGAATCGCTTCGATCTTCCGGCTGATATCTTCCGTCGCCTTGGCCGTCTCTTTCGCTAGCTCTTTCACTTCGTTGGCAACGACGGCAAAACCTTTCCCCGCTTCCCCGGCCCTCGCCGCTTCGATGGTTGCGTTCAGAGCTAAAAGATTGGTCTGCTGCGCGATGGAGGTGATGACCTTAATAACCAACCCAATCTCGGTACTAGAGTCGCCCAGCTTCGAAACCGTCGCCGTCGTAGTTTCGGCGACTCTCACCGCGGAGGTCGCAATCTTGGCGGCTTCGGTCGCGTTCTTTGCAATTTCCTTGATGCTGGCGCCCATTTCCTCCGCCCCGGTAGCGACCGTTTGCAGGTTCTGGCTGACCTGCAAAGTTGCGTCCGACACCACTCTGGCCTGGGCCGAGGTTTCCTCGGAATTGGCCGTAATCTGCTGGCTCGTGGTGGAAAGCTCTTCGCTGGCGCTGCCAACCTGAATCGCCGAATTCGAGATTGCACGAATCGTACTGGACATACCCTCGATCGCTTTATTCAGCGCTCGCCCCATGGTGCCAATCTCGTCGTTGGAATCTACTTCGACCTGCTGACGCAAGTCTCCCTCCGCCAGCGCTCGCAGAACGATCAGGGTTTTGTTGAGGGGACCTAGTATTCCCCGAGCGGTCCCGTAGCCCAGCACCACAACGATCAAGAGAATGGTGACGCCCACCGCGACCATCATCTTGATTCGCACAGCCGTCACAGCGGCCTCGTGCTCTTCGCCTTGGCGAACCATTTCGTTCGCCAATTTGACGATCTCATCGACCGCCTCCCCGTGCTGCGCATACAGGGGGGCAAGCTTTCTCGCCCGGATGTCATGAGCCTCTTTTTTGTTGCCCTTCAGGATTGCTGGCACAAACTCGGTCTCGGCCAGATCAAACCACTGATGAGCGGCCGTGTAGCAACTGCCCACCATCAAGTTCTTAAACCTGCTCTCGGGCACGGTCTGTAGGTAATAGGCGTGGCGCTCTTCGAAGTCCTTGCGGGCCTGCCGAAACTCCGCCACTCTCAATTCCGTCGTCGCACGGTCGGCCGACTCCTCCATCTCCCCCAGAATGGCAACTACATAGGAAATACTCTCCGCGGGAGGGACGAAGTCGGCCACTATGGCCTGGCCCAGCTTAATGTCCTTGTAGAGAGGCCCGGTGGGTTGCAGGGTTTGCAAAGTCAAAAAGGCGACGGCGGTGAAACTCAACAGCCCAACTACCGATACCGCTACCAGCAGCGAGAGCTTGGCTTTAACGGTTAAGTTCTTCATGTCGAGATCTTCTTTCCAATTCGAAATTTGTTCCGCTTTGTGCCGCGTAGTTGCGAATCATTTACCAGACTGCCGCCGGGACAGTTTCGCCCATTGCAGCGGCGGGCGATCAGTCCCCCGCCACCGCTCCCACATCGCTCATCTGGCACGCTTTCTCGATATCCAGCACATGCAGCAACTGGTTTTCCAGTTTGTGAACGCCCAGAATCATGGTCCGCACCGACCCTCGCAACGTCTCCGGAGACGGCTCGAAGGTGCCCTCGTCGACTTCCACGACATCGCCAATTTCGTCGACCAGCAAACTGATGGCGCCATCTTCGGAGCGCACCACCACGTTCATGGCGCGCAATCCCGCCGCGCGAGGTTTTAGTTCCAGCCGCCGCCGCAAATCGACCGCCGTCACAATCTGTCCCCGCAAGTTGATGAGTCCGCTCACTACCGAAGGCGCCAACGGGACCTTCGTCATATCCAGCGAGCGAATCACTTCCTGAACGCCCTTCAATTCCACGCCAAACAGCAGTTTGTCGAGGTAAAACGTACAGAATTGTGAAGTCTGGGCCATGACTTAGTTCCCTCCCCCGGCGCTCTTCAGCGCCGAACCCGTTGCGGTCGAAGAACCATTTGCATTCGACGGACCTGTCTTGGTGCCACTGATCTGCAAAATGGCCGCGATATCCAGCAGTTCCGTGACCCTGTTGCCAATCACCACCGAATAAATCACTGCGGGGCGCGTCGGAGGCGACTGAACGTCCGCCATGTCTTCGACAATATCCAGAATCCGGTCCACCACTAGACCAAACCTTTGCTTCTCGTGATGCAGCACCAGAACCTGAATCGGCCCCCCATCCGCCGCTGGCAGCTCCTGCAATCCGCGCAGTTTGTTGCGCCGCTCCTGCATAATCAGGCTCAGACGGATCAATGGCAGAATCTGACCGCGATATTGCGTCACCCACTGCGTCCCCGACATTTCCACCTGCGAGACGGGAAATTCTTCCAGGCGCGCCAGCGCGCTCAGCGGAATCGCCATGCGGGAATCGCCCAACCCGGCAAACAACAGGAAAGTCTGTTTCCCGGCCTCCACCGACGACTCCGCCGCCTTTTCAACCAAAGCCTTGTCCCGTGTTTCCGTCACCACGCTGGCACGCTGGGCTAAGCCAAGCACATCCAGAATCAACGCCACTTTGCCGTCCCCCATAATGCTAGACCCGGCAAAGGTTTTCACCGTCTTCAGTTGCTTGCGTAACGGCTTCACCACAATTTCTTCGGTATCGTTGATGCGATCCACCACCAGACCGAATTGCCGGCCATCCGCCTGCAGCACTACGATGTTGACGGCGCTGTGCTGCCTCCACTCCGCTGCGGAATCGTCCGCAAGCTGCAGCTCGCGGTCCAGGTACACCAACGGCAACAACCGCCCACGCAACCGGTACACGGGAGCGCCATGCACCATTTCAATCGCGGTGCGGGCATGCTCCGGTTCCAGCCGGACCAGTTCCAGCAAACTGACTTGGGGAATCGCATAACGGTCTCCCCCGCAGGTCACCACCAGCGCCGGAATGATGGCTAAAGTCAATGGAATCTTCACTCGAATCGTGGTACCTTGCCCCGCTTTCGAGTGGACATCCACCACGCCACCGATCTTCTCGACATTCGTCTTGACGACATCCATTCCCACGCCGCGGCCGGAGACGTTCGTCACCTTCGCAGCCGTAGAAAACCCAGGCAGGAAAATCAGGTTGAAGACCTCGCGTTCCGACATCCGCCCAGCCTGCTCGGCCGTGATCAGGCCCCGCTCCATGGCTTTGTCGCGGATGCGGTCCTTATTCAGGCCGCAGCCATCGTCACTGATCTCGATATTGACCTGTCCACCTTCATGAAACGCCCGCAGAATCAGGCGTCCCGCCGGATGCTTGCCCGCCTTGACGCGGTCCTGTGGGAGTTCAATGCCGTGGTCGACGGAATTGCGCACCAGATGGGTCAGCGGATCTTTAATGGCCTCGATAATGGTCTTGTCGATCTCCGTCTCTTTGCCTTCCATCTCAATGTTGACCTGCTTGCCGCACCCCAGCGCTACATCCCGCACCGTGCGGGGGAACTGGCCCCAGATGTTGCCAATGGGCTGCATACGGGTCTTCATCACTTCTTCCTGCAACTCGGTCGCGATCAGGTTCATGCGTTGCGAAACCGCTTGCAAGCCAGGGTTTTCCACGGTATTGGCCAGTTGCAACAACTGGTTGCGCGCCAAAACTAACTCGCCGACCAGCGTCATCAGCTTGTCCAGCAAATTGACGCCAACCCGAATGGTTTCAGGAGCGGGGTCGCGCTGTTTTGTCTCCAAAACCTGCGGCCCACCCGCTGGAAGAACCATACCCTCAGCCTTCGAGGGCCCAGTGGCCGCCGGCAATTCGCCGTTCCGCGCCGATTCTTCCATCTCTCCCACCACAGCGATGGTTTTTGCTTTCTTTTTCGCGACTTTGACCGGAACCGGATTCCCTATTGGCGACAGAGTAGCGTCCTCGCTCACGACCTTGAACCGCTCAGCGTCTGGCGGCTGGGTTTCGGTCGCTGCGGAAACAGCCCCGACGGCTTGGTCCATATCTTTATCTCTCGCCAGTTCCGCGGTGTCCGGAGTCAGCAGCCGCGTCAGCGTCTCGCGCAGCTCCGGATAGTCTTCCTCTCCGTCCTGACCGCTGGCCTGGATTTCCTTCAGCATCTGACGCACGGCATCCACCATGCCCAGCAGGGCAGTCGTAAGCTCTGGATTCAGCGCGAGTTGCCCATCGCGTAAGCGTGTCAGCAGGTTTTCTCCCACATGCGCCACTTTTTCCAGCTTGCTGAAGCCCAGGAATCCGCAGGTACCCTTAATTGTGTGAATCGTCCGAAACACGCCCGCCAACGCTTCTTTGTCGCGAGGATTCTTTTCCAGGCCGACCAAGTCGCGGTCTAACCGGTCCAAATTCTCGGAACTCTCGACCAAAAAATCCTGGACGATGTCGCTGTCGCTCATCGGTTTCCTCTGATCTGCAGTGGTTTCGAAAAGTGGGCAGATAGCAGGCGCATGGAGCCTGCTGACTGTTAGTCTGACTCCCTCTACATCGTCCGGCGGGGCAGCTTCATGAGCCTGGGGGACGCACGAAGGGCTCCGCTTAGGCTCACCGCTAGCTCTCTGCTTCGATTCAGATTGAAAGCTTCAGGAGGGGCCGCCAGCTGAGCACTGGTACAGAGTTAGAACTGAGGGAGTCTCAAACGCAGTAGAAAATCAAAGCCAGTTGGCCCTACTACAAGTGGGCTAGTGCTCTTCTTTAGCCACCCGCCGAATCTCGTTCAGGTAACCAATATAGACGGGCATCGGAATATCCGGCGAATCTCCGTCGTCGAGAAGGTGCTCCAGCTTAACTTCCATCGGAATCAATGAAATAACCCCGCGAAACCTTGGCGTCTGCAAGTATTTACTGAAATGGAAGCAATGGTGACCACCAATCTCCTCGGTCCCATCCGCCTGACGGCTGCTCTTACTTCCATTTTTGCAGGAACAGGCAGGCTCAACCATCATGAATGTAACGTCAGGGCTGGCTTCCTGCCGGGCGCTTTTGTGCCAACCTACAGCGCGACGAAGGCGGCGATGCACTCCTACACGCTCTCTCTGCGATTCCAGATTCAGAAGACTGAGACCGAGGTCATCGAATTGATTCCACCTTACGTGCAGACGAACCTCGGGCCGAATCATGGCATCGATTCCCGTGCCATGCCATTGGCCGAATTCATCGCCGAGGTCAGTCTTCCCCATCGCCTTCACTTTGTGGTTGCACCCGACTGATTCAGCTCGCGCTGCAACTGCAATAGCTGTCGAAGTTCCTCAGCGTTCGCCGCGTTGCCTGGCTGCGTACTACGCAATCCTGATTGGACCGAAGACGCCTTCGATCTTGGCGTCTGCTCCAGCACGACATAGATCGGGGTATCGGCCGAAATTGTAACCACGATGTGCTGGCTGACTGCTAGCTTCGACAGCCTGCCTAAAGCTTGGACGTTCGAAGATGACAACTCCGTCCGCCCTCGCACCTGGCGCCGCGCGGTCAATCGGTAGTCCTTGATAGCCACCGGCTCGGCCTTGATCGTCTTGCTATGTTGGTCCTTCGATTTTCCAGCAAGCTGTATTTGGGGCGGCAACAGCTCGATAGTTCGGGAAGAGGAATTAAGAACAGAGAACACTACTGTCATTCCATCGTGGGTTTGGACAGCCCGACCCACTGCAACCCGAAGCTGCTTGCCCTCCCAATGCGGATCATCAAGTCTTTGTTGTCGGAACAATTCTTGGTCGTCACTGGCGGCTTGATTCGGACATTGCCGATAGGCAGGCTCTCTCGCGCAAGGTCCCTTGTGTCGCTTCACAGTTTGGCGAAGTCCGACGCGTTTTTGACACCAAATGACACCAAACAGGAAAGGAGGGTATCGCTAACTTGTTGAAAAGATGGTGGACCTGGTCGGGATCGAACCGACGACCTCTTCCATGCCATGGAAGCGCGCTCCCAGCTGCGCCACAGGCCCACTTGTTGAAGCTTCTTGCGGATGGAATCTCTTGATTCTAGCTTAGTCGGTCAGCTTCCGTCCAACACCATAGTCACTGCTGCGGCGTTATTAGACTTTGCTCCACAACTCTGCGCGAGGGTCTTCCGGATTCAACTGTGCGAGTTCTCTGAGCAGCTCTTTCGTGCGTTCGTCGCGAGGCATGGGGACGGTGATCTGGATTTCCACGATCTCATCGCCACGAATTCCCTCTTTTGAGGCCGACGCTACACCCTTCTCCCGCAAACGAAGTTTTTGACCCGACGCTGTGCCGGGAGGAATTTTGAGCAAGGCTCGGCCATCGATGGTGGGAACCTCAATCTTCGCGCCAAGCGCGGCTTCCGTGGCGTTGATTGGGACGGTCAAGTAAATATCGTCGCCGTCGCGGCGAAAAATTGGGTGATCTCCGGCACGGATAATCACGAACAGGTCGCCATGTGTGCCTCCGCGGACTCCGGCATTGCCCTTGCCCGCCAGACGGATACGCTGGCCGTCGCGCGTTCCAGCTTTGATACGAACTTCCATGGGCTCGGTGCGATTCAAGGCGCCTTCGCCGCCGCAGGTGTGGCAAGTCGTGATGTTCTTGCCTGTGCCGTGGCAATTCGGACAGGCGGTGTTGAACTTCATCCGTCCGCCGGTTTGTGTGATTTGCCCGGAGCCTCCGCATTGGCGGCACATGCCGGGAGATTCGATGATGCCGCTACCGTGGCAGGTTTGGCAGGTGTCACGCCGCGAAATGTTGAGACGAATCACGCCGCCCCGAATGGCTTCCCAAAAGGGCACGCGCACTTGATATTCCAAATCCGTGCCAGGCTCTGGGCCGCCTTCCTGCTGACCACTGCGCCCAGAAAAGATGTTGGAAAAAATATCTCGGAAACCGCCGCCGCCTGCGGTTGTGCTTCCACTGCTGCGGGCTGATTTCTTTCCAGAGCTATCGAAGAGGTCGGAGAAATCGAAACCACCGAAATCGAAACCAGCACCACCGGGAGCGGCACTTCCTCCCGAGAAACCTCCGCCAGCGGGAAATCCGCTGCCGCCAGCCGCACCGGGAGAGCCGCCTCCACGCGCATAGGCTTCCGCAGTCGCGGGATCAATGTTGTCGGAGTAAAAGCCCAACTGATCGTAAACTTTTCGCTTCTTGGGATCGCTAAGGACTTCGTTGGCTTCAGAAAGGAGCTTGAACTTTTCCTCGGCGGACTTGTCGCCCGGATTTACGTCGGGATGGTATTTCCGCGCGAGCTTCTTGAAAGCTTTGCGGATTTCTTCCGCAGAGGCACCCTTCTTAACACCAAGAGTTGCGTAGTAGTCCTTGTTGG